>JBBKXR010000222.1:0-3688 GCA_037969585.1 Verrucomicrobiales bacterium
GGGCAAGCTCGCCCATCAAGTCCGAGAGCGCCCGATCTCGGACTACTTGGTCGACGTGATCGAAGATATCGAAGTCGAATACATCGACTGGATCCGCGGACGCTTCCTCGCAGGAGTGAAAGCGGCGCGACCGATATCGGATCACGCGGTGTTGCGGTTTGGGCTTAGCGTATGAGGGTGAAGGCTCGCTTTCAATCCTCCTCATGGCCCGCTGGTATTACAATCGCCCTACCGATCGCTGCGACCGGCACGAACTCAAGGTGGCCAACCTGCTCAGCCGCCTGAGCAAGCGCTGGACGATTCGCTGGGGGTTTTACTACGTCGACAACGAGGGGGTGCGCCGCGAGGGCGACTTCCTGATCTTTGACCCGCTGCATGGCCTGCTGGTGTTGGAGGTGAAGGGCGATCGTTTCCGGCAGTTCGCGCCGACCGGGCGCTGGGAGGGTAACCCGGACAGCAATCCCGATCACCCGCTCAACCAACTCGACCAGGAGCACGCCGGTGTGCTGGCGGATTTAAAGAAGGTCGATGCGCGCTGGTTTCCGCTTGCCAAGGCACTGTGTCTGCCCAATGAAACCATCCCCGCAGAGCAGGCATCGCTGTACGGCCTGCCGCGCGAGGTGTTCGTCGACCGCGGCGATCTGAGTCGACTCGAGTCGATCTTTGGACGCTTTTTCAACCACGAGCCGGCACGCCATATCCAGCAGCATCGCGAGGTGTTTACCAAGGTATACGGCAGCGGCAGCTCACCCCGGGAGCTCAAGCATTTTATCGATCACAACGAGCTGATATTCCGTAAGCAGCTCACCCGTCAGTATCAATTGCTCGATATGCTGGAGGGCAATCAACAACTGTTTATCGAAGGCGGTGCCGGTGCCGGCAAAACCTGGAACGCGGTCGAAAAGGCGGTCCGTCTGGCCGAAGCGGGAGATGGAGCCGAAGTGCTTTTGCTCTGCTACAACATCGCCCTCGGTCGTTTGTTGCGCGAGCTGGTCAGCCGGCGCCCTCTTGAAAGAGGGGTGATTACGGTCTTTCAATGGGAGGAACTCGCGGCCCACGTTTTGACCTGCTGCGGCATGGAGAGTGAGGCCCCCGGGCCGGGCGCATCGCATGAGGACAAACTGAGCTACTACGACCACGAGCTACCGGGTCTGCTCCTGGAGTGTGTCAGGGAGGCGGAATTCGTCGCCCTGCTGCCGCAGTTCGACGCGCTGGTGGTCGATGAGGCCCAGGACCACGACACGGCTTTCCCTGATGGGCTCGATGAGAGCGGTGAGTTCAACGATCGCGGCGAGCTCAGAGAATGCGGGTGGTGGGCGATTTACTTTGCGCTGCTCAGGGATCGGACCGACGCACCTGCCGCGCTCTTTTATGACGCTGCCCAACGGCCGCCGTTCCGTGGTCAGGGTGGCTTCGATGCACGCCTGATCGCCGCCCGGGTCAGTCAGCCGGCTTTTGCCCGACTGCCGCATGCGCTGCGCTACACCCAGCCGATTTATGATTTTCTAAAAACGCTCCGTTCTCCAGGCACGGAGGCTCTGGTCGCGCAGCTGAGCGAGCCCGATGATCTACCCGAAGGGCCGGAGGTGGTCCGGGTCGACCTGGAATCGAACGCCGCGGAGGAGGTTCGTGCCGCAGTGGAAACACTGATCCTGAGCTGGGTTGAGGACGGCTACTGCCAGGCCGATGACATTCTGATTTTGCATGCCAGGACCGAACTGGCACACAGTCCGCTTGGCGCGTGCCAATCGCTGGGTGGTCTGCCGTTGGTCGAATACGGAGCCGCTCTCCCGGAGCCGACGAAAAAGTCGCCGCCGGAAAAGGTGATTCGGCATCTGTCCATCAATCGCGCCAAAGGCCTGGATTCGCTGGCCGTGATCCTGGTCGGTGTGCGGGCGTTTGAGGAGATTAACAGCGTCGATCATCAGTACACCTATTTCATGGGCGCCAGCCGGGCCAAGCAGCTGCTCGGCATCGTGCATTGTTGAGGTTCGCGGCGCCCTGACTGCAGCGCACAACTATACGAACGCATGGATTAACAATACCATTCGATCGTATAGTTTTTAAATTGCATACGAGCGTATGTATTGGTATGTTTTAGCGATGAACATTCACTCAGCCAAGGAGCTTGGAGCGTTGGTCCGCGCCAAGCGTAAGAATCGGAGCTGGACCCAGGGTGAACTGGCTGAGCGGGCCGAAGTCAGCCCCTTGTGGATCTCACAGCTTGAACGGGGAAAATCGACCGCTCAGATCGGGTTGGTGCTGCGAACGCTGAAGGAGCTCGATCTGACACTCTCTACAGTGGATGGCGAGCCTCCGTGTTCCGAAGTAGCGGATGGTCTGACGATCAACCTTGATGACATCGTGGGAGGGTCGAAATAGTGGAGACTCTCGAGGCCTTTGTGGGAGATCGGCGCATGGGATGCCTGCGCTATCACCAAGACCGCGTGACACTTGAATACGACGAGCTGTGGAGACAATCGACAAACAGCTTCCCGCTTTCACTGTCGATGCCGCTGACGGCACCAAGCTATACCGATGCAACGGTGAGGCCTTTCATATGGGGGCTGCTTCCCGACAACGACGAAGTGCTGCGCCGTTGGGGACAACGCTTCCAAGTATCAGCCCGTAACCCATTTAGATTGCTCTCCCATGTCGGCGAAGAGTGTGCCGGCGCGGTGCAGTTTATTCGTCCTGACCGGGTCGATGAGTGGCGTAGCGGAAAAGCTCCCAGCGGGGTGGAATGGCTGAGCGGGAAGCAGCTGATCGATCGGATACGGGAGCTGGTGGCGGATCACGCCGGGGCGCGACGACTGGGTGATGAAGGGCACTTCAGTCTCGCCGGCGCTCAGCCAAAGACAGGACTGTTTCGCGACGCCGAGACCGGACGGTGGGGCATTCCCAAAGGCCTGACTCCGACGACTCATTTGCTGAAACCGGCCACCGGTCAGTTTGAGGACTACGTGCTGAATGAGCATTTTTGTCTGCGCCTTGCGGGCCATCTCGGGCTGACGATGGCGAAGTCCTGGACGGAGACGGTGGGTGATGTTGCCGTCATTGTCGTTGAGCGCTTTGATCGAATAGCACGAGAGGGCGGCACGATGATTCGAGTCCATCAGGAGGATGCCTGCCAGGCTCTGGGTAAACCGCCAACCCTGAAATATCAGAATGACGGCGGTCCAACGGCACGCGATATCTTCGATTTGATCCGCGATCGTTCCAGCAGGCCAGGCGAGGATGTTCGAAAATTCCTCGATGCCCTGATCTTTAACTGGCTCATCGGAGGCACCGACGCGCACTCAAAAAACTACGGCTTCCTGCTCGCCGGCGGATCGCAGGTGCGCCTGAGTCCACTCTACGATCTCTCGTCCTGCCTGCCTTACCCGGTGGAGATACCACCGCTCAAAGCGAAGCTCGCCATGAAAGTCGGAGGCAGTTATCGACTCGCCGCCATCGGTGGGGCTGCATGGGAAAAAGCGGCCGGGGAGTGGAAGCTGGACAAGGATCTCGTGATGCAACGGATTAGCATTTTAGCGAATGCGATACCGGTGGCGGTGGTTTCGGTCGCGGCCGGAATGTCGAAGGTCGAACCCGGCAGTGGCTTTCTGGAGCGGTTGGTCAGTTCGCTCAGTCAGCGGGCGTCGGATCGTTTCAAGGAACTCGGCAGTTGAGTGGGTGGGAAGGTAGG
>JBBKXR010000223.1:0-77721 GCA_037969585.1 Verrucomicrobiales bacterium
GTATTCCTCCAGCGCAACGCCATCCGCCCCCCATCCTGGGCTTGTGATCGAACGCCCGCGACTCCGCTGTTCGCCCCGCCTCGCAGTTGGGAGCAATGCCCTTCCGGCCCGCCATCTCCGTTCGGTTGGGGTTACGAGTAGTAAGAAAAACGAAGAATCTTCGCCCAGCCTACGGTACAGCGGGAGTTCCCCAAAAATGGCAAAAATAATCTTTCATGGCTGTAGCCTCTTCAATTTCAACAAGTTAAGCAGGTCGGCACTTACACGACGGCTTTCCTACTTTGAAAAGCTTTCAACCGGCGCTTGCATGGCTCCAGCAGTGTTCCAGATTGGAGGGCGGACATCATCGGATTTCATCAGAAAGCTATCACCTGAGCTATCAAAATGGCGCTGAACGATCTCCAGCCCTTATGAAATAAAGGACCCCAATCGATATCGGGGTTCGATTCCCCGTACCCGCACCATTTTTCCGGTGCACAGCCTGTAACCATTGATTGCTGGGTCGTTCGCTCCGTGATTGATTAGCGCCATGCCCGTCTCGATTACCAATACCCGCGTCGTAACACCCGGAAAGGACGTCTCCAAAGCCAACATCAGCGTCGATGCCGACGGCCGTATAGGCGACATCGGTGAAAGCTTGCCTGAAGGCGACAGCTTCGACGCGGATGGCCTGCTCGCTTTCGCCGGCTTCATCGACATTCATACGCACGGCGCGAACGGTGGCGACGTCACACACGGGACTGAGGAATCGCTGCGCATTATGGCAGAAGCGAAATTGAAAGAAGGTGTAACGACTTTTCTGCCGACGACTTGGACCGAAGCGCAGGACAAACTGTTGTCGATGGCGCGTGGCGTGGCCGCCTACCGCGAGCGCGAAGACTTTGCTCGGGCACCGGCTCTGCATGTTGAGGGACCCTACTTAAATCCCGACCAGGCCGGCGCTCAGAACCCCGACTTGATGCGTGCGCCGAATTCCGACGAAGTACGCGCGTTGGCAAGCATCTGTCCGGTCGCATTGCTGTCGCTGGCAGTTGAGTTGGAGGGTGCTGAAGCTTTCATCGCCACGATGAAGCGCGAAGGCATCGTTACCTCGGCGGCGCACAGTGCAGCGACTCGCGCAGATTTCATCAAAGCCCGTGCGGCGGGACTCGCCCACCTGACCCATTACTGCAATCAAATGTCGCCGCTGCATCATCGCTCGGTCGGCCTGGTGGGATCAGCGCTGCTCGACGACGAGGTAATGATCGAATTGATCTGCGACACCATTCACCTCTGTCCGGACATGATCGAACTGGTGTTCAAGCATCGCTCGACCGACCAACTGATGCTGATTACCGACAGCATCGCCGCCTCCCATCTGGGCGATGGCACCTACCAACTCGGCGAGGCTGCGAACATCACGGTGAAGGACGGCGTAGCTCGCATCGCCGCAGGCAACCTTGCTGGCAGCACACTGCAGTTCCACGACGGCCTGCGTCACGTCGCCGGGATTACCGGACTGCCGCTGCCCGAATTGGCCAAATGCACCGCCGCCAACCAAGCGCGGTCGCTGGGGCTGGACGATCGCGGAAAGCTGGAGCCTGGTCTGCTCGCCGATATCGTGCTACTCAACGACGAGTTCGGCGTTGAAGCGGTTTTCGTCGGCGGCGAGCGGAAAGTCTAATTTCCTAACTCTTCCAAAAGCGCACCGTTCATGCGGATGCCAGCTTCGAAATTTTCCACGGCGAAGTTCTCGTTTGGTGCGTGAATCTGGCAATCCGGCAAAGCCAGTCCGAGCATTAACGTGTCGACACCGAGGATGTCTTTGAACGACTGAATGATCGGGATACTGCCGCCCTCGCGGATCAGAACCGGATCGGCATTAAAGGTCTTTTTCAATGCCGTTTGAGCGGCTTTGCCGAAATCCGAAAACGGATCCATAACATAAGCGGGACCGTAGTGGCCTTCCTCAAAATCCATGGTCACGCCTTCTGGACAGATCGCTTCAAAATGTGCACGCGCCATCTTGATGATCTCCTGCGGATCCTGATCCGGCACCACGCGAAACGACACTTTGACCATCGACTCACTGGGAATCACCGTCTTCGAGCCTTCGCCCTGATAGCCAGCACCGATACCATTAATTTCGGCTGTCGGACGAGCCCATCGACGCTCAAGCGAGCTGTAGCCCTTTTCCCCAAACAGCGCTGGAACACCGGTCTCGGCCTGAGTCGAAGCTTCGCCATCCGCGACCTTCGACCACTGTTCGCGTTCCCAGTCGGCCAGCGGTTGAACCTTGTCGTAAAAGCCTTCGATAGTGACTCGCCCATCGGCATCGTGCAGGCTCGCCGCCATTTGCGCAGCGACCATCGCCGGGTTGGCGACCGCTCCGCCATACACGCCTGAATGAAGATCCGTCGCCGGTCCGCGCAAGACAAACTCGACGCAGGAAATACCGCGCAAACCGTAGGTCATCGTCGGCACACCGCGCGCGACCATTCCGGTGTCGGATACCGCCACCACATCGCAGGCCAGATCTTCTGCGTGTTCCCTGAGGAATCCTGGCAGGTTGGGGCTGCCGATTTCCTCCTCTCCTTCGAGCAGGAAAATCAGGTTCACCGGCAGATCGCCGTCGTTGGCTCTCAGTGTTTCCTCAACGCCGAGGATGTGGGCAAAATGCTGCCCTTTATTGTCAGTCGAGCCACGCGCCCAGACCATGCCATCGCGAACTTCCGGTTCGAACGGTGGCGATTTCCACAAGTCGAGCGGATCGACCGGCTGCACGTCGTAGTGTCCGTAGATAAGAACCGTACGCCGATCCGGGCGGTGATCATTCTTTGCCACCACCACCGGATGACCCGCCGTCGGATGAATCTCCGTGGCCAAGCCCATCTCCTTGAGTTTATCGGCCAGCCATCGAGCGCAATCTTCAACATCGCCTTTATGACGGCTGTCAGTGGAGATGCTGGGAAAGCGCAGCAGTTCAAAAAATTCGTTAAGGTGGCGTTGTTCGGGTGTCATCGGCGAAAAAGTTACCCGCCACGATGCCACACGGCGGACGGATCGCCAGTCAGTTTGCGTCCGGATCCCACACCGGAGGAATCATTCGTCGAGCGAAGCCTCGTAGGCTTCATCGATGATACACTTGTCGCCCAGTGCTTCGGCCAGTGGATCGATCTCCTTGCTGGAAAAGCCAAGGTGCAAATGGCGACGCCAACCTTCGGCGTGCTTAAATTTTCCGGAAAGTCTACCGACTTCTTCCGACATTTCATCCATTGCCACGAGGTAGGAATCCATGCCCTGCGACACATCGAGCCATTCCTTCTGGCTGCGGTGAGCTGCCAGCGCCTGTCGCTTCACCGCGTGAACCGAGGTCGTGTCCACATACGAACCGGCACGCACACGACGGCGCAAGCCATCACGCAAACCGTGCGGCATGGCATGATAAACCGCGATGTCGCCCTGAACGGGCGGCAACGGTGGCTCGACCTGGAAGTTGGGCATGCCACAAGTAAACGCCGCCGTCACCGCGAGCCGACAGGCGTTCATGTGATCTTCCATGTAGTCACTCGGCGAATGCGTCAGAACGATATCAGGCGCTGCGATCCTTATCGCTGACGCGACTCGGCGCAACAGCGGCGTCGAGTAGAGCACCTCGAGATCATCGGCAAGGCTGCCATGGAACTGCGCACCCATGATCTTCGCCGCCTCGCGACCCTCGCGGGCGCGCACAATGCGAGCCTCTTGCGCCGGCATTTTCAGAGTGCCGGCGCTGCCCGTCGCGATGTTCAAGTAGTGAATCTGAAACCCTACCTCCTTGAGCTGCAGCAAAGTCCCCGCCATAACGAACTCAATGTCGTCAGGGTGGGCGGCGATCGCCATTACGGTGCGGTTTCGGCTCATCGTTTCTTTTGGAAGCAAACCTCTACGACATCTCCGAAATCTTCACCGGACGACCTTCGGCATCCGATTTGTCGCAAGCGAACAGCACGCGGAAGGTATTCATGGCGATTTCCAAACTGGTATCGTCCATCGCCTTGCCTTCGTCGAGCGCGTTGAAGAATCCCTGAAATTCATCCTGATAAGGGTGATCCGCGACGTCGCCGGAATCAGCCATGGCCATCGGCAACTCGGTCCACAACTTGTCGCGCAGCGACAGCTTCGATGAGTAGAGTTTGTTGTCGAGCATGCTGCCTTCGCTGCCGCACAAGTGAGTGTGGAAGTAATAGGGCTGCAGACAGTCGATCACTGATGCGACTTTACCGACGCGACCATCACTGAACTTGATGATCGAAGTGGTCGTAGTCGCGTATTCGTATTTTTGAAAAATTTCGTTCTTCGAGGTCGTGGAGTAAGTCATCACTTCTTCGACGTCGCTGCCCATGCACATCATCATTGCGTCGAGCGCATGACAGCCAGCGGACAGCAAACTCGAGCCGCCATTTTCGACCGTGGTGTTCCAGCGATACTGACCGTACCACGGCCCGATGCCGTGGTAGTAATCGACCTCGGCGTAGTGCACCTCACCGATCAAACCCTCGTCGAGCATCTTCTTCGTGGTCTGAAACTGACTGACGTGACGCAGCTCAAAACAAACGCAGGCCTGCACGTTATTCTCTTTCACCGCCGCCTCAATTGCCCGGCAATCTTCCCAGGTCAGCGCCAGCGGTTTCTCCAAAATCAGGTGTTTGCCCGCATTCGCCGCTGCAATCGCCTGATCGCGATGCTGATTCGGATACGAGGTGATGTCGATGACGTCGATATTGTCATCGGCGAGCATCGCGTCGATATCCGTGTAGGCCTTGATGCTCCCGCCGTGCGCCGCCGACAGCTCGGCATCATCGAGTTCGCGCGAAGAGTAGACGGCAACCACCTCTCCCTGATCGGTTCCGTTAATTGCGTCGATGTGAGCAGTCGCTGCCCAGCCGTATCCAATAATACCAACTTTGTAAGCCATGATTCTATTCGTTATTTACGATAATATTCTCCGAAATGCCGCGACGATATCCGTCCGGCGAACTCGGCGACACCATGGCACGCAGCGTGCGATCTGCCCAGTCGGAAATACGGCGTCGTTACGTGATTCGCTAATTACGAGAGCCCTGGCATTTCGTTAAAATCAAAATGCTCGGCGTAGCGGAATTTGCTAAAATTCCGTCGACCTGGAGGGCAGTCGGCCAACGCACTGACGAAATCTCCACAAATTCCGCTACGCACATCGTCAAACTGCAGTCATTCATGACGGTCAATTGACATCGACGCACTATTACTCAGCAACCTCTGCTCGAACCGCTCGCCCCGGGTAGACCCCGTCAACGATCTCGCCATTATTCACCACAACTTCGCCGGCGACGATGACGAAAGGAATACCCGCTGAAGGCTGCGCGGGATCGGTGAAGGTTGCCACATCGATCACTCGCTCGGAATCGAACAAAGTCAGATCGGCATCGCCACCTACCTTGACACGGCCTTTGTTATTCATCATCGGTGCGCGTTTTTCCAATCGTTGCGCCGGCATCAGGCTGATTTTTCGCAGCGCGTCCATCAGTTCCAGTTCACCCCGCTCGCGAACGTAGTGGCCCAGGATTCGCGCGAAGGTGCCGGCATTTCGCGGATGCCCTACCAGACCGTCGCTGGCGACCATGGCCAGCGGGTGACGCAGCGCATTAGTGACGATTTCTTCCGTGTTCGAGTAAACGATGACCAGCCCACCTTGCTTCCGGAACTTGGGGAAAGTCTCGACCGTGATTCTCTCGCCGGTCGCGCCCCATTGTAAATCGCTGTAGTCCCATCCATATTCCTCGCGCCAGCCATCGGCGAAGATTGCCGAAGAAATGTCGGTCATACCAGCGATGTAGGGATAAATCTCTGCGCTGACATCCATTCCCCGATCGCGGGCTTCAGCGATCATCTGCAGTAATCGCGGCGTGGTTTTCCCGCCCGTCGCCTGAGTGTGCACTACCTGCAGCGGCGCACCGGTGATCGCTGACGCGGCGATGATCTCTTCGACTCCGCGCACCGCATCTTCAGCACGCGATCGAATGTGAACATGACAGGGCGCCCCAAACTCACCGGCCACCCGAAACATTTCCATCACCTCCCACTCCGTTGCCACCGGTGTGTAGCGAATGCCAAACCCGACCGCCACGGCACCGGCTTCGAGACCGCGCCGAATCGCCGATTTCATCGCCTCGATCTGTTCGTCCGAAGCCACAACAGTTGCCGCCTTCGACTCCGCACCGGGCAGAAAACTCGGGAAGTCCCCCATCACTTTCATCCGGACTTTGACGTGACCAATGCTGACCCCGTAATGAATCAGCGACTTTGCCGCCTCATCACGTTGTTGATACCACTCCCCGACATCGTCGGTGCCGACCTCCAGTTCCATCGCCGTGGTCACCCCGTCGCGGACCTTCAGGCGCAGCGAGTCGATATCCTGAGCGTGTTGGTGAAGATCGATAAAACCCGGTGCCACCACCAGACCCGAAGCATCGATCGTTCGGGTCGCGGCGCCCAGAGGTGTTTCTGAAATCGCTACGACTTTGCCATCGGAAATGCCAACATCGCGAACCCCATCGAGTCCCGATTCGGGATCCATGACTCGGCCGCCACGAATGACCAGATCGTAGTCGGCACCGTGTGCGAACGATACCAGAAGCAGTGCAAATATCGTCGCAGGGATTTTCAGCAACGACATCACGGCACGGCGTTTTGGGTTTTCTCAAGATCATTGAGCGCCTTGTTGCAGACGCGAACGATGTACTTGTTCGGCTGATCTTTCAGCCCTTTGCGTAGAGCGCCGATAACGGGTCGTGCCATTTCATCCAACTCGTCAATCGCGATGGCGGCATGAAGTCGCGTCCACTCCTGGTCGCTTTCCAATTCAGCCGCTAACACTGGCAGTCCCGTGCTTGGCTCACCGATCAGACACAGCGCCCGGGCGACAGCCACTCGTACCACCGGCGCTGAATCTTCGATTTGAATCTTCAGTTCATCGACCAATCCCTCAACGCTCTTACCAATATTGCCAATTCCAGTCGCCGCCCAATAGCGCACCGCCGCGTCCTCGTCATCGATCGCCTGGCGAAGTTCAGAGAATCCCGCCTCGCCTCGTGACGCCAATGCTGCGACCTCCGCAAGTCGCGCGTTGAGCGCCTCCGATCCAGTTTGCCGCATCACCGCATACTCAGAGTTCATCACCGTTACCCGCTCAGTGATCTCCGGCTCAGGGATAAGACCAAGGTCGCGGGTTTCGCGCACCCAGTTCTGATGCGCCACGCGCAGACGCTCCAACGTTCCGCGGTGCCCAGGCTTTCCAATCAGATTATTGACCTCGTGCGGATCGGCTTCGAGATCGTAAAGTTCCTCAACCGGTTTTCGATCGGCCATGAACCACTCCGCAGCGGTCGGCAACTTGCCCTCAGCGTGAACGCGGCGCAGCTCCATCATCGTCGCGCCTTTTTCCGGAGTGTTCATGTACTGATAGTAAGGCTTCAGCGGCTCATAATTACGGATGTAGCGATAACGGTGATCACGCACGCTGCGGATGATGTCATAGCGCTCGTCCATTCGATCCCGAGCGCCATAAACAAAGCTTCGCGGAGCACTTAACCCGTCGCCTAGAAAGGCACGCCCCTGGACGTGCTCGGGAATCTTCACTCCCGAGAGCTGTAGCACTGTCGGGCCAAAGTCCAACGAGCTGATCAGCTGATCATCCACTGTTCCCGGCGCTCCCTGACCTTCGCTGCGCAGCGCCTCTGGAATGCGCACGACCAGCGGAATATGGGTTCCGGAATCGTAAAGCCAACGCTTGGCGCGCGGCAGCCCCACACCGTGATCCGACCAGAACATAACGATCGTATTGTCCGCGAGACCATCTTCATCAAGCTCAGCGAGTAATTTACCCGCCCACGAATCCATCGCCGTGATCAGCTCATAATTCCGCTTCCAATCCTCGCGGACTATCGGCGTGTCCGGGTAGTACGGCGGCAAGGTGGTTAGTTTCTCAGGATCCTGACGTTGCTCAGCCGTTAAGTGCTTGGTGACGCTTTCGTATTTTTCCTTCGATTCGATGCCGCTCTCGTGACAGCCGGTAAAATTAAATACTGCGAAGAAGGGCTGCTCAGAATCCTTGCGATTTCGCCAATGTGCCTTGCCATTCGACTGATCCCAAGTCTCCTTGGGCATCTTGAATTGATAGTCCGTTTTCGAATTGTTAGTGCAGTAGTAGCCCGCATCACGCAGATAAACCGGAAACGGCTTAATCAGCTCCGGCAGCGTCGCATTGCAACGCATGTGATGAGTCCCAATCGTCGTCTGATACATCCCGGTGATGATCGCCGACCGACACGGTGCGCAAACCCCGGCCGTCGTAAACGCATGTGAGTAGCGCACTCCTTGCTTGGCCAATGCATCGACATTCGGCGTGATCGCATGTGGATCGCCGTAGCAGCCAAAATGCGCGCTGATGTCCTCGCAGGACAACCAAAGGATGTTCGGTTGTATGGCGGCAACGTCCGACTGAGCATCCGCCACGCCTCCGCACACCCAAGCGACCAACAGCGCGATCGACAATCCTGTCATTATTCTATGCCCGAAAATCATCGCGCCAGCGTATCCGAAAGCTCAGGACACGCAAGCATACTGACATCGCGCATCTAAGAATACGTTTTTCGCCCTTCGAGGGCGCGGAAAAGCGTCAGTTCATCGGCATTTTCCAGACCGCCACCGACGGGCAGGCCCTGTGCCAGACGCGAAACGTTGATCGACATCCCTCTGAGCATGTCGACCAGATAGTTCGCCGTTGCCTCGCCTTCGACATCGGAGCCGAGCGCGAGAATCACCTCCTCAAAAACACCTTCGCGCAGTCGCGTCATCAGTTCGCCGATGCGCAAATCGTCGGGTCCGACATTCTCCAGCGGCGAAATGCGACCGCGCAAGGTGTGGTAGTGCCCGCGAAAAGCACCGCTGCGCTCGAGCGGAAGGATGTCGGTGGGCTGCTCGACGACGCACAACACCGCTGAGTCGCGACCGTCCGCATCGCAGACCACGCAGCCACGTTCGCTGGCAAAAAATCCGCAGATGTCGCACTCTCTGACTTCGCTGGCCGCGCGATTGAGCATTTGCGACAAAGGGTGCATTTGATCCGCGCCCTTCTGCAACATCCAGATCGCGATGCGTTCGGCACTCTTCGGACCGATGCCCGGCAGTCGCTTGAACTGCGAAATCAACGCCTTAACCGGCTCCGGATAATCGACCGTGTTCATTTAGATAAGAAAAGAACAATGGACAATTTAAAGCGTTCCCAACAAGCGAGCGTGACCTTCGTCGGTCAATTCGTGGCTGTGTTCGAGAGGCTCTGGACCATCGCCGGTGAGACGACGCTTCACCAAGTCGCGGTAGAATGCCAAGGGCGGATCGTCGCGCCCCGGCTCCTCGGCTCGGCTGAATTCTTTGAGCGCCTTTTCAAAATTGCCCGCCCGATAATAAATCACCCCTTGCCAATAAGCATCGCGTCGCGCTCTTGCTTCGTCACTCATGTCCTCCTTACGACAGAGCAACTGATACACCTCGCTCATCACGTTTTCCTCGGGATCGTAAATCATCTCCAAGGGGCGGACTTCGATAATGTCATTGATCTGCTTGTGCGCATCGGCACTGATCGCGACGTCCGAACCATAGCGAAGATTGACACGACTGAGCCGCCGACTGTAGTCAGTTTCTCCTCCGACGCCGCTCAGGTAGTAGTGACTCGCCGATCCGTAAACACCAACGGCCAGTGGCCCGCTACTAATCGCGACGCCCAGCTCAAACCGCTGAAACCAGCGGTTTTCACATTCATCATTCAAGTTCGCCAGTCGCGTCCGCAGTTCCATCGCCGTCATGCAAGCCCGCTCCACGTGGTCAGGTGACTCCTGCAACAGACCGAAGAAGACGCGCACGCAGTCGGGACTCGATTCGTCAAGATACGCTCCTCGCGACATGAGGAAGTCAGCCGTGTTGCGCAGGAACATGTTGGTCATCGCCAGCAGATCTGTAGCTTCCATTTTCTCGCGCAGCCGAGAATGATTAAAGGCCCGGCAAGTCAGCACCGTCGCCTCCCTGCTGCCACCCTCGAGACGCGGCGGACGTTTGGCATTGAGCATCGCTGCAAATTTATCCGAAGAAACACGCGCTCCTAATACGCGTTGCAAAACACGCTTACGCATACCGTGCTCGGTGCCGGCGTAGACGAGTCCGCAGATTCCGCACAACAAAGCGGCGATGACTCCACTGAACGGCGCAAACAAAATGCCGTAGAGGGCCAGCGTCGGTGACAGACCGAGGATCACGCCGATGATGGACAACAGCACCAGCAGCTTGTTGCCGATGTGGGGAATATCGATCACACACCAAGCCGCCGCCAAGGCAGCGACCACAATCACCGAGCGTTCGAACCAGACTCGCCCAACGGATTCCAGCGTGGTCGTTTCGATGGGAAAAAAGCCCACTGCACGGTAAACATCTGCCAGCCAGTTATCCAGCTTGCCGAATAAACCGAAGTGATGAAGCGCCAGCACAGCCGCCGAGACCAGAGCCCCGACGATCATTGCCACCACTAGATACCTACGCATCGAATTAGTTTACGGAACCTGAGACAGCCTGCGACAGTTTTTTTCTCCTGAGTCTCAGGATTTGTCACCCTCACTCTCGCTCGGTCCGTCGGCACGGGGCGGCAACTCGATCGTCTCCGGAACAGCATTGGCTGTGCTATCGTCATCGTCGGTGTGCCCTTGGTCGCGATAAGATTTCACCACGAGACCACTGAGGTAGCGGTCGGGGCGTTCGACCGCGTCGACTGGAAGGACAAACGATTCCTGCCCGCTGTTTTTCTGGATCAACTTCAGACCAAATTGATAGTCAGCAAACAACTGCTCGCAAAGCTGCATGACGCTCATGTTGCGCTCGCGGCTCATTTCTTCGATCCGCGCAACCGCTTCGTTGTCGAACGACATCCTGACATTGTGACTTTCGGCGAAACGCCTGCGGAAAGATGCCAACTCAGCCATTGTTTTCGAATCGGTGACATGCGCGCTTTTCTCAAGATAACGCGCCAGGGTCTTTAACGGATTCTCGACCAGTTCGGCATCGATGGTCAGTTCGGTAACAGAAGTTCCCGGCAACTCGAATTTAAAATCACGCAGCATTTTTTCGCACACCGTCATCAATCCTCGAGCACCAGTTTTCTCTTCGGCCGCTCGCTCGGCGATTATCCGCAGCGCGTCGTCTTCAAATTTCGCGCGAATACCAAACGCTTCGAACTCCTGCTCGTACTGCCGAATCAGGCTTCCCTCGGAACTCTTCATGATTTCCATCAGGTCATCCGCACTCAGATGCTCGCAGACCACGCGCACCGGCAAACGGCCGATAAATTCCGCTTCGAAGCCAAACTCGAGATAGTCGTGGGTCTCGACGTGACGAAACAGTTCCTCGTCCATCGACGGCACATCACGTGTCTCAGCGGCGAAACCGATCGATCCGGCACGCATACGTTGCGCAATAATTTTTTCTAACCCCGAAAATGCCCCACTGACGATAAACAGTATGTGCCGGGTGTTAATCGAATCCTTCGGCGCGCCGGCACCGCCGCGCTGCATGTCGAACATTGCCTGCATCTGCGATTGGATATCCGATGGATTGCGCAGTGGCACCTCGGTTTCTTCCATCAGCTTAAGCAAAGTGGTCTGCACGCCACGGCCACTGACGTCACGACCGATCATGCTGCCGGAAGTCGCGATCTTATCGATCTCGTCGATGTAAATGATGCCATACTCGGCCAACTCGACATCGCCATCAGCCTTGCGCACTAACTCGCGAACCAGATCGTCGACGTCCGCACCAACGTAACCGGTCTCACTGAACTTGGTGGCGTCTGCTTTGACGAAGGGCACCCCGATCAGCTCGGCGATATGTTTGACCAAATAAGTCTTACCGACACCCGTTGGGCCGACGATAATCACGTTCTGTTTGGCGAACTCCAGAGTCCGTGCCTTGTGGGCATCCTCCTGCATGAGACGGCGCAGGTATTTGGCGTGGTTGTAGTGATCGCAAACGGCGATCGACAGCACCTTCTTGGCTTCGTCCTGACGGATCACATAGCGATCGAGATGCGCCTTGATATCGCGCGGATGGTAGTCGAACTCAAATATCCCGCCATCGTTGCGCGGCTCAGGCGCGTCCTCGCCTGCAGAGTCATTAGAATCCGAGCGAAGATCGTGCTCGTCGCTGCCGCCAAACGGCCCGGGCATCGCGCTGAAGCTGACTGAATCGCCGAAATTGGCTTTCATGAAATCGCCCAGCTTGCGCGCAATTTCATCGGGAGTGGGGGGTGGGTTGTCATCGTCTTTCGACATAATGCAGCCACTATCGCGCCTCGTCCGGCCGCTCTCAAGCGGGAATAAAAAAACACCCCGAATGCGCGCGGTTCCTACTCTGCCGGTGGTTGATCGCCCGGCGCCAGTGCATCCCAGTGTTTACGAAAAGAATTCGAGACTCCGGCAACGTCGCCGGCGATAACCTCCGCCTTGTCCGAGAATCCATGAAGCCGGGCAAACCACGCCGCACCAGCCCAAATCTCCGGCTTAGCACTCACATTCGACTCGTCGCCGATCATCAGATTTTTCATTCCTAAGTCGAGCAGCCACTCTGGTTTTAATTCGGCCACCTCGACCCGATTTCCCCCGAAACCGAGATCGACGATCACCGCTTCGCGCTCCGCCGCGGTAATTTTTGCGTCGAGAGGTACGCCTTCGCGACGCAGCACAACTCCATCGTATTCACTGGTTGCCAGCCACTTGGTCAACTCTGTCAAAAATACTTCGGCGCCATCGCACGCGGCACGCTCGGCCTCGACGACACCGCGCACTCTTTGCGTCTTAAACGGCCCGGCATCCCAACGTGCTCCAGCATCGGTGAATTGATACTGACTGAGCAGCGCTTCAGCGCCGCTCGCAATCTGCCCGACCAATTCCATCTCGATCGATACCAACTCGGGATCGTCTCCGTTGCCCGGGACAGGCGGCTTGTCGCCCATTGCCGGAACGCCAGTGGGCAGCGTTCCATCTGCCAGACGAGTCGCTGGAGGTTTCGTCGGTGGCTCCGCCAAAAAGCGCTTGGCCCGCTCCATCCGCGAACGGGCGAGACGCGGCGCCGCACCCTCCGTCTTGAGCGCAGTGATCGAGAGCGTCAAGTTCTCCTGCATTTCAGCCAGCTGCTCAGGCGTCATTTCGCGATCCGGTCGGGGCAGTTCCTTGATGATCTCCAAGTCCGCGAAGTACGGCGCCAACAGAATTTGGTATTCATTGATCCAGGCGTAGCTCTCAGGCGGAGTCGCCTCGCTGAAACGGATCAGAAATTTTGCACCCGATTCAAACTCCGACTCATTCCAGTTTTTCAAACCACAGACCAGTAGCCCCACGCAGTCCATCGAAGTTGTGTCGAAGGTCTCCATCGCCTCGGGCATAACCGGCAATGGCTCCGCAGCAAGCTTGCCGATTTTGCCAAAAAAATCGATCAGTTGCTCAGACTCTTCGCTCTCGGGAAAACCCTCGCTGCTTCCCAGTTCGGCGAAGACCGCACGCGCATCTTTTTCCTCGCCCCGCAACAAAAGACTCAGGCCCGTGTTGAAGCGCGTCCAGCTTTGCGTGGGCTGCTTCAGGTCAGGTGATTCCAACAATTTTGCAAACTGAGTGTGAGCTGACTCGAATTTTCCTGCCACCAGGGCGTCGCGTGCCGCGCGAAATTGAGTCGCCGAACTGGCCCCGCCATCGAGCACACGCTCCTCACCACCGGGCACCAACGGCGTGCTGATCTGCCCCCCATCGTCCCGTGACATGCCAAAGTAAACCGCCGCACCCAGCGCCAGAACTACCAACGGAATTCCGATCGCCGCCATACGCGCCGTAGCACGACTGGACCGTTGACGCTCAGCCACCTTCCGGCCGCCGCCGCGGCTTCCGCCACCCGGTGCGTCATCGAGAAGCTTGCCGATATCGTCAACCAACTCATCGTAGCTTTGATGACGTGCCGCCGGCTTATACGCCATCATCTTGTCGATCAACTTGGCTAGCTTGGGAGACGCATGCGGAGCCGCGTCCCGCAAATGCAAGGTCTTTGCCTTGATCTCCTTCAACTCCGCCATCGACGCCGTATTCGCCTCAAACGGCGGACGCCCGGCGACCGCGTGAAACAAGGCCGCACCGAGACTGTAAATATCGCCCCGAAAATCGTCCGGTTCACCGTCGAGCTTTTCCGGCGGCACATAAAACGGCGTCGCCCAGACCTCTTCGACTTCATCCACACCGCCGTGCGCCAATGCCAAACCAAAGTCCACCAACTTCGCCGAGCCCTCCCGAGTGAGCAGAACGTTACCGGGCTTGATGTCTCGGTGGATCAGCCCCGCCTGGAATGCCGCACGCAATCCCAGCGACACATCGTAGGCGATCTCCAAAACTTCCGATTCCGGCACCGAGCCTTGCCCGGAAATTTTCTCCTCGAGGCTGACATTATCGACCAACTCCATCGCAATGAAGAAATAACCCTGATCCTCACCGACCGTGAAAACCCTGACCACATTCGAGTGATTGATCGAAGCCGTCAGCTTCGCCTCGCGCTCAAACATCGCCGTCAGAGTCGGGTCCCTAGTCAGACTTTGATGCAAAACCTTCAGCGCCACCTCCCGATTGAGCGTCGAATCAGTCGCCATGAAAACCTGACTCATCCCGCCTTCACCGACCATTTTCGTCAGATGGAACGGCCCGAGCGATGTGCGCACGCGAATCGTCTCCTCGCAGTGCGGGCAGACGATCTTCGCAAACGGAGACAACTCCGAGACATCGATCTCCTGCTCACACTCCGGGCAGCGATTAATGATCGGTTCGGAAGCTTGCGGCGGCACGGTGGAACTACTACCATTGGCCCCCGCATAGTTCAATAAAGCAGTGCGGCCAGATCACGCCAGATATCATGCCCGCCAAGAGCCTCGTTATCGAAGTTTCCAGCGAGCTTCGCAAGCCCGAACGCCTCGATCGTTTCCTCGCCTCAGCGCCACAGCTGAACGAATTCGAAATTTCGCGATCACGACTGCAACGCATGATCCGCGCCGGCCAGATCACCGTCGACGCCAAAACCGTGCAGGCTCGCCAAACTCTCAGTGGCGGCGAAAGCATCAGCATCGATCTCGAAGCGGCGAACACCAATCCCAACGCCGCGACAAGGCCCGAGCCCGAAGCCATACCGCTCGACATCCTCTTCGAAGACGAACACATCATCGTCATCGACAAATCCATTGGTCTCGTCGTCCATCCCGGCGCAGGAAACGCCGGCGGCACTCTGGTCAACGCCCTCCTTCACCACTGTGACGGCAAACTTTCAACACTCGGCGGTGACGTCGACGTGGAACGGCCCGGCATCGTCCACCGCCTCGACAAGGAAACCAGCGGTTGCCTCGTCGCCGCCAAAACCGACCTCGCTCACCGCTCTCTCGTCGACCAATTTTCTTCCCGTAGAACACATAAAATCTATCACTGCATCGTTGTTCATCAACCAGTAGAGTCGTCAGGAACAATCGAGACAAACATCGCTCGTCATCCGGTGAACCGTCAACGCATGGCCAACGCTGAACCGCCCTCCGGTAAGCACGCTATCACCGACTATAGAGTCCTGAATTCCGCCGAGGATGCCTCTTGGTCGCACATCGAGTGCCATCTTCACACCGGCCGCACCCACCAGATCCGCGTCCACATGAAAGAATCGCTGCGCTGCCCGATCATCGGCGACACCATTTACGGAAATCCGAAGCGCGACCCCGTTAAAACGGGCCGACTGATGCTGCACGCCCACGAACTGGGCTTCGACCACCCGCTAACGGGCGAATGCCAAGTTTTTAAAGCACCATTACCAAAAGCCTTCGACCCATTCACCTGACAAACCGCTGGACGGTCACGTGAGCCCGTCCGTCCCGGCGGCCCCGTTGCCTTGGCCTCACCACCGTTCAGAAAGATCAAAACAACAAACTCTTCGCCAACTCCCGCCAAACCACCCGACGCGAAATTTTCACCCTGCGCCCGAACACTTCCGGCCCGGCCTCATCCAAAAGATCCAAAGTCCGCAATCCCAAACGGGCAGGCAGTCGAGTCGCCAACCTGACTCGCCACGACTTCAGTCGATCCGAGTACGTCTCGCCTTCCTGCAACCACTCCCGAGCCACGACTCGCCAGTGATCCGCCACCACCATCAAGGCATCACGATTTTCCTCCCAGCGATCCCCACTCCAGCCCGCCTCAAGCAACGCTGGCTTCGGCAAATAACATCGCCCGTTCGACAGATCCTCGCCCAGATCGCGCAGGATATTGACCAGTTGCAGCCCCTGTCCGTAGCGACGGCCCGCTTCGAGCATCGGTTCACGGTCCTCTCCGTTAGCAAAATCGACCCCACTCAAAAATCCCACCCGCGTCCAAAACTCGCCAACGCATCCCGCGACGCGAAACGTGTAATCGCGAATCTCGGCATCATCCGCGCAGAAACGCAGTTGCCCCTGGTCATTCCCACTCTCGAATCGCTCGATGTCCCAAGCCTGACCACTGGTGATCACTCGCAAAACCTCGACGATCGACGCCCGAATTTCCCCATCTTTGACCGCCATCAGCCACATCAGACAATCCGGCAGGGCCTCAATCAATTCCCGTTCGCCGTCATCCGTCAGTCCCCCCGACGATCGCAGCCGCGATCGGACCTCTTCGACTTCGTTGACATCAGCGTCTTCAATCGCAGAACGAAACTTTTCTAAAAGTTCGCCTCGCTCATCAGCCTTCAGCGAACCCGCATCCGCAATCGTGTCCGACGCCCGAGCCAGCAGATACCCGAGGCTCAGCGGCTCACGCATTGCCTTTGGCAATAACACCAACGACAGATAAAACGAGCGCGATACCCGTTTTAAAATATCCCTACCCAACTCGTTGCTCATTCAGATATCCCCATTGGACGAAAGTGTGATACCGGCGTCCCAGCTTCGCCAAAGCTTCGGCCGACATGGCCGCCGTTCGGGTGGACGATCATTCACTCGGCTGCCTCCCTGCCCAACCATTTCCCCAAAAACCGGTAACTCTCTTCTCTTACCCCCTGCGGAAAATCGTGCTCCGCATCCGGATAAGCGATGCGCATTTTGTCCGGCACTTCATATAGCTCAAAAATACGCCGTGCTACCGGCGCCGCTTTCTCCACTCCGCGATAGTCAAAGTTCGAATCCCACAGCGGCGAATTCGAGAAAAACGCCCGCGGCGCAATCGCCGCGATCAGTTCCGGAAAATCGAATGGCACTTTGTCCGGGTCGAGCCCGTATTCGTCACGCAGCGCCGGCATGTAGCGATTACTGGTCCAACCCGTGATGTTGCCCTCTTTGTAATCGCGAAACGGCGTCCAGCCACAGCTCGTCACGACCGCATTAACCCGCTCATCCATGACCCCGAGAAAGATCGCATTATGGCCGCCAAGCGAGTGTCCGATGGTTCCAATATTGTCACCATCGACGTCAGCGCGAGCCTGTAGCAAATCGACACAACGCATGTGATTCCACACCGCCTTCAGCGTGCCGCTTTTGTATCGGTCCGCCTCAAAATCGTAATCGGAATACTCACCAAACGAAAGGTAGTCGGGCGCGACCACCACGTAACCCGCCTCCGCCAACTCCTTCGCGTAACCGCGATTTGGACGCTCACTACGGCCATCGACCACATCCTTACCGATCGAGTGCGTCGGATGCAGCGCTACGATGCCCGGCCGTTTTTCGCCTTCGGCGATTCCCGTTGGCACATACAAATACGCAGGAATTCGATCCGCATCTTCCGTAGCCGAAACAAAATCGATCAGGTGTCGCACAAAACCCTCCTCCTCGACAGACTCCTTAATTTTGATATCCAGATCAGGCAGCGACTCGCGTGACGGCATCGCACCCATCGCCTTCTCAAATCCCGCGACTACCTGCGTGCGTCGCTTTTGCCAATCCGCCACCGTCGAGATCGGCTGCGCCTTGCCTGCTTCATCCAGATAGGAATCCAGCCGCCGATGATCCACTTCCTGAGCGCCCAACGGCAAACTCCCCAACGCAATGACGCCGATTGTCAGAAGCGCCGGAACCAGTCTTTCTTTAAAAGTCATACCATCCCATACTCCAAGCATCATCAACACCGCAAGCCTCAGCCTCCTGCGTATCCACGCCCGCCGCATCTTCGTTTCAGGTCTGGCGCTCCGCCTGCCTCAATGGACGATCCTCCTGTTGGCCCTCTACGCGCAAGCCTTCGCCCAGGAAACCATTGGCGAAGCCGAAAAGCCCTCACCATTCGCCGTTAGGCCCAATCCGGAAATGATGAACACCTGGCTCGAAGCGCAGGGCATCGCCGCCCTCGACCGCCGTGCTGAAGCCTACGAAAAACTCGAGACGCCGGAGCAACTCAAAGCCTGGCAGACCGAGCGCCGCGAATTTTTCCTGCGCAAGCTCGGCGGTTTTCCTGAGCGCACTCCGCTCAATCCGGTCATCACCGGCAGTGCGAAATTTGACGGCTACTCGATCGAAAAACTTTACTTCGAATCCCAACCCGGATTCTTCGTCAGCGCGACCATGTATCTGCCGGAAGGCAAGGGACCGTTCCCCGGCGTACTGCACATCCCCGGTCACAGCACCAACGGCAAAGCCCGCGACCTGTATCAACGGGCTGCCATCGTCATCGCCAAGGGCGGTTGCGCCGTGCTCTCCTACGATCCGGTCGGTCAGGGCGAGCGTCATCATTTCCACGACGATACTCACGAGGAAGGAAAACCCAAGGTCACCGCCACAACTCAGGAGCATCAACTTTTCAATCAGGGAGCCATTCTGCTCGGCAGCAACACCGCTCGGTTAATGGTTTGGGACGCCACACGCGCCATCGACTATTTGCAGTCGCGCGATGACATCATCGCCGACAAGATCGGATGTACCGGCATCTCCGGCGGCGGCACCAACACCTCCTACATCATGGCGCTCGATGACCGCATCAAGGCCGCCGCACCCGGCTGTTACCTATGCGGCTTTCGCAGCTTGATCAATCGTCAGGGGCCGCAGGACGCCGAGCAAAACATCCACGGCCAACTCGCCTTTGGTATGGATCACGGTGACTACGTGATGATGCGTGCTCCGCAACCGACGCTGATCATGGTCGCCACCGAGGATTACTTCGACATCGAAGGTGCGTGGCAATTATTTCGCCGCAGTAAACGCTTTTACAGCCGCATGGGATTCCCCGAGCGCTGCGATCTCGTCGAAGCCCCTACCGAGCACGGGTTCCCCACCGAAATGCGCGTCGCCTCGGCCAATTGGATGCGCCGCTGGCTGCTCGGCAACGACACGCCGGTCACCGAAGAAGACTTCCCTATCCTCCCCGACGAAGAACTCTACTCAACTCCGACCGGTCGCGTCCTCGACTTGCCGGGAGCACGGAGCGCCTTTGATTTGCATGCCGAGTGGGCGAAATCGTTCGCCGCTACACGCGCCGAAAACGCCAAGCCGGAAAACCGCGAGGCTCTGCGCGAGACGATCTTCGTACTGACCGCAGCGTGCAAACTCGACCAATTCCCAGCGGTCGAGTTCGAATCGCTCGGGAGCGTCGACAGCAAATTCGCACATATTGAAAAGTTCGTGCTCACGCCCGAACCCGGCATCGAACTGCCGGCACTACTTTTCACTTCGCCGAAAAACACCTCCGTGAAAAACGTCGTCATCCACCTAAACCCGGAAGGCAAGCACCTCGACGCTGAACCCGCTGGAGCCATCGCCAATCTCATGGAAACCCCAGACACCGCCGTGCTCGCCATCGACTTGCGCGGCTTCGGAGAGATTGGAACGCCATCGACGCGCGCCGGCTTCGACAAATTAATCGGTGTCGACTGGCGCGAGACCACCTACGCCATGCTGTTGGAAAAATCCTATGTCGGCTACCGCGTCGACGACATCGCCCAGTCAGCCCAATGGCTTCGTCAGCATTTCAAAAGTCCTGGTCTCGGCATCGATCTTAACGCCATCGGCGACGCCACGGTTGCTGCCCGGCACGCCGCCTTTCTTCATCCAGATCTCATCGCCAAAACCACTCTCACCGATGACTTCGAAAACTGGATCGATCTCCTCGACGAACGCTACCCACAAGCTTCCCAAGCGAACCTCGTCTACGGTGCCCTTCGTCACTACGACCTGCCCACCCTAGCCGCTCCATAGCTTAGTGGCGCAGATTTTTAATCTGCTTTCAGTGCGTTGGCTCTTCTCGGATCGGCTCGTCCACTGAGGCAGTTTGCAAAACTGCCCCACCTGTCAAACCCGCACCACGTCGACTTCAACGGTCAGCTGTTGCCGTCCGCTGCCGACAAAAATGCCGCGCAGAGGCCTGACGTCGAAATAGTCCCGCCCATGGGCAATCTTGATGTGTTGGTGCCCGGGAATTTTGTTGTTGGTTGGATCAAAGCCTACCCACCCGGTCGCCGGCGTATAAGCCTCAAGCCAGGCGTGACTGGCATCCGCGCCCTGCAATTTTTCCGTTCCCGGCAAGGGAATCGTTTCCAGGTAGCCGCTTACGTACCGGGCCGGGATATGCAAACGACGCAACGCGGCGAGCATGACGTGAGCAAAGTCCTGACACACGCCCTTTTTACGATCGAGGATGGTTTGCAGTGGCGTCGAGATGTCCGTTGATCCGGATTTGTATTCGAACTCGCTGAATATTCGCGCCATCAGTTCGTTGCACAGATCCATGATCTCACGACCGGGTCGCAAGCTCCGCTGGAGAAAGTCATCGAGGCTGTCGAGCAGCGGACAGGCCTGGGTTGGCAGCAAATAATTTCCCAAGAGGATGCCAGAGTCATCGCAACTGGCCATCACCTTACTTGCATCGAACACGCGATCCCAAGCTTCGCCACTGTCGGGAAGCACTGGCACGGCGTCCGATTTTTCCACGGTAAAAGTAGAGATCACTTTGAGTTCTTCATGTGAACCCTGCACCGAAAAGTAGTCGGTATGGTTACCGAAGAAGTCTTGTCTTTTCGCCAAAAAATGCGGCTGTGGCTCAATTTCGATATGGTGGGCAAGAATCTCCTGACTTGGCTCCTCACGCGGGCCCAGGTGCGCCAGATTGTGGCACAAATCGATGCGACCGTTGTAGCAATACGCGGTCAGATGCCTGACCCGATAGCGAATCTTGGAAATGCTGGTCATACGTTTATACGCTTTCCTTGGCGTGACTGAAATAGGCGACCGTTATCGTGTCGGACAGCTTCTTCAAAAATTTGCGCAACCGCCCAAGAAATTTGTCCGTCTGCTTGCGATCGAATCCTCCCTCTTCAACCGTGCGATGAAAGTTCTCCATCTCAGTCAACCACGGTGCTATAAGGTCGCGTGGATGGCGATGCTCACCCGGCAGCGGCAACTTATGTAGAACGTTACCGATGCGCTGAATCAAATACCAGACTGAGCGAGGGTAATCCTTTTCGGCAATCAACAAGCGAACGGTCAACTCGGTCGAAGGAACGTCTCGAAAGCGGCTTTGAAACGTTCGGACACTGTCCACGGAGTAGAGGATTGATTCATTGAACAGCGTGCTCAGGTCGTTATCGAGCTTGGCCTTCAGCAAAAATCTCAGCAGAGCACAAACGATCGAAGCTCGCTCGACTCGACGCCCGGCATCGAGCAGTGCCCAGCCTTCGTCACGAGTCATGGTGTCGAGATTAAGACCGAGAAACGCGGCGAGATTCAGCTGCAGATGATTCAACTTCGATCCGTACCGCGTGGACAGATCGTCGCCGTCCGCATCCGCCTGGGTATGCCACGCTTCATAGCAAGAACTGATGGCCAGTGTGCTGGCCGATGACCACTCCTCTCTAGCCATCTGGGTGGCGTTAAAAAATCGGTCGAGATTGTAGGACACGCTAACCGGACAATCGCGATCTTCGAGGATCAAATGCAGCCGATCGATCGTCGCACCGTCCTCGTCTTTCACCGCTGGCAACTTGAATCCAAAGATCTTGAACAAGGCCTTGATCAGTAATTTTTCATGGCGCCGTCCAAAGTCCGCATCGCGGGTGAATCCTTGCATTCGACCGTCGGCGATACGCGCCGCAAAACGCGAGATTGTGTCGAGCCGTTCGGCGTAACGGCCGGTCCAGAACAGGTTTTCACCGGTTCTGCTGGGCACGATATCGGGAGTGATCAGCCGGGTGCGACTCAGCGCCGATGCAATACTGAAGGGCGCCGCCTCTTCCGACGAGCGCACCCACACGTCCTTCGACTCACCGTAGTCGCGCGTCGAAATGACCGCGCCATCGGAAGTACTGGTGCGCGCCAGTCCACCCGGCATAACTTGAACCTTTTGCTCGCTGTCACTGAACGAAAACATCCGCAGCACGGCTCCGCGCGGAATCAGCTGCCCGGCCCGCGAGGTCGGAATGGTTGAAATAACAAGTTCCTCCTGGCCCACGAAAATCCCGGGGTCGGCGACGATCTCGGCCTTCAATGCGGCCAGCTCGTCGCTCGACATGCGGCTGCCATAGCGGGTCCGAACCTCCGGGGACTGCGCCAACGACTTTATTACCATCGAGTGGAGATTCGTCGTAACATGAGAGAGTGCTTGAGGTCGGCCACACCACCAGGTCGCCACAGGTGGCAACAAGAGCTCTTCGCCGAGCAGCGCTTGGCATATTTTCTTCAGGTACGGGTAAAATCCCGGAGACTGGACGACCTCCGCGCCTGGATGACTGGCGACTGCGACACCACCGCTGCGCATCGCTTCGAACAAACCGGCGGTTCCCCGAGCCCCACTGTTTTCCGACTCCAGCGAATCCATATTGCGACCGGGAACCACTTTCCAGATCACATCGACCGGCACCAGTCCGTTCAGCGCCCGAATCCACACCCGGCCATCCCGCACGGTGAGATCAGTCGGGTGAACGCGGGAGATGCCACAATAATTGGCGAGAAAGCCGACCTCAGAATCTTCACCAGGTTCGGACGGATCAAGAATCACCACCTGTGGAGCACCTGTCGCAGCAGGTGAACTTTTCCCCAAGTGATCGAACCAGTCAGTGATGAACTGGCCAATGCGGCGCACCCCACAGCGGCCGAACAACTCCGGCAACACCTGATTGACAACCGTGCGATTTTCCAAGGCCAGCCCGAGGCCGAACGGTGCATCGAAGCGGTCGTTGACCACGAACGGATGACCGCCTGAATCCCGCGCGACGTCGAAGGCCGAGATGCCAAGCCCGATCACTCCGTCACCGGGAGGGAGATTGTGCAAGGCGCGAACAAAACCGCGATGGCGCAGCAATATTTCCGCCGGGAATAAACGATCTTTGACGGTTTTCTGCGCACCGTAGATATCCTTGAGCAGCGCCTCGAATAATCGGGTGCGCTGGGTGATGCCCTGCTCCAAGGTCGCCCACTGGTCAGCTGAGATCACCCACGGGATGGGATCGAGCGTCCATCCTTTTTCGGGCTCTTCATTGAGACTCGCCGGTCGATAGGCAAGCCCGCGTTCGCGCGAAAGCCGCTCAGCCGAATGGCGCCACTCGGTGACCGTTCCAGGTCCGCGCTGTTGGATGGCTTCGAAAATATCGTGCCATTCCGACTGCACGTTGCCGTCAGCAGAAACAGCCTCGTCGCGTTGCCCGCTATGCATCTGATATCCGAGAGCGGACGCCAGATTTATGGAAGAATCGCAGGAAGCGATCGAATCAGAACCCATGGTCGTTACTATGTGCTCGATCCAACGCGCTGCCAGTGCTTTCCCGACGAAAAATCGATACCGCTGCGACTAGTCTGCCGCCGAAGAACGAAGGTCGAGCGTGTTCGGAAACTCGGCGTTAAATTTTTCCTGCGGGACTCGTTCGACGGTCTGACCACCGTCCATTCTTTCAAACGAACCACCCTGCAATGCGGATACCGGTGCCGGCGCCGTGGTAACGGCACCCGCCGTGTGGCCATCTCCCCAGAATCGCGACAGACGTCTTGATTCAGCCTCGCGCGCATTGATCGGAAACGTTTCGTAGTTACGACCACCTGGATGGCCGACATGATAAATGCAACCGCCCAGCGACTTCTGATTGCGAATATCGACGAGATCGAACACAAACCGAGTCTGCGCCTCAATCGACGGATGCAGCGCCGAAGGTGGGTCCCAGGCTTTGAAACGAACGCCGCCGACCCACTCCTGCTCGACTCCAGTCGGCACCATAGGCACCCTGCGCCCGTTGCAGGTCAGTATCTGTTTGCCCTCGGTCAGTCCCTTCACCTTGATCTGCAAACGCTCCACCGAGGAATCAACGAACCGTGACGTGCCCTGTCCGGTCGATTCTTCGCCGAGAACGTGCCAAGGCTCGAGAGCGGTGCGTATTTCCACCTCAACACCGAAATGAGTCACCGTGCCGACGCGCGGAAAACGAAACTCATAGAAAGGTGCCAGCCACTCCTGACGAAACGGAATCCCCGCCTGCTGGAGATCTTCGCAGACATCGCGAATGTCATCCCACACCCAATGCGGCAGCAGATACTTGTCATGTAAAGTCGTTCCCCAACGGACCAGGCGATGCTTATAGGGAGTCTCCCAACAGCGTGCGATGATCGATCGAACCAGCAACGACTGGACCAGCGCCATGTGCCGATGCGGCGGCATCTCGAAAGCACGCAACTCCAACAAACCGAGCTGTCCGGTCGGAGAATCTGGAGAACACAGCTTGTCGATACAGAATTCGGCGCGATGCGTGTTGCCGGTCAGATCCGTCAGCAAATGGCGCAGCGTACGATCGACCATTCCAGGATTTTCGACACCGCGATGCAGGGTCTCCAACGCGATATCGAGTTCGAAAAGCCGATCATCACGAGCCTCATCGACGCGCGGTGCCTGACTGGTCGGTCCGATAAAAAGTCCGGAGAACAAATACGAGAGCCCCGGGTGATGCTGCCAAAACGCGATCAGACTGGCGAGCACATCGGGGCGTCGCAGAAAAGGACTGTCCGCCGGTGTGGCGCCGCCGACGACCACGTGGTTGCCGCCGCCGGTGCCGGTATGCTTGCCATCGAGCATGAACTTCTCGGCACCCAACCGTGAAAGCCGCGCCTGTTCGTAGAGTGTTTCGGTTCGCCCAACCAACTCGGTCCAGGATGACGACGGATGGATATTGATCTCGATTACGCCCGGGTCCGGGGTCACCTTGAGACTCTCGATGCGTGGATCTTTCGGCGGCTCGTAGCCTTCGATGACCACTTTCAGATCAGACTTCTTCGCCGCTTCCTCGACAGCACTGAGCAGTTCCACGTAAGCCTCCAACGTCGCCGTTGGCGGAAAAAACACGTGCAGACGGCCGTCACGATTTTCGATCGTCAATGCGGTGCGAGGAATCCATTCTTCGTCGCTATTCTCGTCAGAGTTCGTCGTATCTTTTTCGCCATACGTGCTCAGCGGATCGGCAGCCAGCGGTGGCAGATCCGTCGCCATCGGCGAACGCACGTCGAGGATATCCTCTTCGGTCGCCGAACGAATCGAATCCAACGGCAGGCGAAAACCCATCGCCGACGCGCCGGGAATCAAAAACAGCGCGTCGCGCTTCAGCTTCCATTTCGCCCCGGTCCAGCGTTCGGTTTTCTTGTGGTGGAACAACGGCAGGACGAAGCCCGTGGCGACATCAAGTCCGCGCTTTTCCAGCTTGGCAAGCGTGCGTCGCTCCAGCGAATCGTCCTCATCAGATTCCTCGGCATTCTCAAACCAAGGTAGCGTGCCGGCTTTCCACCGGTAGTAGTCCGCATCTTCAAGCGCCGGCGCGACACAATCCTTCGCCACTCCAAGCACCTCGGCGACCGCTTCCGCCAGAATGCGCGGTTCATCAAAACCGTAGTCGCCGGGCCTCGAGGGGTCCGCCTGGGTGGCGCTCGAACGCCACATCGGATAGCCATCTTTGCGCCAGAAAATACCGTACGCCCAGCGGGGCACCGGCTCACCCGGATACCATTTGCCCTCGCCAAACCAGATAAAACCACCCGGTGCAAACGCTTCGGCAAGACGGGTGGCCAAATCGATCGCCCGTTGCCGTTTGGCGGGGCTGTCTGCCGACGTGTTCCACTCAGCCCCTTCCATGTCATCGATCGATACAAAGGTCGGCTCGCCGCCCATGGTCAGACGCACATCGCCTCGGTTAAGTTTTTCATCGACCAGTTGACCGACGCTGTCGACCGCCTGCCATTCCTCTTCGGTGTAGGGCTTGGTCACTCGCGGGTCCTCGTGCACACGAGTCACGACATTGGCAAAATCGAAGGTCGCTTCCGCAGGCGCGGTCGCACCTAGCACCGGCGCAGCACTTGATGGTTCCGGCGTGCAGGCTAATGGAATGTGTCCCTCACCGGCAAACAAACCAGAGGTCGGGTCGAGTCCAACCCATCCGGCACCGGGCAAAAAGACTTCGGTCCAGGCATGCAGATCGGTGAAATCGCTGTCCGGTCCTGGCGCACCCTCCAGCGGTTTTTCATCCGGCTGCAATTGCACCAGATAACCCGATACAAAACGCGACGCCAAGCCGAGTTGACGGAATAATTGAACCAATAGAAAAGCCGAGTCGCGACACGAGCCACTGCGTTTTTCAAGCGTCTCAACACAGGTTTGCACGCCGACCTCAAGACGGAGCTGATAGCCGATCATCCGCTGCACGGCCTGATTGACCGCGACCAAAAAATCGATGGTTGCCTGAGGTTTGGTCGGGTCCGGTTTCAGCTGCGTCGCCAACTCATCGAGGCCGGGCGCGAAATCGGTCTGCCGAAGGTATGGCGCCAATTCCGACGACTCAGTTTCGCTGTAAGCGAAGGGCACTGCCTGCGCCCACTCTTCGAGAAAAAAATCGAACGGATTGATCGTCGTCAGATCCGCGACCAGATCGACGACGAACTCAAGCTTGCGGGTCTTTTCCGGAAAAACAAAGCGCGCCAGGTAGTTACCGAACGGGTCCTGCTGCCAGTTGATAAAATGCTCGGCGGGTTCAACCGTCAACGAGTAAGAAAGGATCGGAGTCCGACAATGCGGAGCCGGTCGAAGGCGCACAATGTGCGGATGAATCTCGATTTCTTTGTCGTAGCAGTAAGTAGTGCGATGATAGAGCGCAACGTGAGTGGACATATAGGGTGGTGGGTTTCCTCGTTGGCTGATTGGCTATTCTAATACTGCTGCTGCTGCTGTTCTTCCTGCTCGCGCTGCCGAACTCGCTCCACTTGCGCGTGCATCTGACTACTGAAAAACTGCTCGGCGCTGCCCCTCTGCTTGTCTTTGCGCAGCAGAAAATAGCGCTCCATCAGCGCAAACCCGATCTTGTTCAAATCGATCTGAATCGAATCAACGTAATCATGTAAGCCCATACGGCCGATCTCCTCGACGCCGGAAAAATTCAGACGCGCGAGCAGTGCTCCCGCAGCACGCTCGGCTTCATTCAGATACTCGGCCGTGTTGGTTCCGGAGATCATCCGCAACAGCTCGTGAATTCTGCCCACCGAAAACCGCACCGAGCGCGGAAAGGTCGTCGAAAATAACAGCAGCGTCGATACCGTCGCCGCGTCGACCTCACCTTCGTTGCGCTGACGATGCTCCGCTGTCGCGCTGCATGCCCGCAGCATGGTATTCCACGCCGACTCCTCCTCCGATTTCGGCAAAAAATGCGGTAGATCGACGATACGACTGGTCTTGTCTGCTCGCTCCAAATACTCACCCAATTGCACAAACGCCCACACATCCGTACGCGGCAGAGAGGTGTTGATGATGCCGCGAAACTTCATCGACGATTGCACCACTCGATCGCAAATGATGGTGTGTCGGTTTCTGGTTTTGGAAGATAGCTCGTCCAGGCTTAACCAAAGCGCATTCAGCTCCAGCCACATCTCCTCCGAAATCTGATCGCGGACCGCGCGAGCATTTTCCCGGCCTTCAAACACGCAGCTCATCACACTGTTAGAGTTCGCCCTCGAAGACACCATATAAGAGACTACATCCTCTTTAGATTTCTCGTCACCCATCTTGGTCACCTCGAGCAAGGGATGCCACTTGTGGCGCTCCTCCGATGGCCGGGAAGTCATGTCGAGTAACTCGTTCTGATGGGCACTGACAAGACGTGCCAGATTATCAGCGCGCTCGACGTAGCGGCTCATCCAATGCAAATTTTCTGCGACTCGAGATAACATGATCGGTAGAATTAAATTTTGCTAGTCCGACTCCGGCGCAGCCCCGTCGCCGCGCAGCACCCAGGTATCCTTGCTGCCTCCACCCTGCGAAGAATTGACCACCAACGAGCCCTTGGTAAGTGCGACCCGAGTCAATCCTCCCGGCACCACCACCGTTTCTTTTCCGGTCAGCACGTAGGGTCGAAGGTCGACATGTCGCCCTTCCAGTTTTCCATCACAGAACGTCGGATGTCGCGACAGAGAGATCACCGGTTGACCGACGAAGCCACGCGGATTCGCCTTTATTTTACGCGAAAATTCCGCCTGCTCTTCTTTGGTCGACGCTGGACCGATCAACATGCCGTAACCACCGGCCTCATCGACTGCCTTGATAACCAAGTTGCCAATGTTTTCCAACATGTATTTGAGATCGTCCTTTCGACCTCCCAGGAACGTTTCAATGTTCGGCAGAATCGGTTCCTCGGAGAGGTAAAAACGAATCATGTCCGGCACATACGTATAGGTCGCCTTGTCGTCAGCAACGCCGGTTCCGATCGCATTGACTAACATCACGTTGCCGGCGCGGTAAGCCTTCATCAGATCGGGAACTCCCAATTTCGAATCGCGATTAAAAAAGTGCGGGTCGAGAAAATCGTCATCGATGCGTCGATAGATCACGTCGATCTGCACCAACCCTTCGGTGGTGTGCATGTAGACCTTTTCATTTTCGACCACAAGATCCCGGCCCTCGACAATCTCTATGCCCATTTGTCGAGCCAGGAAGGTGTGCTCGAAATAGGCGCTGTTATACTGCCCTGGCGTCAACACCACACAAACCGGAGTCTCCTGCTCCCGAGGTGACACGGATTTTAGCATTCGCAGCAGCTCTTTCGGATAATCCGAAACCCGCTCGACGTTCATCTTCCGATACAAATCCGGAAACGTCCGCTTCATCGCGAGACGGTTTTCGAGCATGTAGGACACGCCCGACGGACAGCGACCATTGTCCTCCAGAACACAGTAGGTGCCCTTGCCATCACGAATCAAATCCGTGCCGCAAATGTGAATGTAGGTATCGTGTGGTAGCTTCAGGCCCGCGAACTCCGAGCGATTGTGCTTCGAGGTTTTCACCAACTCTTCCGGCACCTTGCCCGCTTTGAGTATCTCTCGATCCGAGTAGATGTCCTTCAGGAACATATTCAGCGCTTTGATTCGCTGACGCAGCCCGGCGTCGATCGTCGCCCACTCGTCGGCAGGGATGATTCGCGGAAACGGATCGAAGGGAAAAATTCGCTCAGTTCCCTGGCCATCCGAGTACACCGTGAAGGTGACGCCCTGCTTGAGAAAGGTACGCTCTAATGTGCGCAGGCTGGTTCTCATCCGCTGCGGCGTTAGTTTCTCGAAAAAGTCGGCCGCATCCTGATAGCCTTTCCGAAAACCGTCAGCACCATCGAGCACTGCTTCATCGAAAAAACCGTCCGTTTTATAATTCTGGAAGAACGCCATCAAGAGCAGGAACTTAGCAGGTTCAATGCCAGTAGAAAGAGATTCCGTGGGATAATTGCTTCGCCGCACGATTTGGGACGAATTCCTTTGGCAATCAAACCGTAACAGGCGACTAGCAAGAGTCGTCCTTCACCGCAGGCAGCGCAGCGCGTTTCACTCATCCAGTCATCCAGAAAAATGAAATTCTTGATAAACAGCTCCCTCTATTATCAGGCGTTCGACACTGCCACGGTCATTTGCTCACTGAATTGCCACCGATCAAACTCCCAGCAAATTCTCAACGAATCACTAACCACCAGTCGGCCGGTCAATTATCAAGAGTTGGTCGTGGGACTTGATGCCAACCGCTTTGCCCGCCTCGACATCACCGAACCTGGCGAGTTCTCCGTCAATTATCAGGCGATGGTTCAACTCAGCTCGTCGCGCGTCGACATGTCCCAGATCGAAGCCGCCACCGATGCATCGGCATTCAAAGCCGTATCGCTACCCTACCTGGCACCGAGCCGCTACGTCCCTTCGGATCGGATGCGCAAACTGGCCAATGACCTGTTTAGAAGTTTCGCCAGCCCTCTCAAGCAGGCACTCGCCATTGAGGATTGGCTATTTAAAAACCTCCAATACCAAATCGGCTCATCCGACGAGCAATCATGGAGCTTGGACACTTTCGAATCCCGCACCGGTGTGTGCCGCGATTTCGCCCATCTCGGCATCGCATTCTGCCGCGCCCTCAGCATTCCGGCGCGCTACGTCACTGTCTACGCCTATCAGCTGAATCCGCAGGATTTTCACGCAGTGTTCGAAGCCTTCATCGGCGGCCAGTGGTGGTTGTTCGACGGCACCCGCCTGGCCCCACTCAACGGAATGATCCGCATCGCCGCCGGACGTGATGCCGCCGAAACCCCACTCGGTAATCTGTTTGGCTCGGTTCAGGGACAAGGCGTGCATGTCGGTATTCAGCTCGCCGCCGGACAATCGGACGGTGAGAATTTTTCCGTTGTGAATCGTGACAGTCTGCGCAGCGATGAACAGATGCTCTGCCTCGGTTAGTGGGTCAGTCGAAATCAACACGATCGGCGCTCATAGAACAGTGCCGGAGGCACAATAGATGGTAGCCCGGTGTGCAGGTCGCTCCGCGATCAAGCGCCGGGATAGGAACAATTAGTCAACCGAGCACCGGTAGGGGCGGTCGCGGGTCTCTGCGGAACCAGGGGCATCGGGCAAAGTTCTATCGCCCCATCCGGGACTTCCCGTCGGCGATTGGAGTTTTCCGGTGGCTCGGTCGCTATCGCTCCCTTCAACACCGGCTACCTTCTTTCGGGCGTCCAGCCCTGGCACGGAGTATCTTTCCGGTTCTTTACATGCCATTCGCCGTCAGCCTTCGCTGACACCATCACGCCATGGTGCTAAAACGTAACTGCCCCCACATTGGCCGAAGCTGCTTCATCACTCCCTCTTAGAACTTGAAACTGAACACTTAAAACTATGCCGCAGGCATCCAAACTCCGCTTCGCCGCCATCGGTTGCTTCCGTCAGGGATGGAAAGACGTCTCATCGATCGGCTCGCACGCCAAAGTCGACGTCGTCGCCGCCTGCGACATCGATGAACGCCATTTCAAGAACGTCGACAAAGGCTGGCCCGGCATTCCGCACTACTCCGATTTTCGGAAAATGTTCGACGAGATGGGCGATGACTTCGATGCCGTCAACGTCTCGACGCCCGATCACTGCCACGCCGTCATCACCCAGGAAGCTCTCCGCCGAGGCAAGCACGTCTACTGTGAAAAGCCACTGACCCACACCGTCTGGGAAGCCCGCCAGATCGCCAGGCTCGCTGCCAAGGCCGGCGTTACCACGCGCATGGGCAACCAGATCCATTCTGAATTTCAGTACCGCACCACCAAGGCGATCGTTCAGGAAGAAAAGACGATCGGCAAAATCAAGGAAGTCCACACCTGGATCGACGCATCTGGCCATGGCCGTGCAGGCGAACTCCGACCACCCGGGAATCCAGAAAAGGCCCCCGCCGAAGTCGATTGGGACACTTGGATTGGACCCGCCCCGTATCGCGAATTCGGCCGTGCCGATCTCTACCATCCCTACGCCTGGCGCGACTGGCAGGACTTCGGCAGTGGCTCGATCGGAGACAACGGCTGTCATCTGCTCGATCCGCTGTTCACCGCGATGAACCTGACGGCACCGCTTTCCGTTCACGCCCAGCACAGTGGCATGAACGATCAGGTCTGGCCCGCGCAGGAAACCCTGAAATATACTTTCCCCGGCACCGAATATACCGCCGGCGACACCATCGACATCACCTGGTATGACGGTGGCCGCCGCCCCAAGCTCGGCATCAAAGGTGTCCCAGACGGACTCGCCCTGCCAACACCCGCTTCGATTTTAATCGGCGAAAAAGGACAACTCATCGTTCCTCACTGGGGCACGCCCAAGCTCTATCCCGAGGCCGATTTTGCCGATCACCCGCTGCCCGACGTCGGCAGCCGCAATCACTGGCACGACTGGGTCGATGCCTGCCTCAGCGGCGAACCGATCAGTGACGACTTCGCCTACGCCGGTCCGCTCACCGAAGCCGTGCAGCTCGGCAACGTTGCTGTGCGCTTCCCCGGCCAACGCCTCGAGTGGGATGCGAAGAATCTCAAAATCACCAACGTTCCCGAGGCCAATCAATTCCTCACCAAAGCCTACCGCAAAGGCTGGGAAGTCGAGGAGCAGGCGTCGACGTAGATTCAGCCAAGTGGACGAAAATGTGATTCCGCCGTCCCGGCGGTCCCCGGTGGACGAGCAAAGTGGAGTAGATTCTTAATCTGCTTTCAGTGGCTCGGCTCGGCTTAGCTCGTCCACTGAGGCAGTTTGAAAAACTGCCCCACTCACTCACTCACTCACTCACTCACTCCTTCTGCCACCTCGCCAACACCTCCGGCGACACATCCTTCCATTGGAAGCGTTTAAAATAGCCCCAGCTTCCCCATGCTACATTAGCCACATTCACCGCCAGCGGATGATTTTCAAAAATGTCCCGCGACGCCTCCCAATTGCGATCGAGCGCCTTGTGGGCCCGCTCCTTCATCTCCGGTGAAAGACGTCCACCGAGCGCCTGCCACTCACGATCGATCCGATAGATATCGCAGTAGGCATCGGTGTATTCCAGACCGACGCGTAGAAACTCCACTCGCGCTTTTGCCTTTACATCATCGTTCACCTTGGCCGCCGCCTCATCGAGAATGGCTCGCAATTCTGCAATCACCTCAGGCGTGTACGGCTCTGTCACCGTCAGCTCGTTGGTAGCGATTTCATCGGTCAGTTGCTCAAGTCGCAACAGATAACGTTTCACAGCGTCACCCCCGGCACCAAAACCCGCGCGGCAATAGTCATCGATCAGCGCATCGACATCGAGGTCCGGATTCCACAGTAACTTTGCCATGACGTAGTAGTTCAGCCCCTGTGTCGCCCAATTGTTCATGCACGAATCGAGATCCGTACCGATCATGCTGTTGTGCGCGATCTTGCTGAAGTCCTCCGCCAGCTTGTGGGGGTAAATCGCCGGCGTCCCCTCGCGACGTCCCGCCAGCAGGAGATTCGAACGAAAGTAAATCTTCTCCGCTGCCGCCGCCCACGCATTCCAATCGGCGACGCCAAGATGCCGTCGCTCTTCATTAAGATAGCTGACTCCGACATAGCGTATGGCAATGTTAGGATGAAGCTTCGCCTTCACCGGAGGCGCGGAGTAAACGCTATAGGCATCGGCGGTCAGCCAGACCTCCGGGTATACCGCTGCAACCTTGTCGGCGATAGCGTTGAAAAAATGCACGTAGCGATCGGTCAACGGCACATGCTCAAACTGTCGGCGATCGGCTCCCGGTGAGAAATCGGTGAGCATGATCTTACGCTCCGAAGGCGCATCGAGTTTTTCGCATGCGTCGCAAACACAAAACGAAGTCGTTCCGCCATCATTCGGCCCGATGGCAACGCTTTTGTCTCCGGTCTTCTCAATGTGAGCGATGCGGTCTTTGGCGATCTGCTCGACCAAATCCTCGTTAGAAACGCAAAGCCGCGCGCGGCTCGCGCTGCGGCTCTGATCGCGGGAACCGCTTGGCTCCATCGCGAACCATTCCGGGTGCTGCGCACCAAATCGCTCCCAGTAATCGCCGTAAGAGTGTCCGGAAGCCAAGCCCAGCGACCCGCCCAGGCAATGCCAACTCGACCAGCCGGAATCCTCCGATTCGGTGACGTGCGCCGCGCGAAAAAACTTCTCGTAGTCGTCTTCCGTCACATGCAAAAGACCTCCGCCGATCTCCATTCGCTGCGACCAACTACTCGCCATTCGAATTTTACGCTGCACGATGAGCGGCGTCACTCGAATATCGAGCGATGCCACCTCGATGGTCTCCCGCTTTGGCACCACCTTGCCCAATTCGCCAGGCCACAAAAACCGAACTCCCAGCACTTCTTCCAAGAAAGTCGTCACTGCGTAGCGCGAGCCCTTATCGTCCACCGGTGCCAGATCGTCTGCACCGAGAATGACAATCGCGTTCTCCTCCGAATAGGTTTTTATCAAAATCCCGCCCGGCCCGAGTCCTTCCGCCGAAGCACCAAGCGCTGCCGCGGCCTCGCTCTCACCGAGCAACAGTCGGGTTCGCTTTTCATCCGCCGCCAGCTTGCCTTCGGGCACTGTCTCCAGCCGTGCACCCGACATTTGAAAAACATGATCACTGAGAATTTTCGCCCCGCTTTTCGCCGCCCCGGACGGACTTTGTGACAATACAATCAGCGCTGCGGCCTTGCCATCCCGAACAATAGGCAAGCCTTCCTGCGCGGTAAGAACAGGAGTTAGTACCCCTACAGCAATTGCACAAATCGTTAGTCGCCGGAGTAATTCATTCATCATTCTCTAGAAGTAATTTTAGTTCAGCCTGTACCGCGGAGTAACTCTTAAGGTCCGCGACATTCTCGCGCTCGATGCCATTGTCGCCGTATTCATAGAGCTCGAGTGCGACAACAGCTTCCGCATCTTTCATATCGCGCCACTCGGTGTAGCGATGCGTGGCTGTTCGCACCGAGTAGCCCATATAGCCACCTCTGGGATACTGGGAGAAGGCAGCAGTCTGCCCCGTCGCGTCGGGTTCTCGAACATTGTTAGCAAAACTCTCGCCGTCCGCCCCGTCATGAATCGGTAGCCCAGCCAGCTCGCTCAGGGTCGGATGCAGATCGACCAGTTCGACCACCGCCTCGCTACTCACGCCCTGCGGTTCGGCGGGCGCGCTGATGATCAGGGGTACGCGGGTATCGAGCTCGAAGTTGGTGTGCTTGGCCCACGCACCGAAGTCGCCGAGTTTGTAGCCGTGGTCGGACCACATCACGACGATGGTGTTGTCGCGAATACCGAGCGCATCGAGTTCGTCTAAAAGGCGTCCGATCTGGGCATCTATGTAACTGACGCAGGCGGAGTAGCCGTGGCGAAGATGCCGAGTGCGCTGCGGCGAAACCAGTCCTCTGGATTTATCCAAATACTGGTTCACTTCCGCCGCTCCCGCCTGAACGGCAAACGCGGGCGCGCTTCTCGGTCGATCAGGAACGGCAACCGGGGGTAGCTCGTCCGGGTCATAGAGGTCCCAATACTTTTTCGGCGCGACAAACGGTAGGTGCGGCTTTTGAAATCCGACCGCGAGAAAAAACGGCGGCGGCTCGTCGCGGCCGCGCAGTTCGCGCAGGCGCTCGATAGCGGCATCGGCGATTTTGCCATCGGCGGGAACATTGTCGGCCACGTCAGGTGCTTCGGTCGCAGGTCCCCGCACGAAAAAATCTTTCCACTGATCGAGATCGTTCGGGTCACGTTTTACATCGCCGAGAAACAGCTCTTTGGGGGAAGCCGTCGCGAACACTTCGCGAGCGATGGCCATGCCTTCTGGCGAAAAGTAATACTGCGGACTGGCCGCCCACCGCTCCACCGACCACGAAGCCGGATCCTGATAGGCATCGCCGACATAGGCAGTTTTCCACGACCCGTGATAAATTTTGCCAATCGATTGAGCGAAGTAACCGTGATTCTTAAAATGCTGCGGCAGCGTCACCACATCGGGAACGATCTTGCGAAAGGCGTTGGCTTTGCCCTGAAACGAATCGGGCCTAAGACCGCTCAGCATACTCGCTCGCGATGGCATACACACCGCCCACTGGCAGTAGGCACGCTCGAACAGGACCCCCTCACTCGCCAGGCGATCAATGTTCGGACTGTGGATGTGGCTCGCGCCGTAGCAATTGAGTTCGGGCCGTAGATCATCGACGCCGATGAACAGCACGTTGGGCTTCGTGCCTTCGGTTGCCGCTCGTGCTGAACTGCCAAAACCCAGCCCGCCGATCGCAACTGCGATCGTGAGCCAAGTAGAAAGGGTTCTCAGCGAAAATCCTGATTCGGCTTTTTCCATAGCAGCTTGGCCACCCAGACGCGATTATCGGCGCCCATGGCCATCAATTTTTCGGGGTCGTTGTGCTTCGGACCGATGGTTTGCATCCATTCGGCCGCCGTCACCCAGGTCTCATTTTCGCTGACCTGAGTCACGCCAAAATTGCCTAGACGCGCACCCTTTTCCGGAACCAGAATCTGCTCACTGGCGCGGATCACCTGCAATTTTTCGGGATCGACCCGGGCGATGAACAACGGCGCGCGATGACGGAACACATGATCGTTGTCCGCGCCCTTGCGCGTGTAGACCAGAAACAGCGCATCGCTGTGCGACACCCAGTGCTGTTGCGTATTGTAACTGCCCAGCTCTTCACCGTCATCAAAGGTCCACTTCTTCACCGGCGCATAATTCAACCCATCGTCACTGACAGTGACGTAGCCGGCCTGATCGTTACGCAACGTCAGGAAATAGCGTCCCTTAAAATGCGCAATCGAAGGTTCGGGGAAACCGCGTTCGACGTCCACGGTCAATTCCGAGCCGTGCTCGAGATACTTCATTTCTTTGCCATCGAAAGAGCAGCGCATCACCGTCGTCGAATACTGCTTGCCGCCGATTTCGGCAAAATAGATCGGCAGTAGAATGTCGCCATTCGGCAGATCAAAGCGCTGCACACAACCGGCGCCCGAATTGGCGAACTTCGCGTCCTTCGGCATCTCGATCGTCTTCCACTTCGACCAGGTATGGCTTTCCGGATCGTAGACCGCATATGGCGTCAGCCGCGGCCGAACTTTCATCACCTTGTTGTCTTCGTAGACCACGGTATGACCGGTGCCGAGCAACTTGCCGGTCTTGGCGTGCCAGGCCGGGGTAAAATCGCAGACGGTCATTTCGAGATCGTCCCGGCCATCATGGCTGAACGGTTCGCGGGCAAAGGTCGAATGCTCAACCGGTTCGGTCCAGGTCTTGCCGCCATCGCCGCTGCGCATCTCGTTGATCGCGTAGAAAATATCCGACCCGGACAGCATCAACTTCTGCAAAGTCATCACTACGAGAGGCTGTTTAGTTCCGCTCACGGCGGCAGGTATCGCTCCGGCGCGGGCATGCACCCAGCACATATTCTTGTCGTCGAATCCCTGACGGGCAACGGTCAGATCAATATCGTAGAGCGGGTCATCGGCAAGGCAGGTGGAGACACCGGTGAGGCCGATAAACGCGGCGACTGCGAAGAAAGAAATTTTCATAGAATATAGATAAAAGATTACGCTCCGGCCAGATCCTGGACCTCCTGACCAACCGGTCGCTGCCCCTTTTTGACCGCCCTGTTGAATTCCGTCAACTGTCCCTGCAAGTAAGCTGTCGGCTCGGCGAGACAGAGAAAGTTAAAACCGCGCTCGATCAGAGTCGGAGCGTCACCGATCATCCAGGTATTTTTACCAACCGCGCGGCCCGCCTCACGAACGGTTTGCAGGGCCTGCTTCAAGACTTCGGCTTCGGGATCCCAACACACCCCGAGATCGCCGGACAGATCGTAGGGGCCGATCGCCATCGCTGTGGTTAGCGGATTTGCGGCGATAGCATCAACATTTTCCAGACCGAGCTTGCTCTCGATCTGCGGCATGATGATGAAGTTGTCTTCGACTTCGCGCTTCCACGTCTCGTAGTTGAAGTCGTCCACCCAGTGATTGCCAAAGCCACCGGGTCGCCGCCGTCCACGCGGCTTCATCCACACCGCGTCCTGAATCACCCGCATCGTCTCCGGCGTCTCGACATAGGGCACCAGAAGACCGCACGGTCCTAGATCCATCGCCATGCGCACCGGCGTATACTCCGCTGCCGGGGGACGGATCAGAATCGGAAAGTCGTCGCGACGCCCGATCGCACAGGCCTCGCCGACCATCTGCGCGTCGTAGGAAATGTGTTCCAGATCGATAATCAGGTAATCAAGTTCGGCACGCATCGCCAACTCGACCATGCCCGGCCAGAAGTGATTGGTGCAAATGATTCCGGTGGTAATTTCGGATTCGGATTCGATTTTCTCGCGGAGTATTTTGGCGGTCTTCATGGAAAATGGGTAAAACAGAACCAGGGCGTTCTCATCGAGGATTCTGTGGCGCAGTCAGTGCGCGCTCGAACACGGCAACTTCGTCGATTTTTCCTTCGAAGTTGAATTTGGCATCGCTGCGTCCACCGACAAAAATTTTGGTGCCTTTGTCAGGACGGACATCGCTGATAGCAGCTTCGATTTCGGGTTCGACGGCACCGTCAAGATACAGACGGACCATGCCCGCTTCGCGAACCAGCAACAGATGATGCCACTGGTGAAGCTTCAGTTCGCTACGACCGATGACCGTCTCGCGTTTTTCATCACCATTGTAGAACAGCAGCCTGCCCGCTTGATCGAGCGCGCTACCGGAGATGCCCACCTGTTCGCAGGCCTTAGCTTCACCGTCGTGCCCAAGGCCGAACAGATAACCCGCCACGGCACGTGCATCGTGCGGCATCGCATTCCAGAACCAAAGGCTGACGCTGTAGTCGCTTCCCCTGTCGAGAGCAGGCTCGGCACTGATCATCCGCCCTCCGGCAAAATGCACGGCGCGATTGCCGCGTTGCGTGGAAAGAAAAGCTTCCGGCGGGGACTGCGGCCCGTCGAGAAACAAGGCATACCCCGCTTGCAACCTACCGTCGTTACCGTTGCCACTCGAATCGTCAATCTGGCTGCCACTGTGTTCACTCATGCGCCACCACGCAGCCGGTTTGAGCGCCATGATTCTTTGTCCGTGTTCGCCAACCTTATCGTTCTGAGTCCGCCTAGAATCACCGGAAATGCCTTCCAGCAAACCGAGCAGCGTCTCGACAATTTTTGGTTCCGCCTGGACTTCGAGACCGGCGGTGCGCGCCGGCCAGGTCGTGTAGCCACCGAGATCATGTTGTTCCGGAGGCGGTATGTAGCCGGCAGCTCCATTGGCCAGTTCGATGTTCATCAATATCGGCAGCGGACTCTGCAGCTTCAACTTCAGCCCGGTGATTCCGTAGACTTCGTTGGGTAGTGTCGCGATGCCGAAGTCGCCTACTCGAAGCGCCTGAAGCTTCAGTTCCTCTTCGGGATTCTCCTCAATCCAGAGCACCTCCTTGGCGAGAACTTCAGCTCGCGATTCAGGCAACTTGTCGCCGAGCGCTTCGACAATCGGCTTGGCCCAGGCGATGCGTTCCTCATCGGGCATCCGCCGGCCGAGAGTCAGCTTCGCCTCGGCCATGTCGAGTTGGCAGTCAGATCGATAATCGACTTTTTCCAGAGCATCGATGGCGAGGTCGGCCAGCTCCCGGCAGTAGGCCTGGTAGGGATCTTCGGCTTTGGCAAAAGCGCCTTCATCCTTCGGCTTCGAGTAATCGATGTGCTGCAGGTCGCCACTGGTTCCCTGCGACATCAACCCGATGAATTCGGTTCCGAAGTTCTCCTCGAGCAGTTTGCAAAAAGTGCCGGTGTAGCCGGACGACAGAGAACCGCCTGCATAATAGTGCTGCGAGAGATTGCCCAACACGGCCATCGGTTTGCCGTCCCGGGTTTGAATCGACAACAAAGTCAGATCGGGATCTTCGGGCCCCGCCGGACCTGCGGTATCCGGATTGGCGTGCCCCGGATGCATCATCGCTCGCACGGTGGTCTTGCCATAGGGATCGACTTTCATCTTGTGCGGCAGGTAAATCCACCGGCGAGTATTGGTGAACTTGCCTGCGTCGGCTACCGTCCATCCCGCTTGCGCCGGTTGCAGAGCGGCGTCCGCCGCGACGATGCTTTCAACGATTTTTGGCACCAGAAAATCTGGATAGTCCGGATCGGCAGGACAGCCCAGACAACGCATCACCGATGGCGCCGTGTGGGTGTGGGTCGCGGAAAGCAGGATGCGATCAGTGCTGATGCCTGTTTTTTCAGAAACCAATTCTTTGGCTCTGTCGCAAAGTTCGCGATCCATCATGCAGGTGTCGACCACGCAAATGGCGATTCGCACATCACCGCTTTTCAGCACGAGGCTTCGAGCATACAGCGACTGCGCTACCGATCCGGCCATTCGCTGGGCAAAGCCACCGTTCTGCACCACCGGTAGTTTAGGTGGATCGATGTTGGTTGCGGAAGCACCGGCGTAAAGTCCATCGCCATCGGCTGCAACCAGCGCAGGCGTCCCTGCGCAACAGATCAGCGAAATTACCAGGCAAATGAAACATTGGATCGTTTTCATGGCACCTTCGATTCGGTCTCTTCGCTGGAGGCAGCTGTCATTGCATACGGCAGTGAAAATTGATGCTGATCCCTATCCTTGACCACCTTGGTCGACTCACACAGCTCCCCCTTCAAAGGATTCCAGGTGCGCACTTCGATGCGATTCTGCGCCGGAAGAAAACGCATCACTCGCAGGCCGTCGGCACCGTAGTCGGACAGCAGCGCGTGAACGGTGTTGCCATGAGCTCCCGTGCTTTCCAGACGCATCGCCTGAGTCCGACTTTGATCTCCCGAGCAGATCAGGAATAGGTTTTCGTGTTTTCGAAAGCACTTGTCCCACATCTGTTGCGAACTGTTGCCGCGTTCCTTGTGACATTTGGTCCAGGTCATTCGGCCCTTGGGCGCATCGAAGTAGTCGCTCCCCGTCTTCGGCTTATTCAGCGGCCCGAGGTCCATGTGGGTGGTGATGATGGCTCGCCGGTCAGCCTGTTGTTCGAGAATCGAATCCGCCCAGGCGAGAACGTTGTCCGGCGCATTGCATTCCAGATGAAGAATCACGAACTTCATACCGCCGGCCTCGAACAACTGCGCGCTGTTGGCATTGTTGCCGGAAATCTTCGTCGAACCGTCAGCATTTTCGAAACAGCCCAGATACCAATCGAACGTCTCGAAGTGCGATCGAGGAAAGACCTCCTGAAACAAACTCGAATCGCCAGCGCTGGTCATGTCGTGGTTTCCCACGGTGATTCCATACGGGACTTTGCCGTGCAGTTTGTCCATGAGCGCGCGTGCCAGCGCCCATTGCTCGCTGTCATTTTTATCGACGATGTCGCCAACATGACTGACGAAAGCGACCCGTTGGGAGACCAGATTGGCGGCGATCCAATCCGTCCAGCCGTCGAATACCTCATTGGACAGCGGTTCGGTGCTGTCCGGAGTCATCTTGGCCTGCACACCGCGGTAGTGTTGCGTATCGGGGATCACCACGATCGAAAAGGTATCTTCCGGAGCTGGAGGGAGCTCGCCGGCCAGCGCATGACCGCACCCGGCCACGACCACCGCCACGGTCTTTAAATAGAGCAAATGTTTGATTCCCATTGCGGCAGGCTAGGTGGAAATCGAGGTGAACGAAATCAAGACATGCAGCGCATTCGAGCCAAACCGGTTGAGCTCTGCCACAGGAGGACGACAGTAAATGTCGCCCCCCCTTTGATTCGATGCACACGTCCCTCAATCGTCGCAAGTTGCTCGGCAGCAGTGCCGGACTGATCGGACTCGGTGTGCTAAAGGGCCCCGGCTCCAGTCTCGCAACTACGTCGGCCGCCCCATCTGCCAGCGGCTCAAACTGGAGCTTTTCTTTGCTCGGCGACGTGCATTTTGATCGCCTCGAGCATCACGACTTCGACTGGGTAAAGCGCGAGCAGCCGAATGACGTCCGCCAGATCGAAATTTACTCGCACATCACCGAGCACAATCTGCCGGCATTGATGCACAACGTGAAGCGAACCATCGCCGCACACCACTGCACCTCCGTGGTTCAGCTCGGCGATCTGGTTGAGGGACTGTGCGGCAACGAAAAACTCGCCCGGCAACACTGCGCGGACGCGATCGGATTTTTCAAAGATCTCGATCTCGGCGTGCCGGTGCGCGTCACCAAAGGCAATCACGACGTCACCGGACCCGGCTCGGTCGCAGCCTACAACGACATCGTCGTCCCCTGGGTGGCCGAAGGCCTGGACCTGGCACCGGAACCGCTCGCCGCGCATTTTACCATCAAGCATGACCGTGACCTGTTTGTCTACTTCGACGCCTACGATTCCGCCAGCCTGGAGTGGTTTGAAAAACTCGTCAAAGACCGCGACCCGGCATCCGGCGGACGATTGTTTTTCGTCGTGCATCCACCGGTCGTTGCCTACAATGCACGCTCCGCCTGGTGTCTGTTCGGCAAGGAGCGCGACCGGGAAAAACGCCAACGCCTGTATCAACTGCTCGGCCGACACCACGCCATCGTGCTGTGCGGTCACCTGCATAAGTATGCCTTTGTCGAACGCGAGACCTCTGCAGGCAATTTCACCCAGCTCGCGGTCAGCGGTATCGCCTACCATCTCGACGACAAACCCGAAGATCTGATTTCCGGAGTCGAAAATTATGGCCCCGACCTCGTCGACTTAGAACCTGGGCACTCCCCCGAAACCGTCGCGGAACGCCGCGCCATTCTCGAGCGGGAGCGACCGTTCATTCGCCGTTACGACTACGGCAATTTCTGGGGTCACGCCGTGGTCAGAATCTCCCCCGGGAATGTTCACGCCGATATCTACCAACTTCTCGGCGAGCAGCCATGGAAAACGATTCCGCTATTACCAGCGTAACGGAATTTGTAAGAAATACGTCACCCCTTTACCCATGTTATCTCCCCTAACCGAATTCATCGAACAACTGCCCATCGTCGATGTGCATGAACATCACATGCCCGAGACCTTTCTCGAACAGGACGTCGGCCTGCTGACCCTGTTCCGGCAAAGTTACGCGGGCTGGACTCAGGAGCGGCCCTACCCGCTGCCCTCGGAACCAGCAATGTCCGAGTTCATGGAAGCAGAAAGCGGCCAGACCACCTGGGACGACATCGCCGCCTATGTCGAAGGCAGTGGTAGCAACCAGTTCGTCCGCAATCTCGTTCACGGACTCGATGATCTCTACGAACTTGGTGGCGACGGTATCACGAGGGATAACTGGCAAGCCCTCGATAAAAGGATTCGCGATTGCCACCGCGATGCCGACTGGCCCCACGAAGTAATGCGTCGTGCGGGCGTAACTCGAATCATCACCGATCCATTTTCGGCACCGATGCAGAACGCTGCCGAAACCCTCGGCAGTCACTATCAATCGGTGCTGCGCATCAATGCGCTGGCGCTGGGATGGCAACCCGACAAGCCCGATCACAACGGCAACTGTGCGGCGGACATTGCCAAAGCCGTCAACCATCCCTGTGATTCCTTCGATGACTATTGCGGCTTGCTCAAAGTGCTCGTCGATACCTTGGCGGAGCGAAATCAGGTCGCCCTGAAGAACGCCCTGGCCTACGATCGGGACATTCAGTTCGATCCGCCCAACGAAAGCCTGGCGCGCGACGCGTGGCGAAATGCCGACGCCAGCGACGAAGCCAAAAAGGCCTTCGGTGATTTTGTCGTCGATCGCCTGTGCGGGCTGGCAGGCGAACGCAACATCCCGGTGCAGATGCACCTCGGCTCGGCCATCATTCAGTATTCGCACCCAATGAAAGCGCAGGGACTCATCGAGCGCCATCCGAAAACCCGCTTCCTGCTCATGCACCTCGCCTACCCTTGGAGCACCGATCTGCTCGGCATGGCGTTTGTACATCGCAACATCTGGCTCGATCTGACTTGGTCGTTCCTACTCAGCGGCAGCCATTTCAAACGGGCATTCCACGAAGCCATCGAAATTCTGCCCGACGAAACTCGCATGATGTTCGGGGGCGACAACTGGCACGCCGAAGAAAGCTACAGCACCTTCCGAAGCGCACGAAAACTCATCGCCGAAGTGCTCGAGGAGAAGGTCGCCTCAGGGTATTTCCAAGAAGCTGACGCGCGACGGTTAGCAGAGAAAATTTTCCACCGCAACGCCGGCGCATTCTTCGGACTCGGTGAATAATAGCATCCGAAGTAACTCATTGGCAGAAAGCCAAAATGCCCATTGGACTGCTGCAGCCATCTGCCGCTTTGGTCGTCGCAGCACGGCTTCGCGACCACCTGTGGACGAGCCTGCAATAAACTCGAAGTTACAACAAAAACGGTAAGGTAGACAATTTTCCAGCCACCGAAAGCGGGCTGCAACGCAGTCCAGGCCCCCCGCTCCAAGAAGGCCGCGCGAGCTACTTCGCGTTGCGCGCTTTCAACACATCCTCGATCACCCGCGCGACCTCTTTTCCAAGTAAGGCCGATCCAGCGGACGTGAAATGAACATCGCGCTCGTTCTGATAGTCATCGAGATTAGGTTCAATGAACGTCCAAAGATCGTCGACGGCGATACCTGCTTCTTTCATCACTTTAGCGGCGATCTCATTGTAAACCGCCGAATCACCCGGCTTCCATATGCCGGTCGACGAGTCGGGAATAGGAGTCGTAGTCGCCCACACCAAGGTTGCGCCGCTGGCCTGCAACTTGGCAACCAACTCACGCAGATTATCTTCGTATTGCTCCGGAGAATTGCGACGAAAGGCACTCTCAGTGGTGTGCGGCACCCGATCTTGCTTAGCGGTACTGCCGAGGTAATGCATGACATCGTGCAGCCCCCAGTTGAAATGAATCACGTCCCATTTGCCCTCACCCAACCACGTATCGAGATACTTGAGACCGCTGTCGGTCGGGCCGCAATTGGCCTTGGGCCGATGCACGTTCGCCTTACCTTCCAGCGCACTCCGAACCGTCAAGGTGTAGCCCATCGAAATAGAGTCACCTATCAGCAACACCCGAGGCAGGCCAGCGACATCCTCAACCTCGGCATACGATGGGTGCGGCACCTTCTTTTCCACGGCCGGTGTCGACTTAATGTCGGCAGTTGGCGCGCTTTGAGCACTCGCCGAGAGCCCTGACGCAAACAGCACGATTGAAAAAAGAAGGGTCTTCATAAGGCGCTTTTCCTAGCGGAGCGAGCCTCACAAGGCAAGGTCCCTGAAAGAGTTTCCCGGCAACTCTGACCCGCAAACCCCTTCCCGCCATCGCGCCAAGGGTTTCCCTTGCTTCAATTGGTGCATCCCGGCATAATCGTTTCCCATAATTGTCAGAGTTTTTTCAAGCAAAGCCATGAAGCGTTCACCTGCCCGATTCGCCCCAAGCACCCGCATTTTAGGCGGACTCCTTTCTCTCAGCGCCCTTGCCGTCTGTGCGACCACGCAAGCGGCCGATAAGGACCCGATCCTTTACAAAGACATCATCGCCCCGGTCCTCGCCGCCAAATGCACGGGTTGCCACGGCGAAGACAAGCAGAAGGGCAAACTGCGTCTCGACAGTCTGGAACACATTCTGCAAGGCAGCGACGGCGAAAACGTCGTCCCCGGCGATCCGGTGAAATCATTGATGACCTTTCGGGTCACCTTGCCAAAGGACGACGACGATGTCATGCCGCCCGAAGACGAGCAGCAACTGACCGCCAACGAAATCAAAGCGATCGAATTCTGGGTGAAAAGTGGCGCCAAGGGCGACATGACCCTGACCGCAGCAAAAGCCGATGCTGCCACCTTGGTAGCGATCAACGATGTATTCGCCAATCTCCCGGTGGCCGACAAGAAGGACGACAAGCCGAAGGTTGATCCCAAAGTTATCGCCGCCCGTAAGAAGGTCGCCGACGAAGTTATCGGCCGCGTCGAAGAAGCCGGCGCCACGCTGATGCCGATTGCTCAAGACACCCCCGAGCTGCGATTTTCCGCACTCAACGTCGCCAAGGACTTCAAAGACGACCAACTCGCCGTGCTCACCCCGGCAGCCGATCAGATCCTGTGGATGGATCTTGCTCGCACGCAGGTAACCGACAAGGGCCTCGCGGCACTGGTCCCGATGAAGGGGCTGACACGACTGCACCTTGAAAACACCAAGATCACCGATGCCGGTCTCGCCCATCTCGCAGGATTGACCAATCTTGAATACATCAATCTTTATGGAACCCAGGTCACCGACGCCGGCCTCGCCACCTTGGCGAAACTGCCGAATCTCCAGAAGCTGTTCGTTTGGCAGTCGAAAGTCACCGACAAAGGCGTCGAAGCACTCGCCGCTAAACTGCCTAAGGCTGAGATCAACAACGGCTGGAAAGCCGACACTAAAACCGTCGAAGTTGCTGCTGCCACTCCGGTAGCCAAACCGGCTCCGGCAAAACCAGCTGCGCCTGCTCCCGCGAAATCTGCCCCGAAACCGACGGTGCCACCGACGCCTGCTAAGCCTGCGCCAACAGTTCCGCCTGCTCCTGCCAAACCTGCAGCTCCGGCAAATCCTGAATTAGCAAAAGCCATTGCCGAAGCCGAGAAGGCCGCCGCCGCCGCTAAAAAAGCTGCCGCCGACGCTTCCACAAATGCAAAGAAAGCTCAGGATGCTTCTAACCAGACACAAAAAGTGCTCGATGAACTTCGCAAGTCTGCCGCATCTGCACCAACTCCTAAACCGGCAGCAACTCCAGCACCTGCACCAACTCCTAAACCGGCAGCAACTCCTACACCTACAGCAACCCCTAAACCGGCAGCAGCTCCAGCGCCTACACCAACTCCCAAACCGGCAGCAACACCAGCACCGGCTCCGGCAGCTGCAAAAAAATAGCGCCGCCGCCCGCATTTTCTCTACCGCAAGAACGCCAGCCTGCAAAGCTGGCGTTCTTCACTTCCACGCCCGACACTCTCCCAAGCACGAACGCCCGATAACTTTCGCCTGCTCAATTCCAGCTACTTGCTCCCAGCTCCAAACTTCTTCCTCAATCCATGAAACGCCGAAACTTCATCAAAGCCGCCGCTGCCACCACCGTCCTCGCCGCCCCGGCGATCGTGCGCGGTCAGAATCTCAATTCCAAAGTGCAGACCGCCGGCATCGGCGCCGACGGCAAAGGCTGGTCCGACATCAGTGCGATGGCACTGCACGATGGCGTGCAAATGATCGCCTTCGCCGACGTCGATCTATCGCGCACCGCCAAGGTGCAGCGCCTCAATCCCGAAGCTCCGCTGCACCAGGATTTTCGCGAAATGCTGCACGACATGGGCGACAAGATCGATGCCTGCACCGTGTCGACGCCCGACCACATGCACGCCTACATCGGCATCAACGCCATGCTCGCCGGCAAGCACGTTTACGTTCAAAAGCCTCTCGCCCACAACGTCTGGGAAGCACGCCAGATGCAGTTGCTTGCGCAACGCAAAGGTCTGATCACCCGTCTCGGCAATCAGATCCATTCTCACAAATTTTACCGCACCGGCACTCGCCTGATCAAAGACGGTGCCATCGGCAAAGTCAAAGAAGTGCACTCCTGGTGTGGATCCACCGGCCACGGCCACTCAGGCTACATCGATCGGCCGAAAAAAGAAGCCGAGGTTCCCGCCACTCTCGATTGGGATCTCTGGGTCGGGGTCGCGCCGATGCGTCCGCCGGCAGCAGCGGGCGTCTACGCACCGTTCGCATGGCGCGACTGGCAGGATTTCGGTTCTGGCGCGCTCGGCGACTTCGGCTGTCACATTTTCGACCCCGTGTTCACCGCCCTCAACATCACCGGGGCGCCCAAGACCGTTCACAATCAACACACCGGCATGAACGACGAAGTTTGGCCTGCCCAGCAGACTTTGAAATACGTCTTCCCCGGCACCGAACACACCGCCAAAGACACCATCAACATCTCCTGGTATGACGGCGGCCGTCTTCCTTCGATCAGTGCTAAAATGATCGACGGCAATGCACTGCCACGTTCCGGATCGATCTTCATCGGTGAAAAAGGCAATCTGGTTCAGCCACACGTCGGCGCGCCCCAACTCTACCCCGCCGCCACCTACGCTGACTACAAATACGAAGAAGCCGACGACCAGAACCACTACCACGGCTGGATCGACGGCATCATCAGCGGCGAACAGCCCAGCGATGGCTTCGACTACGGCGGCCCGCTCACCGAAGCCGTCCAACTCGGCAATATCGCCGCGCGTTTCCCTGGTCAATCCCTGGAATGGGACGCCGAGGCCCTCAAGATTACCAACATTGAGGAGGCCAACAAATATCTGACCCGCGATTATCGCAAAGGCTGGGAAATCGAGCCCGTCGTCTAACGTGGGGCAGAATTGAATTCTGCCTCAGTGGACAAAATTGTGATACCGGCGTGCCGCCGGTTTGAGCTGGACGATCCAGCCCCCATTAGCATGTCAACCCGACGCACATTCCTGCGCAACGCCGCCGCCCTCACAGCGGCAGCACCACTGTCCGGATTTGCAGAAACAACTTATCCGCTACCACCGGTTCGGCAACTTACCCAAGGACCGAAATTCCACTGGTTCGGCTACTACGACAAGCTCGAGTTCGACCCTGGCAACCGCTACATACTCTCCAATCAGGTCGACTTCGAAGGCCGCACCCCGACCGCTGACGACCGCATTCAGGTGGGCATGGTCGACACCGGCGACAACGATAAATGGATCGAACTCGACAAAAGTGACGCCTGGGGATGGCAACAGGGTTGCATGCTGCAATGGCGCCCCGGTAGCGAATCCGAAATCGTCTGGAACGACCGCGAGAATGGCCAGTTCGTCTGCCACATCCTCGATTTCAAAACCGGTAAAAAGCGCACCCTTCCCCGCCCGATTTACGCGCTCAGCGCCGACGGCAGATACGGTATCTCCGCTGATTTCGCACGTATCCAGCGACTGCGACCGGGCTACGGATACCAGGGAGTGACCGACCCCACCGCCGATGTCGGCCGACCGGAAGATTCCGGCATCTGGCGCGTCGACATGAGCACCGGCGATAGCGAACTGATTCTCTCCATCGCCGAAATTTCACAATTTCAGCCCGACTCGCTACCCGACGACAGCCCGGATGCGCATCACTACTTCAACCACCTGTTGGTCAGCCCCGACAGCAAGCGCTTCATTTTTCTGCATCGTTGGAAAGGCTCGAAGACGCGCAGCTTTATGACGCGTATGCTCACCGCCAATCTCGCCGACGGCTCAGACTTGCGCGTAGTCGATCCGAGCGGCTACACCTCGCACTTCATCTGGCGCGATCCGCAGACGATCACCGCATGGTCTCGTCACGAATCACACGGCAACGCGTTTTACCATTTCAAAGACGTTCCCGGTACCGCCCAACTGACTCCCGAGCCAATTGGCTTGGAGAAGATGCCGCTCAACGGTCACAACACCTACCTGCCGCAACATAATAACGAGTGGATTTTGAACGATACCTACCCTGACAAGGTCAAACGAGAACAACACGTTTACCTCTACCACGTACCCACTGATACCCGCGTCCCGATCGGCAACTTCCACAGTCACGCACTTTATGTCGGCGAGTGGCGCTGCGACACCCACCCTAGATTCAGCAACGACGGCACAAAGGTCGTCATCGACTCCCCCCACAGCAAAGGTCGTCAGCTTCACCTCATCGATGTCAGCGAAATTGTTAAAAACCCACCTGCCTAATCCGGCAGGAGCCCTGGCGATCGCGATCGCGCTCGTTCTTTGTGCAGATGTTGGCCTGGCAAAACCGCCAGTGCCTGAGGGCAAGCCCGTCCCCGGCCAGACGCCAGCACTGACACTGCTCAAGCAAAACTGTCTGCGTTGTCACAACGAAGAGAAGCGTAAAGGCGATCTACTGATTACCACGCGCGAAGCTTTGCTGAAAGGCGGTGACATCGCTCCCGCCGTCGTGCCCGGCAAACCCGACGAAAGTTTCCTCATCGAAACCCTCGCCGAGGACGCCGATCCACACATGCCACCCAAGGATCAGTTCAAACCCGAACAGATCGCAGCGCTTCGCCAATGGATCACCGATGGCGCTCCCTTCGATGAACAACTCTGGGCATCCATCCCCGAGACTGCCCCGCGAACTGATTTCAAAATGGGGACGCTGCCCGCGAGCTATCGCCCCGTGCTCGCCGTCGCCCTATCTCCTGACGGCAAACGGGCTGCAGCCGGCCATGGTTCTCGCGTCGCACTGTTCGATCTGATCACCGAAAAAGATGCCAAATTTCCAACTCCGCAACTTAGCCAGATTCTCGCAGGGCACAGCGACGTCGTGCAATCCCTCGCCTGGTCCGCCGACGGAAAAACGCTCGCCTCCGGTGGTTTTAAAAAACTAATCTTGTGGGACCTCGCCACTAACAAAGCACGCAACACGATCACCGCCGGATTCGACGGACGCATCACTGCCCTCGCTTTTACCGGCGACGACAAAACGCTCGTCGCCGCCGACTCGCTCGCGCACGCTCCCGCCGACATCGTGCTCATCGATGCCGCCTCAGCTAAACCCGGCAAACGATTTCGCGCTCACAACGATTCTATTTTCGATCTCGCTATCAGCCCTGACCAAAACCTGCTCGCCACGGCTTCCGCTGACAAACTGGTCAAAGTCTGGGACTTAAAAACCCAGAAGCTCAATCGCACCTTCGAAGGTCATACCGGCTACGCTCTCACCGCGGCCTTCAGTCCCGAATCCGACCGCATCGCCACCAGCGGCGACGATCAGGTGGTCAAAGTCTGGCGTTTGGCGAACGGCAAACAGATCAGTAGTTTCGGCACACAAACGACCGGTCCGATCACCGACCTGCAATGGCGCTTCGATGAAGCCAAGCAAAAGCAGAAGGCGGACGAGAAAGACGAGGAAAAGAAAAAGGCCATCAACACGGACCGCATTTTCAGCATCAACGAAGAAGGCCGCCCGCGTGTATTCACCGACTTGGTCGAACACGAAGGCGAACAGCGCTCCGCAGGTGCCAAAGAAAAGGCTCTCGACGTTTCCTCCGAGGAACTTACCGCGATGGCGCTTACCGCAGACCAGCACTTGATAGCCGGTTCCAGCAGCGGCAAGTTGCTGCTCTGGGACAACGCCGGAAAGGTCAAAGCCACGGTCGAGATTCCCGAAGCGCTACCCAAGCCGGCACCCACACCTACGCCAGCACCCAAGTCGGTACCAGCGCCAGCGCCAGCGCCCAAGCCAGCACCCAAGTCGGTACCAGCACCAGCACCGAAGCCAGCACCTGCATCTGCGCCAAAACCTAAAGAGGCACCGAAACCCGAACCCAAGGAAGTCGCGAAGAAGTGAATACAGTCACCCATAGTGTAGCCGCGCTCGCAAGAGCATTGACCGTTGCGTTGATCCTGCCGATCTGCGTTGTCTTTCCTGCCGCCCAGGCGTCCGAGCCCGCCGTACACCCGATCGACATTCCGGTCGTCGAAGCGCCCACCTTTCACCGCGACATTCTCCCCATCATGGGCAAAGCCGGCTGCAATGCCGGTTCGTGCCACGCCAAGGCTGAGGGCCAGAATGGCTTCGCCCTGTCGGTCTTTTCCTACGACCCATTCGCCGACTTCAAAGAAATCGTCCACGACGCCCGAGGTCGACGCATTTTCCCCGCTGCTCCGGCGCAGTCGCTGCTCATTCTCAAGGCCACCCGGGAAATTCCCCACGAAGGCGGCAAGCGTTTCGAACCCGGCTCACCGGTCCACCAGACCATCGTCCGTTGGATCGAACAGGGCATGCCTTACGAAGCCGAAAATGAAGCAGCGCTTGAGGGCATCCACGTATCCCCGCCTGACGCTCAGTACACTAGAAACGCAACGCGCCAGCTGAAAGTCGAAGCGCAGTTCGCCGATGGCACCAAGCGCGATGTCACCGCCCTCAGCGAATTTGTTTCCCAAACCGAAGCCGCCGCCTCGGTGACTCACAACGGCTTGGTCACTGCCGGTAATGCTGCAGGTGAAGCCATGATCATCGTGCGCTACCTCGATCAGGTCGACGTTGCACGCATCAACATCCCGCCAGACAGCACTCTGCCAAAAGAGCGCTACACCGGTCTGCCGGTGAACACCGAGATCGATCGATACGCATACGAGCGCCATCAGACTCTCGGCCTGCTGCCCTCGGCCACCTGTTCTGACAGCGAGTTCATCCGCCGTGCCTCACTCGACGCCATTGGTCGCCTGCCGGATGCCGATCTAGTGCGCAAATTTCTGGCCGACAAAAGCCCTGACAAACGCAACAAGCTCATCGATCAACTACTCACGGACGACGTTGCCTGGGCTGACTATTGGGCGACGAAATACAACGATCTGCTGCGCCCCAACACTCAACGTGTAGGCATCAAACCTGTCATGCTGATCGATCACTGGGTGCGTCAGCAACTGCGTGACAATGTGCCATGGGATCAGTTCGTTCGCAGCCTGCTGACTGCCGAGGGCTCTTCCCACGAATCAGGGCCCATCGCACTGATGCGTGACAAGCGCGAGCCCGAAGATTTTGCCGAATTCGCCAGCCGCATTTTCCTCGGCATTCGTATTGACTGTGCCAAGTGTCATCATCACCCGTCCGAGCAATGGAGCCAGGATGACTACTATTCGATGGCCGCATTTTTCAGCTCACTGAAACGCAAAGGCCAAGGGATCTCACCACCGATTTCGGGAGAAAAGGAAGTCTGGTGGTTCGCTCCAGGCGGAACGGTCAAACACCCGGTCAGCGAAGCAGTGATGACTCCGAAGGCTCCTGGTGGTCCCGAGTACCCTGAGATCCCCTCCGATACCGATCCTCGCTCGGTGCTCGTCGACTGGATGACGGCGAAGGAGAATCCCTACTTCGCCAAAGCCACCGTCAACCGCATCTGGGGCGAATTGTTCGGCCGGGGCATCGTCCATCCGGTCGATGATTTCCGCGCCTCAAACCCTGCCAGCAACCAACCCTTGCTAGACTGGCTGGCCGCTGACTTTGCCAAAAATGGTTACGATTTGAAAAAACTAGTGCGCACCATCATGCAGTCGAACATCTACCAGCTCAGTTCGCTGCCTAATGATACCAATCTCGTTGATACCGCGAACTTCTCTCGATCTTACCGCCGCAGACTTCCCGCCGAAGTGCTCGACGACGCGGTCTCCTCGCTGATCGGTGACAAGCCGAAATTTCAAGGCATGCCCGCCGGATCACCCGCCATGCACACCTGGAACAACTTACTCGGCTCCGACTTCCTCGACGCCTTCGGTCGTCCCGACTCCAGCGCCGAGTGCCCCTGTGAACGCGACCGTTCTTCCTCCGTCGTGCAGGCCCTGCACCTGATGAATTCTCGCGATCTACACAAGCGCATGGCTTCGGATAAATCGGTCCCGGCACTGCTCGCTAAACCCGCAAAAGAAGGCGAAGTCGTCGATCCCGCGAAGATCATCGAAGATATCTATCTCGCTGCCTACGCCCGGCCACCGATCAAAGACGAACTCGACATCGCAAAAGCTCACTTTGCGCAAAAAGATCTCAAACCTGCAGACGCCGCCCGTGATCTGCTCTGGTCGCTGATCAATTCCGCCGAGTTTGTATTTAACCACTGAGCCCTCCCACCAGTGGACGGGAAGAGTGGGACGCAGCCGTCCCGCCGTTCCTCCATTGGATGTGCCGTTAATCCACCTTTCCCCGCAACTGCGCCATTGAGAGACCCCTTGCCCAATTCTATCGTAATTTACTTATCATGCGGACATACCATCGCAATTGCAGCGGCGCAGGACGTCGCGATTTCATCCAGACCGGCCTAGCCGCACTGGGCGGCCTGACGTTGCCACAACTCCTGCAACTCAAGGCCGGAGCTGCCGCCCCAAAAGCCGGCATCGGATCGAAAGACACTCGCTGCATTTTCATCTGGCTCGATGGTGGCCCCTCGCACTACGAAACTTTCGATCCCAAGCCCGACGCCCCCAGCGAAATTCGTGGCGAATTCGGCACGATCCCGACCAAAGTGCCGGGAGTGCATTTCTGCGACACGATGCCACAACTGGCGAAGTGCAACGACAAGTTCACCGTGGTGCGCTCGATCGCTCATCGCCAGAATAACCACGGCGCCGGCAATCACTACATGATGACCGGACGTCCAACGCCGGTCCCGGTGGGCTGTGGTGCTTTCGTTACCTTTCACCCCTCATTCGGATCGATGGTCAGTAAGGACCGCGCCATGAAAAGCGGACTGCCCGGCTACGTGTCGATGCCGCGCATGTCGCGTTCCGGCGGTCCTAATTTCCTCGGCGCCGAGCACGCTCCGTTCATCATTTCGGACAACCCTGAAAGCAAAAATTTCAGCGTCCGCGACGTTAGTTTGCCCAGCGAACTTGCCACCAATCAGGCCCACGTCGATTCACGTCTGAATCTGCGTAAGTCGCTCGACCGGCTCAAGCGCATCAACGACAAAGCCGCTGAAGATCCTGCCGTCGAGTTCGACGAATTTTACGCCCAGGGGCTTGAGCTGGTCACCTCGACCGAGGCTCAAAAGGCGTTCGACATCAGTCAGGAGGATGAGAAAACCCGCGAAAGCTACGGGCGCAACGACTTCGGTCAACGCCTGCTCATGGCCCGCCGCCTTACGGAAGTCGGCGTGCCTTTCGTCACCGTCTACAACGGTGGCTGGGATGACCACAGCGGCCTGTTCAAAAACTACAAGAAAGACAAAGCGGAGCGACTTGACACAGGAGTTGCCGCTCTGATCAACGATCTCGCACAGCGCGGCTCGCTGGAAAATACCTTGGTGGTTTGCCTCGGCGAATTTGGTCGCACCCCGAAAATCAACAAGGACGCAGGCCGAGACCACTGGAGTTTCGCCATGTCGGTGCTGATGGCTGGCGCCGGCATCCCCGGTGGTCAGGTTGTCGGCGCCACGGATGTCAAAGGCTACTACGCCAATGAAAACGTCTACGCGCCCGAAGACTTCGCCGCCTCCCTCTACACCAAGATGGGCGTGGATCCTGCCAGCGTGCTCATGGATCGCTCTGATCGTCCGGTGCAGTTGGTCGACAATGGTCGTTTGATCAAAGAACTTTTCGTTTAGATTTCGGTGAGCTATTCCCGACTTCGCAGTAGCGAAATTCGCAAGAATTTCATCGTTACTCTTTACGCACTGTTCGCTGTCACGTCGCTGCACGCCGCCGCCCCGACACTCGACGCGCTTTATCCGACGGGTGCGCGCCCCGGTGAAAAGGCCACGATCGCAATCGTCGGTAAATCTGATCCCTGGCCGGTTTCCGCCTGGTGCTCACGCCCGGGTATCACCATCACCACCGACAAGGAAAAGAAGGGCGAACTGATTTTCGATATCGCCGCTGATGCAAAGCCCGGCCCCGTTCTCTTACGCCTGTTTAATGCTGAAGGTGCTTCGGATCTTCATACCTTCATTGTCGGCTCAAAGTCCGTTGCCGAAATCAGCGAAATCGAACCGAATTCCACCCTGACCGAACCTAAGTCGCTCGATCCGGAAGGCAAACTACCGACGCCGCTACCGGTCGTCATCAACGCTAAACTCAGCGAGTCGAGCGACGTCGATCTGTTTCCAATCTCATTAATAAAAGGCCAGACTCTGCACGCAGCGATCGATGCCTACGCGCTGATCTCGCCGGTCGATCCCCACCTCGTTCTCTACGGCCCCGCTCCGCAACGCGAGGTTCTGGTGCTCGCCAACGACGGCCCCAACACTCTCGATGCCCGACTTGACTACACGGCAACGCAGGACGGCGATTACTTGATCGGCGTCATGGGCTTCATCCATCCCCCCAGTTCAACGATCAATTTCACCTCCAACCAGTCAGCCGTATATCGACTGACCCTCAGTACCGGTCCGTGGATGAAATTCGCCGATCCAACCGTGGTATCAGCCAGCAAAGCCAGCACGCTAAAACTTCACGACAGCAATAGCGACAAGCCAATCGACCTGACTCTGGCCCCTGCCGATCCAAAAATTGAGTCTGACTTCGATGCTGAGGCTCCTTACCCGGTGCGCACCGTCAGTCATCCCAATTTTGCCAATACGCTCGCCGTTCCAGCGTCCGACTTACCACTGCAATCAGGCGAAAAGATCACCCTGCCGGCAGCGTTCACAGGCACGCTCGCGAAGACTAATGAGACCGATGCCCTCAAGTTCACCGCCAAGAAGGGTGAAAAAATTCAGTTCAAACTCGGTGCCCATTACCTCAACTCCGATCTCGACCCCGTGCTCATTATCGAGAGCCACGATGGCAAGGAGCTCAAACGTGCGGACGACACCAAAACCAGCGTCGACGCCGAGCTGCTGTGGGCCTCTCCCGCCGACGGTGATTACGTGGCACGAATCGCCGACGTGATCGGAAGCGGCAGCGAAAACCATCGCTACCTGCTCACCGCCGAAAGCCCGGCGCCTGATTTTTCTGCCATAGTTGAGGCTTCGAAATTCGAACTCAAAGCCGGCGACAAAGCCGAGATCACAGTCAAGTTAACTCGCACCAACGAACACAAACTCCCACTCGAAGCCAAATTCGAAAATCTTCCTGCGGGCATCAAAGTGAGTGTCGCCGATATCCCTGCGAAGACCGGCGATTTCAAAATCACGCTCAACGCCGAAGCCACCGCTAAGTCGGCAAGCCAGGCGATCCAGATCGTCCTCACCGAAAAAGCGGAGGATGGTAAAACTCGCAGCAAGCCGGCGCATTTCACGTTTGTCGGCGCCGACTGGCGCGGTCCTTACCTGATCGAGACCACCCGTGAGCTATGGCTGACAGTCCTTGCCAAGCCCGAGGAAAAGAAGAAGGAAGAGCCAAAGACGGACGATAAGAAAAAGTAGCCGACACGCAGCCTGGCGTTGGTCAGGCGATGACCTCATTCACTACACGACCGTGAACATCGGTTAGGCGAAAATCCCTTCCGGCGTAGCGGTGAGTCAGCGCTTCGTGGTCGAGCCCTAACAAGTGCAGCATGGTCGCGTGCAAATCGTGAATGTGAACCTTGCCATCGATCGCTTCGCGCCCGTGGTCATCGGTGGCACCATATTTGAAGCCTGCTTTCACGCCCCCGCCAGCCATCCACATGGTAAACCCTTTGGCATTGTGTCCGCGACCATCACGAGTGCCGTCCTCGGCAGATCGGCCGAACTCTCCACCCCACACGACGAGCGTATCTTCGAGCAACCCACGCTGCTTCAGATCCGCCAGCAAACCGGCGATCGGTTTGTCGATCGACTGACAGCGTTTCGGCATGTTACTCGCCAAGCCACCATGGTGGTCCCAGCCATCGTCCGTCACTTGGATAAAACGCACACCTGCCTCCGCCATTCTTCGCGCGAGCAGACATTGTCGCCCGAAACTGTCGCTGCCCGAGTCTCCGATACCGTATTCGGCGAGCGTCGCTTTCGACTCGTCGCCAATATCCAGCACGGCCGGAAGGGCTTCCTGCATGCGAAAGCCGAGTTCAAACGATTCGATGACCCCTTCGAGTTCGTCGCGACTCTCAGACTGCCGCTCGGCGAGATCACCATTCAGCGTCTGCAGCAAATCTAAGCGCTTGCGCTGCTGAGTTCGATCGAGTCGCGGATGAGCCACGTTTTCCAACTTGGCATCCTTGAGGTTTCTGCCCATTGCACCGATCGGCGCACCTTGATACGCCGCTGGCAAAAATGCACTGCCGTAGTACTTCGCTCCGCCGAGAACATGCGGCGGATTGATCGCGACAAATCCAGGCAGGTCGCGATTCTCCGCGCCTAATCCGTAAAGCACCCATGACCCCATCGACGGACGCACAAACTGAAAGCTGCCAGTGAACAACAAATCGAGCGCCTGCGCATGTTCAGGATTGTCCGACTGCATGCCGTGCATCATGCACAAGTCGTCAGCGCGAGTCGCCAGGTTCGGGAGCATTTCCGAAAACCACATACCGTCCTGCCCATGCCGGGCAAAATCCCACATCGTTCCGCGCCACTTCAGACTGCCAGTGTCGTTGAATGGTTTACCATCGTCGGCCAGAAGCCGGGGCTTATGGTCGAACATGTCCATGTGCGACGGCCCGCCCTTCATGCATAGAAAGATCACCCGCTTGGCCTTGGCTACCGCGTGAGGCTTTTTTGGAGCAAACGGCGACTGGGCAGCACCCAGTTCGCTGAGTAAACCAGCAAGTGCCAAACTCCCGAAACCGTTCGCCGTGGATTGCAGCCAGTGACGGCGAGAGAGGATTTTTAAATCGGCAGTCATCGACGGAGCATCATTTGAGGTAACGGAAATCTGCGCTGGCGAACATTGTCTGGAAAACATCGGTCCACGCGTCCAATCGAGCGGCCTTTTCGTCTCCGGCGTCGCCCTTCGACTGGTCCCTACGCTCGCGCACGAAATCCAGAACGGCATCGCGCTGCCTTGCTTCGAATTCGCCGCCTTGCACCAACCGTGCCACCGCGTCGACCGCATGCTCATCATTTAACTCCACCACCGTGGCTGCTGCGGCACGCGCCTGTTCTTCGATGAACTCACTGTTCATCAAAAACAGCGCCTGCGAGGGAATCGTTCGGGCATTGCGTGCTCCAGTTACCGCATTGGTATCAGCAAAATCGAACAGGCTGAGCATTTCAGGAAGCTCATTGCGCAAGATCGGCAGATAAACGCTACGATGTCGAAACTCGGCGATTTCCTCTGAAACATTCACATGCGTTTTCGCGGTTCCGATTTCGCTACCCAGATACGCATCGGCCAAGGGAGAGCCTTTGGCCGGCCGCTCCAGATCGAGTTGGCCACTGACGGACATCACTGCATCGCGGAATGCCTCGATATCGAGGCGCCGTAAACTGGCTCGCCACAGCAAGCGGTTCGCCGGGTCCATTTGGGTCGCAGCGGACAATCGAGGATCATCTTGCGCCGTCGTCGAAGCCAATTGCCAGGTCCGACTCAAGACGATGCGGCGAATCAATTGTTTCACCGACCACTCATCCTCCGTCACGAATTTGTGCGCTATCCAGTCGAGCAACTCAGGGTGACTCGGTGCCTCTCCGGTGATTCCAAAATTGTCTACTGTTGCCACCAACCCGCTACCGAACAGGTGATGCCACACTCTGTTGACGATCACGCGTGCCGTCAGCGGATTGTCTGCCGCAATCAGCCACTCGGCCAACTGCCTGCGACCGCTCTCCGTCTCGGCAATTTCTCCCAGCTGCGGCAATCCCGGTATCGTCATCCGTCCTCGCGCGACGGCTGTACCGAGCGCGTTGTATTCGCCACGCTCGCGAATGCGACAGTCCTCGGGCATTTCCGCCTCACGCATCGCCATCGCGTAGGCCGGATGCTCAGGAACCTCTGCCAGCAACTTGTCACGTTGATCGAGCGATTCCGTTGCTTCGGCATACATCGCTTCGGACTGCTCGTGCATTTTCAACAACTCGGGATCGTCCTCCGGTTTTTCCAAACCTTTATCCCGCAGCGTGCCGGTCACCTTTCGACGAATCTTGTAGGCCGCCGAGCGCAGCTTGATCGCGTTCATCGTAAGATCGTAAATTTGACTCCGCCAGTTTTGCACCCTGGGATCGAGCGCTTGCGCGGTGCCACCAATCGCCACCACCGGCTGATTGTAGTACTGCTTTTCAAAATAAAGCGGTCCCGGTCCGTGTAAGGTCTCACTGCTTAGGAAAATTCCCGCCAGCGCGTAATAGTCTGCCGTAGGAATCGGGTCAAACTTGTGATCGTGGCAACGCGCACAGGCCACCGTCAGCGCCAATATCGAACGACTCATCACATCGATCTGCTCATCGGCGACATCCATCGCAAATTTCTCCTGCTCCGCCTCCTGAAACGCCTTGGGTCCCAGTGTCAGAAATCCAGTTGCCACGATCTGAGCATCCGAACCACCACGCAGGTCACCGGCGATCTGATCTGCAACAAACTCGTCGTAAGGTAAGTCCGCATTGAAAGCGTCAATCACCCAATCGCGAAAACGCCAGGCATGAGCAAAGGCGACATTGCGATCCTTGCCGTTCGATTCCGCATAGCGGGCTAAATCCAACCAGTGCCGCGCCCATTTTTCTCCGAAGCGCGGTGAAGCTAAAAGGCGATCAACCAAGGCTGAAGCGTCCGGCTTTTCAACAAACGCCGCCACATCGGCAGCCGAAGGCGGTAAGCCAGTCAGCGAAAAATACAGCCGTCGCACCAACACTACAGACTCGGCATCGTCGAGTGGCGACAATTTTTGTTGTTCCAACTTCCGCCAGACGAAACGGTCGAGTGGCGACTTCGACCACGCTTCACCTGCTACCGAAAGGCGCGGTAGCGGGACATCTACGACTGGCTGAAATGCCCAATGCGCAGCTTTATCACCTCCCAGCGCTAACGAACCCGCGAACGGTACCAAGCCGGTTACTAGAAACAGGCATCTCGCCTGTCCCCTCAACCAAGCCAATCGTTGCTGAGTGCTTTTTGGCATCAACACGCCTCACTTTGTTTTTAAACGCGTTACAAAAATGTCGTTGCCCTTGCGGCTCTTCAATTCGACCTCACCCATTTTGGTCTGGTTGCGAAAGGCCCCCGAGATCACCACCGTTCCATCGCTGCCAGCGCCAATGGCATAACTTAAATCGTGATCGACACCACCCAGCAGCTGGACAAACCGGAGCTCTCCGTCTTTGCCGTAACTAGCCAAAAATGCGTCCTTCTCACCTTTCACTTCGGTTACCCGCCTTCTGCCCACGCCGCGAATCGTTACTGTACCGGAAAATTCTCCAGTCATCAGACAGCCCTCGCTGCCGTCATCCGCGACTGTCATCGCCAATCCATAATCTGTTCCCGGGCCTCCGCTGTGCTGCAACCAAGCACCTTTACCGTAATTATCGATTCGCGCCGCGTAGACATCGTGGCCACCGCCGGCGGTGACCGATTTCCCTACCAGACTGAGTTCGCCTTTGAACATACCACCGATGTAGCAGCCTCCGCTGCCATCCGGTGCCACCGACGTCGCTAGACCATCCGATTTTCCGCCTGTGCCGACCGCCCATTGCGCATCGCCCTTGAGATTGTAGCGGGCCACGTAAACGTCCTGAATATTGCATTCGGGCAACGCCACAGTCTCCGAGAAAATTACGCCCCCTCGCTGGAGCCCTGCCATGAACACATTTCCGTCAGCGTCGCAGCAGACATTGTGGCCGCTCATCGTGCCGGCATCCGTTGCGGCACCCGCCTCGCGCGCCCAGAGAATGTTGCCGTCAGCCGCTACACGCATCAAGAAGGCCCGGCGTCCCTTTGCATGGGAAAACGTAGTATCACCAAATCGCCCGGTCGCGGCAAAGGCGCCTGACACCACGCAACCACCCTCGTAGTCTGTGTGAATGCCGTGTCCATAATCGTAGCCGCCGCCGCCGCAGCCAAATGCCCACCGGCATTTTCCCAGCGAGTCAAAGCACGCCACAAACGCGTCGTAGTCGCCCTGACTCTTCAGCACCTGTTCGTTGCCAAAATCAATCTCGTCACTCGCGAAGTGTCCAGTGACAAAGCAGCCACCGTCATCCGCCGGTGCGACTCCGTACGCGCGATCAATATTGGCGCCACCCGCCGTCGCCACCCATAGAGGCAGGCCATCAGCGTTCAGCTTAGCGACCACAAAATCCAACAAGCCCGCGCTTTCGACTTCCTTGCCGAATAGGTCGGCGGAAGGCTGACCAAACTCGCCAGCGACAAAGATTGATCCGTCGTCCGTCACCGCCAATCCACGGATCTTATCAGCGCCTTCACCGCCAGCCCTGATCGCCCAATCGACCTCGAGAACTTCGCCTTTCGCACTGAAACACGGACTGGCAATCAGGCCCCCAATTATCAATGCCAAGCATCGAAGCGTCATTCCAGCTGCAAGTCCATTTGTGTCATCGCTTTGCATTCAATGATCTTAAGCACACCGTTTTCAATCACCAAGCAATTGAAGTCACGCAACTCCGCCATGCCACTCACGACTCGCTAATCCAAGCACCCGTTAAGTAGGGCGGGTTGAACTTTTATCGCTGATTTCGCGTCCTTCAGAATCGCGGTCGTGTGATCATTCGACATCCTTGTATTCGCTGCCGATACCGCTTGCTGTTTTTCTCACTGCCATTCAGTAGTTAACTCAGCTTTAGTAATTCGATGCCCCTATCCCTCAGAATGAAATCAAACACCCACCTGCTTTTTTCCCTTACTGCCTGCACAATTCTACACTGCGTCAACACCGTCGCCTTCGCCGGTGATCTCTCTCCATCAGGGGCAAAAGCTCCGGTCGATGCTAAAGCGCCCGTCGCTCCTCCCATCGCCCCACCACCCACTTTCTGCGATACACTCGCCCAAGGCGACTACCAGTTTCAAGTCGGACCAATCGGCAATCATCCGGGCTACGCCGACGACATCGTCGATTGGCAGAATCACGTCACCGAAAAGCCTTATCGCATCCTGCGCTACGAGCAGGCTGGCATCATCGAACCTAACACGCTGACCGTATCGGGCGCGTTATGGGGCACCTGGCTCTACGAGGAAAGCAACACACCCGGAAAATTTCCCATCCTTTCGCGCTTTCCCAATCAGCACGATGCCGCCGATACCTCTACCGACCGCTGGATTCTCAACAATGCCGCTATTGCCGTCACCGCTCGCGTCACTGAGTGGGTGACCTTGTTCGGTCAGGGCGAATTCTCCGACATCGAATTTCTAGGTCAGGAACAATACCAATTGCGCAAGGGTATCGTGATGCTCGGTAATCTCGACAAGTTCCCCTTCTATACCTACTTCGGCCGCAACACCGTCGATTTCGGTTCGATGGACGGCTACAACCCGTTTACTCACACGGTCAACAATCACAGCTTCCGCATCGACTCTGACGATCCCGTGCTTGCCTTCGGTTTTGCACCGCAGTTCCTCGAAGGCTTCAATCTCGTTTACACAGCGATTCCCGGCGGACGTCACCTGCGCGTCGCCGACACCATCGACGGTGGCAGTGGGCAGTTTGACAATTTTGCGGTCAACGCCAGTTATCTGATTTGTCTGACTGATGAGTTGAGCCTTGAAATCGGCGGTGGCTGGATCGACGCCACCATCTACAACAACAACATCCCTCACCACCCCGAAGGCGATTTTGCTTTTTCCCGTGCTAACTCCACAGAATTCGACGACAACGGCGCTTGGGACGTGAATGCTGAATTGAAATGGCGTGGCATCAGTGTCGGCGGCGAATTCACCGAGACCGAGAGACAATGGATCGCCACTCGTACTAAGGTTTCGTCGCTGAACGGTCAGGTCGCCTACGACTTCGATCTCCTCGGGTATCCTTCGCGACTCTCCTTCGTCTACGGTGTCAATGAACAAGGCCCGCAAAACACGGAGTATGAGGAGCTGAAGCAAATTGCCGTTGGCTTCGAGACCAAATTGACCCGCAATTTCTCTCTCGGCATCGAATACGTGCGCAACAGCGCCTTCGTTCCCCTGATCGCGATCGACCGAGCCAGCGACTCCGATGTGCGCACCAACACGATCATCGTCGGCGGTAAGCTTACGTTCTAATCAACCCGCATCCGGACCGACTGCGGCAAATCTCATGGAGAAATAGTGCGACTCGACGATGGCTCGGTCGCCGCTCTGCTTCGCCCGGCGCCACACCGCAGCCATCATTTCGCGCACCCGCGCGGAATGGACCGGCAGCGCTGCCAGATTTATGCGTTCGTCAGGGTCACTGCCGAGATCGTAGAGTTCGTCAAAATCGAAACCGTTGAAAACGAATTTCCAGTCGCCCTGCCAGAGCACACGCTGACAAAGCGGAAATCGCGTGCCGTGATATTCGGCATAAGCTTCATCGAAATCGCCGCTCTCTTCCCCCCTCAAAATCGGCGCGAACGAGCGTGAGTCACTCCCTCCGATCGCTTCCGCCGCCGCGATCTCGATCAGCGTCGGGCACAGATCGTTGAACATCACCAGTGGCTCCGATTCGGAACCGTTGTTTTCGACACCCGCGCCACCGATGATCATCGGCACCCGATAGATATCCTCGAAGGCACCGAAATTGTGCGCATCGAAACCGCGTGCGCCGACATACCGGCCATGATCTGCCGTGACCACGACCATCGTGGTTTCCGCCTGACCGCTGTCCTCGAGAAAATCCAGCAATCGCCCTAACTGATCATCGACCTCGGTGATCCGTCCGTAGTAACAGGCTCGCGCCATCCGCCATTCGTCGTCCGAGACGCCGGCAGCGATCGTTTTTTCACGCCGATACAAGTTCGGCTTATCGGCAAAATCCTCATGGCGATTCTCCGGCAGATCGATGTCCGCCAAATCGTAGCGCTCAAAGGTTTTCCGGCTGACCACCAGAGCTTCGTTCGGCTCGGAAAAACTCGCGCAACACAACCAGGGATCATCGCCATTCTGTTGTTCCTCCAAAAATTCCAGCGCCTGATCAACCGTCGCATGGGCGTAGCGTTCCTCGGGCGGCACATCGGTAACTCCGTAGTGGAGAACCCTGCGATAGCCTTCAACCGGTCCCTCGTGCCAGCGCGAGAGTTGCGGATCGACGGGTAGTCCTCCGTCATCTCCTTTGCCGAGATGCTTCACCGCATCGGCACTCTTTACTCGGCTCTCCTGCCAACCAAACGGGGCGAGATCGTCGCTGCGCTCAACGTGCCACTTTCCAAAATAACCCGTGGCATACCCCGCCGCCGACAGCCGTTGCGCAAAATGCGGCTTATCGGTTCGCAAAACACACTGATCCGCATCCCGCCCGTGCTCTACTTCCAGCACGCCATGATTGTGCGGTAACAAGCCAGTCATCAGGCTGGCTCGTGACGGCGAACAGGTCGGACTCGGACAGTAAGCCCGCGAAAAGCGTCGCCCCATCGCCGCCAGCCGATCCATGTTCGGCGTCTGACACGGACTACCCGGCGCCACTGTGCCGGCCTGCATCCCATCGGCGATGAATAACAAAATGTTGGCCCGCGTTTTCAAATTTGCATCCTTCTTCTAAACCGCAACCCACAACCAAACGCTGCCGATGATCGCCCCGACAATCACCCAGCCCACTAAAAATCCCGCCATGGCACGAAAACTGGGCTTCGGAATCTCAAGGTTGGTATTCGGAAACATCGCCCGTCTTGGCGCCGCCTCAACGCCTTCCGGCAAATGACAAGGTTCCGTGATTACCTCACCCGGCTGCACCGGCGTGCGCAACAATCCGTAAAATCGTTCGAGCTTTTCCTCTGGCTCAGGTTTGGTGAACAGGCTGACGATAATTCCCACCGCAAATCCAGAGATGATGTACGACAGCATCTGATACGGCAGCCACATCGAAACGATTCCCTCCGGGCTGGTTCGGGTCAAACCACTGATCCACTCTACCTCCGAACCCGCCAGCCATCCGGCGAACGCATTTTGGCTGGTCACCAGCAGCACCACGACCACCGTCGCCGTTGCCGCCCAGGCACCCGCCACCGTGGCGCGTCGCCAGAAGATGCCGAGCCAGAATGCCATCGCGGTCATCACTTCGACCTTCCACATCAGCTCTAGCTTTTCCACTACACTGCCCTCCGTCAATGCCACCCAAACGCCGACGCTGACCACCAGCAGCGCGCCGATGCGGGCTACCCACAGGTAGTGGCGCTGGCTTTTGCCAGGAAACAGCGGGCGATACAAATTTTCGCTAAGCAAACCACCCGCCGAAACCATGAATGAATCGCAGCTACCCATCACCGTCGCCAGCAATGCGGCGATGAACACGCCGAGCAAGCCGACCGGCAAAAACTCACGTGCCATCATGCCATAAACTTTGTCCGGATGTTCGATCGAGCCACCGTAGTAAACAATCGCGGCCAGCCCGGTGATGCACCACGCCACCGTGCAGATGCGTTTAATCATGCTGCCGCCCATAAAGCCGACCGCCCCTTCGATCTCGGTCTTGCCGGCGCCACAGGTACCCATGTTGTGAGGCTGCACGACCACACCCAGCAAACTGTTAAAGGCGATGACGACGACAAAAAATACCGTGATCCCTCCCGGTGCAACCAGCGTCAGCATGTCGTCGCGACCGGTCAATCTCGGCAGAGCTTCGTGAAGCCCCTCCATGCCACCGATCGAATTGAGCACCAACGGCAGGAGCATAAACGAAAACAGAATCGTCAAAATTCCCTGCACAAAATCGGTGATAATGGCCGCGCTCAAGCCGCCGGCCAAACCGTAGATCACGAACAGCACCGTCATGATATAGATCATCGGCACCTCCGGCAACTGGCCGTCACTGCAGGCATCGATGATGACGCTGCTGCCCTTGAGCATGGTGCCGATGGCTACCGAAAATTTCAAGCAACCGAGGACGACATACATCATCGCCACCGATCGATTGTAGCGAGTTTCAAAAACATCCGCCGTGGTCAGCGCCCGAAAGCGGCGCATCATCGGCGCGATCAGCCAATAAAACGGCGTCGCCAGCAGCCACATCCACTGATACCAGATGCCCGACAGCCCGTTAGTCGCCGTCTTCGAAGCGACACTCACTGCCTGATCCGAGTGCGTGCTCGTGCCGAAGCCGTGCATCATCATCATCAGTTTACCGAACTTCCTCGGCATGACAAAATCCGCCAGCGACTTCACCTTACGCGCCGACCACACCCCCAGCAGCGTGATACCGATCAGGTAAAACGCCAGCGCTGCGATATCGAGGTAGTGGAGGCCGAACATTTTACCCAAGCGCTAAGTCACTTCATCACCGGCGGCTTGCGCAGGGCTTTGTATTCGGGCCACTCGATGCGTTCCGCCTCGTAGCGCATGTGTTCCCAACTCGGCCAGATGGGGGCGTCGGATTGCACGTCCTCGTAGAGTTCGATCATTTTTGCTTTCATCTCTTCGAAGCGCTCACCTCCGTAAGCGGCGAGATCGTTGGCTTCCGATTCATCCTTGGTGAGATCATACATTTCAAAGCCCTCCAGTCCTGCCGTCTTGAGAATCGCCATTCTCTCGGCGGTGATGTCAGGCGTCATCGGTGGTTGGGTCGTCAGGCGGGCGAGCATTTTCATGTCGCCGTCGCGAATGGCGACTTTCACATCGCTGCGGGCACGGTTGTATTGCCAATACAAAGGCTTGGGGCGATCGACCTTCGCCGCTTCACCACGCAGCATCGGTGCCAGACTGACGCCGTCGAGCGTGCGATCTTTGGGCGCATCGATACCAGCCAATTCACAAAAAGTCGGCAGCACATCGACACCCGACACTGGAAAGCTGTTCTCGCTACCTGACTCGATCCTACCCGGCCAGCGTGCGATGCCGGGGACGCGTATCCCGCCTTCATACATGTAGGCCTTCCTTGCCCGCATCTTGCCAGCCGATCCGTAGGGATGAAACGATGTCATTGCCGGACCGTTGTCTGAAGTGAAAATCACCAACGTGTTGTCGCGCAACTTGAGTTCATCGAGCTTCGCCAGCAAGCGCCCGAACGCGGTGTCCATCTGAGTGATATTTCCGTAATAGGCTCGCTCCGCCGGATCCTCAAACTGCTCATACATCGCTTCATACTTCGGCGCGGTCGCAATCGGCTCGTGCGGTTCGTGATAGGCCACGTAGAGAAAAAATGGCTTCTCCTTGTCTCGCTCAGCAGCCAGCCAGCGCATCGCCCGGTCGGTGACAATGTCGGCCGCGTAGCCTTCGATCGGCCCTTGGGGAATGTCGTTCTCGACGAAGTTGTAGGGATTGTGATGATTTGGCAGCGTGTTGTTCTGAGTCGCAAACCAAAACTCAAATCCGTGATCATCCGGCTGTGGCTGCGGTGGCAGATTGAAGCGACCATTCATGTGCCATTTACCACACTGAGCCGTCGCATAACCGGCATTGCGCAGCAGAGTCGCGATGGTGATCTCGGTTTCCGGAACATGCATCGGCGAAAAAAATGGAATCGCTGAATACACTCCGACCCGCTGGGGCGTGCGCCCGGTCATAAGCCCAGTCCGCGCTGGCGAACAAACGGCCGCCGCCGAGTAGCAATCGGTCAACTTTACTCCTTCCGCCGCCAGACGATCGATGTTCGGCGTTTTGACATTCGGATCACCAAAGCAAGCGAGATCGCCGTAGCCAAGATCATCAGCGACCACCAGAAGGATGTTCGGCGGTGAATCCGCGAACACCGGTGATGCCACCACAATCGCCAACACCACCGCAAGAATGTGAATCGATTTCATAGAATGTCCGCTACGCCAGCCAGCGGTCCAGATGCTGGGCAACAAAATCATCGTCGACAAGCCACGGATAAGCCGCAATGACGCGGTCGAGCTCCTCCGACTGTCCCAGTGATAACTTCTCCGCCTCGTCGAGACATCGAATCGACGGCACCAACCCCTGCCTCCGCAACACCTCCATGATTCCCGGGATGCATCCGGCGAAACCATTCGCCGCGTCGAACACCACCGCATTAGCATCGGTCAACTGAGCGTTGCGTTGCAGCCACAGCGGATCGATCGGCCCAGCGCCGATTGCGTGAATTTGATCGAGAATACCCACCGCCTTCTCAGTCCAGACCGCCCACTGGCCGAGCAAGCCACCAGCAATTCTCCGCGTCGCGCCTTGGTGACAATACGGCGTCAACAAGTCAGCGATGATGTTGTCGTCGTTGCCGGTGTAAAGAGTCACGTCGTCGCGGCCGGCATCCATTACAGCCCGCACCACATCCCAGGTTTGATAGCGATTAAAGGGCGCCATTTTAACGGCGACTACGCCTTCGATTTCGAAAAACTTTCGCCAAAACTCGTAGCTCAAAACCCGGCCACCAACGGCAGGCTGCAGGTAAAAACCGACGACCGGCATCGCCGCGGCCACCTCCCTGCAATGTGTCAGCATTTCCCCTTCGTCGGCATCCTTCAAAGCGGCGAGGCTGAGCAGTCCGGCATGGTAGCCAAGCGAGTTTGCGGTCTCGACTTCGCTCATCGCCTGGGCCGTGCCTCCGCAGATCCCGGCGATGCGTACAAAGCTGGCATCCGCGCCCCAGTCGTCCAAAGTCGCCGCCGCCAATTCGAGCACTGGCTGGTAAAGCCCATGTTTAGGTTCGCGAATTTCGAACTGCGTCGAGTGCACCCCGACCGCAAGGCCACCTGCTCCCGCATCATAGTAATAGCGAACCAGGGCTCGCTGATGTTGCTGCGACCACGAACCGTCGTTATTCAACGCCAGTGGCAGCGCCGGAATCGCCACGCCACGCGTCAGTCGTTCGCGCCAACCACTCGCGTTCACATTCGCTGATTGTTCGTTGTCAGTATTTGCCATCTTTCACTTCAAATTTTGTCGGCTTGCCCAAAGTCTCTCCGCCCCGCTCCAGCCACGCAACGATCCAATCCATCATGTCATCGATCGATACCTGCGGCGCACCAAAAAGGCCGTGCGATCTGGAGGCGTCATTCAACCACACCGAGTCCGTCTCTTCGCCGGTGATCACCAATGAATCTGGTTTTCCAAACCGCTCAGCAAACCGCTTCGCCAAGTCGCGCACAGACAAGGTCTCTGCTCCGGTGACATTGATCACAAAAGGCGGCGCCGCCACTTGCTTGAGCGCCAGAATGGTGTGCACCAGGGCATCGCTTTGCCAAATGACATTAACGTGGCCCACGGTCACATCGACCGGCTCGCCTTTACGCACTTTCTGCGCGATATCGAGCAGCACCCCGTAGCGCAGGTCGATCGCGTAGTTGAGCCGTATCAGCGCACTGCGGGTGCCGAATTCTTGCGCCGCGGCGACAAACGCCGCTTCGCGACCGAGACAGGACTGCGCGTAATCGCCGACCGGATCGGTCTCATTTTCCTCCGTCGAACCGCCCGAGTCCGGCGACACGAACGAATAAACGCAGCCGGTCGACAGCGCGACGATCTCCGAGTTTCGGAAACGCCTGGCGACTTTGAGCGGCATCTCAACGTTCATTTTCTCCAGCAGACCGGAATCGGCCGAAGTGCCGAACTTGACCCCGGCCAGATAGAACACCGTCTGCCATTCCGGCAAATCCGTCAGCACCGACTCGTCGCTCAAATCCGCCGCCACCACATTCAGTCCCGCTGCTTCAAATTTCTCGCGTGCTCCCGCTGCCGTGAACCTCGATACCGCCACGACTCGATTCGACTGACCGTTCTGGTCGAATCCCCGGCGCAGCATGCGGCAAAGCTGAAAGCCCATTTTTCCGGATGCCCCCAATACCGCTACGTCTCCTTCAACGTCACGCAGCACGGCACACACTTCGACCGACGGAGTGCTCATCCACTCGTCCAGAGCTTCGCTGTTAGGATCGCAAGGAAGGTCGCTCATCTGAGCGCAAACTGTGAACGGATCCCAGCCAGCGTCCAGCCCAATGTTCAGAGTTTGCGAAACTCTTAAAAAATATTACGGCATGCCCGCAGCAATCGCGTCAGCGAGCTGCGCCAGCAAGCGACTCTCTGCGGCGACCACGCCATCGTAGCCTTCACCGGAAAGCCCTTCCGTAAATACCCGTGATCCACGGCTCAGCACGACGCCATTGCCACCCTCGCGAATTTCCCAACGCACATCCAGGATCGCATCGCCGCCACTGACGGCATGAAACTGGCGAATGGTCACCGGCACCGAATAGCTCACTTCGCGGGTTGCCTCCCACGGATAACCCACCACCCTCGACCGGGTCAGTCGCCGACCAAGATTGATCGCCAACACGTCGCTGACATTCTCGCGCAAATCACCCGCCCAGCGCTGATCCGGCGGCACCTGAAAACGGTTGGTATCGCTTTGGAAAACCAGCTCGGCGCGATCGATGTAGTCCGGCAGCGAAACCGGCCCCAAACCGACCGACTTGCTGCTGCCAGCCCCCGTGCTCGCCGGACGACCGTCGGCAGTCAGTAGGTAAAAATTGTCCTGGCTACTGCTGCAGCCCGATAGCAGCAGCGCAAGAATCCCGGCAACGAACCAGCGACCCAACATCGAAGCGGAGATTTTCAATTGTGTCTTCGCTGTCATGGTTTCGCGCGAGGAGGTTCGATCTTACCGCCGCCCCGGCCGAAGATCAGCGAGTTGGGTTTTCTCTCGATGCCATCGACCAGCACTTTAATCGAACGTAGCGAATCGCGCAGTTCCTCGGTCGTTGCGGTCAGATCCCGATACAGCACCGAGTCCGGTTCAAGCCCGGCCAGAACGGAGTTAAAATTTTCCAAAGCCTCATCGATCCGTTGCGGAAGATTTTGCACACCTTCCGATGCCAGCAACGCGTCGACCTCAGCGGCTGCGCCCTGCAAAGACTTTGACGCTGCTTCGATTTCGGCCAGCGCCTTGGTCGCGCCGGTCACCGTTTCCTCAAGTGGCAAAGCTTGCAACTTGTCGAGGAACAGCACGATCTTATCCTCGAGCCGAGCCAAGCCCGAACTTTCTGTCGGCAGAGTTCGATAGTCACCAAGCATGCCGACTTCGGCTGCTGGCGCTTCCGACTTCAGCGTCAGATTGACGAATAACTGCCCGGTCAAGATGCTGCCGGTTTTTAAAGTCGCTCGCAGCCCTTCGTGAACCCGTTCAGCGATCCGCAGCGCACCATCTTCCCGCGTCGACACCGGCTCATCACTCAAGGCGCTCGGATCCAACTGAATCAGCACGGGAATGCGGCGCTGCGGGTCGCCCGGAGCGTAATCGAACGAGATGCCGACCACGGTACCCACGCGGATACCACGAAATTCGACCGGCGCATCGATGTTCAAACCGCGCACACTGTCCTCAAACATCAGCAGATAGGACAGCTTCGGCTTGAGCACGACCAGGCTCTCCTCGACCCGGCGACGACTGTCGTAGAGGGTAAATTCCTGGCCACTTTTTGCGGGCACCACGGCAAACTCCGTGTCCGGAGTGTCAAACTCAACGCCACCCGTCAACAGCGAGTCAAGAGTTCCGGTACGCAGCTGAATGCCCTCCGAGCCCAGCTCCAGATCGATACCTGCCGTATTCCAAAAGCGCGTATTGCTCGCCACCAATCCCTGATAGGCCTCTTCGATAAAAACATCGAACACCACCTCGTTGTCGGTCGTGACAAAGGTGCGATTCTCGATCTTGCCGACCTTTATCCCCTTGTAGCTGATCGACGATCCTTGATCGAGCGAACCGGCTTCATCGGATATCAATTTCAAACGCAGCCCCGGGACGTCCTGCGGAGTCGCCGGCGGCGTCTCAAAGCCATCGAACTGATAGCGCTCCTGCTCAGACAAGCCTGGATCGATTTCGATGTATGATCCCGTGACAATCGTACCCAAGCCACTGATACCGCCCCCACCAACCCGCGGCCGAACGATCCAGAAACGCGTATCTTCACGCAGCAGGTCCTCGGCGTCGGCATCGATGCGCAGATTCATGATAACCTCATTGTGATCCTCCGAAAGCCTCACCGTCTCGACCACTCCGACCTGAACACTGCGACGCTGCACCGTTGTTTTCCCCGCGGTGACACCCGTGGCCGTCTCAAAACGCACCGTCGCCAGCGGGCCGAGCGAGGCATAATACTGAACCAACAACCACACACCCAGAGCTGCCGCAACGATCTGCACGATCCAGATCGGCGAGACACGACGCCGCGAACGCCGCACCGGAGCCTTGGCGATTTCCGCCTCTACCTCCGAGTCCGACTTTTGCTCACGTTTGTCTTTACCTTTGCTCATGGTTCATCTTCGAACGGCCGGGTTACATCCCAGATCAGACGTTGATCAAATGTGTGTGCGGCCAGCATGGTCAAAATGACCACCCCGGAAAATGCCAACGCCGCCGGTCCGGGACGAATGGACATCAAAGAGTCAAGTTGCACAACCGAAACCAATATGGCGACCACAAACACGTCCACCATCGACCAACGCCCTACCACCTCAGTCAATCGGTAGACCTTCGTCGCCGACTTCGGGCGTCGATTGTAGCGCGCCGCCACGCACAGGATAAGGAGCGTCATAATCTTCAGGATCGGGATGATGACACTGGCGACAAAAATGATCACCGCCACCGGATACGACCCGGTATTCCAAAACGTCACGACACCACCCAGAATCGTGCTCGGGTCATCGCCGCCCGTCAATGTGTCGACCGTCATGATTGGCAGCAAATTTGCAGGCAGATAGAGCAGTGCTGCTGCGATGGTCAGTGCGATGGTTCGCTGCAGGCAGTCAGGCTTACGCAGATGGAGCGGTGCACCACAACGAGCGCATTTTTCTTCTGCGACCGCCTCGACTTTGCCGCAGACATGACAGCACGCCAATCCGCGAGCCGCAGCCGTGTGCTTTGGATATGCCACCGTTTTCATCGTTAAGAGACCGCCGCCCCCTCCGGTTTGCCGCCCACCGCTTCAAGGCGTCGCCACAAATCCAGCCGATCGATCATGCTGAACGATGCCGTGACACACAAAATCAACACCGCGAACGCCCAGAACGAAATCCCGAGATGCACCGTCGCCAACTTGGAAAGTTTTAACAAACTGACCAGAATACCGAGCATGAACACTTCGATCATGTTCCACGGCAGCGTGTCAAAAACGAAACGACAAACTGCCTTAGCCCCAATCAGCCTGCGACCCATCAACAAGGGCAGCAGCACATAAAGAATTCCGATGATCGCCGCCGCCGGTGCCGCCACGATAAAGATCGCCACCATGCAGGCCAGCCCCGGACTGCCGTTGGCGTAAAGAGCGCCGACGCTGCCGAACAAGGCCGTCTGATTACCCCGAGACCCAGCCTCGATCGACACAAAAGGGAAAAAGTGCGCGACCACGAACAATACCGCCGCCGACGACGCGAACGCCGCCGACCGCTGCAGCGTGCCACGCTTCTTTTCGCTGATCCTGCACCGACAATGCGGGCAGTCGATCCGCTGGGCATGCTCGAGCACCGGCGCGCGAAACAGCGCATCGCAGTCTGGGCAGGCGATCAACTCATCAGTCGATGCTCCGTTGGAACTGGGGTCATTCATGGCGAAAGCAAGGGAAGCGACCGTCCTCCAATAACCTGCCTCTCTGCAAGGTAGATTTTCAGCCAAATCAAAGGCTCGGTCGACCGCATCCCCGCCAGAAAAAAACTGGCGCAGCGGCAAACGCGGCTTTTAGTCGAAGGCCATGAGCGATCCCACACCCATCTGTGTCATCGGCGGAGGAATGATCACCCGTCTGCAAATTTTACCGTCCCTGTATCAGCTGCAACGAAACGGCACCATCGGCGACATCCATATTTCCGCTCGCAGCGCGTCGACGCTCGATCCGTTGAAAGAAGATGCCTCGATCAATGCCGCGTTCCCCGGCCACGAGTTCATTGCACACATCGGCGATTACCACGAAGCGCTCGCCGCACTGCCTCCCGCCTCTCTGGTCTACGTCGCCATCCCCGATCAGTTTCATTTCGATGTCATCCGCGACGTCCTCGATGCCGGGCACCACGTCATCGCCGTCAAACCCCTCGTTCTCACTCACGCCGAAGCCGTCGACCTCTGCGATCGGGCCCGCGATCGGGCCCTGTTCGTCGGAATCGAATACCACAAGCGCTACGACGACAAAAACTGGATCGCCCGTAAGAAATATCGCGCCGGAGATTTTGGCGAATTCAAGCTCGGCCACGCACGCCTCCACGAAAAATGGTGGTACCGCGACTCGAACTTTCAAAACTGGTGCACCACCGACCAGACCGATTTCTTTACCTACATCGGTTGCCATTACGTCGACCTCGTAGCTTTCATCACTGGCCTTAAGCCAGTTGCCGTTTCCGTGCACGGCATCGAGGATCCTTTTCCCAATGGCAAAATCGGCTACCTCTACACCGACGCGCGCGTGATCTGGGAAAACGGCGCCGTACTCAACGTTCAGAATGGCATTGCCTATCCAAACCAGGCGACCGCCGGCAACGACCAGGGCATGCGCCTCTACACCAAGGACGACAACAGCGGTGTCGGCGGTTTCATCGACCACAGTGACAACATCCGTGGGGCCGACTACTGCGCCATTACCCCCGGAGCCGACGTCGGCGACAATGCTCATCATCAGGTCAATCCCGACTACTTTCAAATGATCGAACGCTCCGACGGCGATGGACTTCGCCCGGTCGGTTACGGTTTTCGTGCCATCGAACAGTTGGTCGACACCGGTCGTCGGGTCATCGCTGCTGGTGACGAAACCGCTCGCCGCGCCCTGCTCGAAGAAATCGACACTGCCGGTTGGCACGCGACTCCCGCGAACAGCTCCTACAATGAGCTAGTCGTCGAAGCCGGCCGCATGTCGATCCTCAACGGCGGCAAACGCGTAAATCTCACCTACCAACCGACACCCTCAGTTGCGTTCGCAGAGTGAGGCGAGAGCAGGGTCATTCAAAATTTGCGATGATATCGCAGCCGACGGATTTCATCTCGGCGACGCTTTGATAGCGTTGCGCAGGATCGAACTTTACCGCCGTCTCCACAATCGTTCTCCACATGTCCGGCACGCCACTCACCTCCAGCTCGCCGTTCTCAGAGTGTGGCGGTGGCAAGTTTGAGGTCGCCAAAAACCAGAGCAATTTTCCAATCGAATAAACGTCCGAACGCTCGTCGACAGCTCTGTCGAACATCATTTCTGGCGCGAGAAAAGGTGCACCACGCCGACTTCCTTTCGCTCCCGGCATGAACGGACGCGACATCCTGAAATCGACCAATTTGATCCAGCCTAAATCACTGAGAATGACGTGCTCGGGGGTCAGATCCAGATGCAGGAGCCCATTTTCATGGGCAAAACTCAGGGCATCGCAGATTTGGGTCATGATGCCCACGATCTCACCGTTCTCGGGAGTTCCCATACTGACAAATTGGTTCAGTATGACCCCATCAACCAATTCAGTGACGATAAATGTCTGACCACGAGTACTGCCCGCATCCAACACCATCGCAATATTGGGATGACAAAGTGAGGCCAGGCCTTCTGCCTCGTCGCTGAATTCCGCTGCGCTGAAGGTGCCGGCGAAATCCCCATCTATGAATTTTACCGCAACTTCCCGGTTCAGCCGAACCTGCCGAGCTCGATAAACGGTGCCTAGTGTCCCTTCTCCGATGGTTTCTAAAAGTTCGTACGAATCGAAATTTGCTTCTAGTCTATCCATAAGTCCGTTATTTGCCACGGAAGCACCTGGCCGATTTTGAACAGTTGAAGATAGATTGGCAAGCAATAGCGCCCCATCATTTCGTATTTCAGTCAGGTTATCAGAACACCCAAATTTTATGCCCACTCCCCACATCCCGTTGTTCGGCGACATCCATAATCACTGTGGCATTTCCTATGGGCATGGTCCGCTGGCCGACGCACTGGCGAACGCTCGCGAGCGACTGGATTTCGTCTCGATCACCGGTCACGCGCATTGGCCGGACATGCCGGAACCTAATCCGCGCATCCAGCACATCGTCGACTTTCACCTCGAAGGCTTTGCCAAGCTCAAGGAAGGCTGGCGCAAAATGATGGATGAGTTGAAGGCGGCCAACAGCGAAGGCGAGTTCGTTGTCTTTCCCGCCTTCGAAGTGCACTTCTGTGCCTGCGGAGACCGAAATATCCTCTACAAAGATCTGACTGGAGAAATCCTCTACCCAAGCAGCCTCGACGACCTCAACCGGCAACTTCGCAAGTTGCGCGAGAAGGGCATCGACACCCTGGCTCAGCCGCATCACATCGGTTACAAAAAGGGTACCCGCGGCATCGATTGGGAAAGCTTTGATCCCGAGTTTGCCCCGCTCGTCGAACTGCTTTCGATGCATGGGTGTTCTGAAGGCAGCGACAACACTCATCCTTTTCTGCACGTCATGGGACCGTCCGACTGGGAAGGCACCGTCCAATACGGCCTTAGTCAGGGACACGTGTTCGGCGTCACCGGCGGCACCGATCATCACAGCGCGCACCCCGGCTCTTACGGTCATGGGTTGACCGGCGTCTGGGCGGAATCAAACACCCGTGAAGCGCTGTGGGAGGCCATGTATCAGCGTCGAACCTGGGCGATGACTGGCGACCGGATCGAGGTGGATTTTTCCATCAATGGTCAGCCGATGGGCTCAGTGATTCCGGCATCCGGTTCACGTAAGATCGCACTCGATGTCAAAGCCGGCGGAGCCATCGATTACGTCGACATTTTAAAAAACAACCGACTGCTCAAACGCGTCTCCGAGTGCGACGTCGAAGCGGCACCAATCGGTGACACCGTGCGCACCAAGCTCTACCTCGAACTCGGCTGGGGACCACGCAATCGCACCCACCAGTGGCAGGCAGAGTTCGGCATCAGCGATGGAGAGATCCTCACCGTCGAACCGCGCTTCCGCGGCCGCCAGGTGGTCTCGCCGCTTGAAGCAGTTAACGACGACGCCGGCTACTACACCGCCAAGGTTGAATCACGGGGGGCGCAGCAGGTCACCTTCACGGCACTCAGCGAAGGCACGCCGAACAATTTCACCAACACCTCGCAGGGCATGTGCCTCGAAGTCGACATGCCGACTGATGGCAATGTTTACGCCCTGCTCGACGGCCAGCGCATCGAATTTCCCCTGCGCGAGTTAATCGCCGGAGCGCGATCGAACACCATGGAAGGTATCGAGTCCAACGCCTGGCGCATGCACCACGCCGCCCTGCCCCACGAACTCAACTACCACGTCGAGTTCGAGGATGACGATGCGCAAGAGGGCGACACCTACTACGCCCGCGTGCGCCAGAAAAACGATCAGTGGGCCTGGTCGTCTGCGATCTTCTGTAAAGGGTAGACGTTCAATAAGGCCAATCTGTCGCGTAGCGACCAGTCTCGGTAGCCGTGGGGGCGTAGGCACATTAATTCCGGCGTCGCGTAGCGACCGCTCTGACAGTGATGCGACAGCCTACCTTGCAGATCCAGAGCGGTCGCTACGCGACGTAATACCACTCGGGAAAAATCGGGGGATGAATCCCCCGCC
>JBBKXR010000224.1:0-5929 GCA_037969585.1 Verrucomicrobiales bacterium
CTTAGCTTACCGACAGCTGCCACGGCTCGCGGTAGGGCGATGCCTTAAGTTGCTTGTCGGCCTCGGCGTCGTCGATCACGGTTTCGGTTTTGGCGTCCCAGCGGAGCGGCCGACCGAGATCCTGTGACAGAAAACCCAGGTGACCTGGAGTGATCGAACGGTGCGCGGTTTCAGCGGGGCAGATGCACTGCTTGCGACTCTTAACGCCGTCGAGAAAGTTGCGGTGGTGATCGTCGGAGCGGTAGACTTCGATCGGTCCCGGCGAGAAATCATCGTCCCACCAGCTCTTCTTGTTGATCTCCGGGCGTTCGGAAATGGGCCGCTCGCCTGTGGCCCACGGGTCGTAGCGATTACCTTCACCGCGGTTAACGTGGAGCCAACCGTCTTCACCGATCCACTTGATACCTCCCGTGTGGCGCGAAGCGATCGAGACGGTGATGTCGTCGGGATACTGGCAGAGGATCTCGTAGTTCTCGGGCGTGTTGTAGCAGTCGCCTTCGGGCCAGGTCCAGCCGATGGCTTCGACCGAATGCGGGCCGCCGCGGTCCTGGTCGAGTGCCCAGTGGTTGATGTCGTTGTGGTGACCGATGAAATCCATGATGTTGCCGCCGCCGTAGTTGCGATGGCCGCGCCACCAGCGGTGATTGCGGGCGCGCATGTAGGGCATCATTTGCGCGGGTCCGGTCCACATTTCGTAGTCCTGGTGGGCCGGCGGATCCCCAGGTTTGTCGCTACCCATCGGTCCGGGGTAGCCGACCGGAAGACCGACCTCAACCCGGGAAATTTTTCCGATCAGGCCGTTGTGAATGTTTTCGACGGCGCGGCGAAATTCCTTACCGGAACGCTGCTGGGATCCGGTTTGAAAAATCGCGTCCTGTTTGGCGACTTCGGCGACCACCGACTGACCTTCGCCGAAGGTGTGCGTGACCGGCTTTTCGCAATAGACGTCCTTGCCGCTGCGCAACGCTTCCAGCGTCATCAGTGCGTGCCAGTGATCAGGAGTGGCGACGAGGATGGCATCGATGTCATCACGTGCGCACAGTTCCCGGTAGTCGGAGTAGGTGTCGCACCCTTTATAGCTGCCGCTGGCTTTTGCTTCGGCGTAATGGGTTTCGACCAGGGCTTTCGCCGGTTCGGTGCCGAGGGGTTTGCCGGTGCGGGTGGTGTGTTCGCGATAGTGAAAGGTGTCGACATCACAGACGGCGACGACTTGGGCATCAGCTTCTTTAAGCAAGCCTTGAAGATTGGCAAATCCTCGCGCGCCGCAGCCGATCACGCCAACCGTGATGCGTTCGCTGGCGGCGGGTCGGGCAGAGAGAGGAGAGAGCGCTGCGAGGGCGGCGGAGGATTTCAGGAAATGCCGGCGGGTTTTCATACGGAATAAGGCTTAAGTCTGAATTTTTATCAGCATAAGGTCAATGCACTGGACCGGCGAGACGCCGGTATCACATTACGGGCTTCCTAAATCACGCCAGAATGTCTTTTACCACATGGCCGTGGACGTCGGTGAGGCGGAATCTCCGGCCTTGAAACCGGTAGGTGAGTTGCTCGTGATCGATGCCTAACAGATGCAGAAGTGTGGCATGAAAATCGTGCACGTGGACGCCGCCTGCAGTGACATTGTAGCCGAAGTCATCGGTCTGACCGTAACTGATGCCGGGCTTGATGCCGCCGCCGGCCATCCACAGGCTGAAGCAACGCGGGTGATGATCGCGACCGAAGCTGGTCTCGGTGAGCTTGCCCTGGCAGTAGTTGGTGCGGCCGAATTCACCGCCCCAGATAACCAGAGTTTCGTCGAGTAGTCCGCGCTGTTTCAGATCGCGGACCAGAGCGGCGGAGGCCTGGTCGGTGTCAGCGCACTGGCGCTTGATTCCACTGGTGAGGCCGCCATGCTGATCCCAGCCTTGATGGTAGAGCTGGATAAATTTCACTCCCCGCTCGGCCAGCCGACGCGCCATCAGGCAGTTGGCGGCGAAGGTGCCGGGATCGCGTGAGTCTTTGCCGTAGGCTTCGAAGGTAGATTCGCTCTCGGCGGAGAAGTCGGTGACTTCGGGAACCGAGGCCTGCATGTTGAAGGCCATCTCGTACTGCGAAATACGCGTCTGTATCGCTGCGTCGGGTGTGCCCTTGAGTTGGTGCTCGTGCAGATCGCGCAGACGATCGAGCATTTGACGACGACTATCGCGGCTGACGCCGTCGGGATTGCTCAGGTAGAGCACGGGGTTTTTGCCGGAACGGAATTGCACGCCTTGGTATCGACTGGGGAGAAATCCGCTGCCCCACAGACGCGACGCCAGAGGCTGACCACTGCGGTTCTTCGACGTCATGACGACGAACGCGGGCAGATTGGCGTTATCGCTGCCGAGGCCATATTGCAACCAGGCACCTATGCTCGGTCGGCCGGGGATCTGCGAACCGGTTTGCAAAAAGTTGACGCCGGGACCGTGGTTGATTGCCTCGGTGTACATCGACTTGACCACGCAGATGTCGTCGGCGATGCCGGCGGTATGCGGCAGGATCTCGCTGAACTCCTGGCCGGATTGGCCGTGTCTGGAAAACTTGAACGGCGACCCGGCGAGCGGCAGGCTCGACTGATTGCCGGACATGCCGGTCAGGCGTTGGCCAGCGCGAACTTCGTCGGGCAGCTCCTGGCCGTGCATCTCGTTAAGCAGCGGCTTGTGATCGAACAGGTCGAGATGGCTTGGTCCCCCTGACTGAAACAGAAAAATGACCCGCTTGGCCTTCGGCGCGACATGACTGGAGGGAAGGATTCCGCTCAGGTCGGGGCGCTCGGTAGCAGCGTCGGAGTTGCCTTTGCCGAGCAGGTCGGCAAGCGCAATGCCGCCGAGCCCCATACCGAAACGGTTGAGGATTTGGCGGCGGTTGAGGGGGGAGAATGTGGCGGTCATGCCTTGAAGTGTTGTAGGGCGGGCGCTCCGCCCGTCATCAGTGGACAGGCCAACGCAAGGTAGCAAGCGGAGCGCTTGCCCTACAATTTTAAGTGATCATTTCATCGCTTGGTCACGGTTTCATCATAGCTCAACAAAGCCTTGGCGACCATGGTGGCGGCGGCGAGATCGAGCGGGGGGAGTTTGGCGTCAGCTTGGTGCTCGCCGGTGGCGAGAAATTGTTCGACGGCTTTGGCATCGCCTTCAAAGTAAACGCGTTGCTCGTCGTGAAGACGACGAAGGATTCCGCGTTCGGTTTCGTCAGGCTGGCGGCTGGTCAGGTGGACAAAAATGTCGCTGAGCGCGGCGTCTGTGTCGCCAGGGTTGGCGCGCAGACTGTTCGATGCCAGCTCGCGGGCGGCTTCGACGAATTGCGGGCCGTTCAGCAGAACCAGAGCTTGCAGTGGGGTCGAGGTGGTCTCACGGCCGACACTGCAAACGTCGCGTTTGACAGCGTTGAAGGCCATCATCGCCGGCGATGGACCGGTACGTTTCCAGTAAGTGTAGAGGCTGCGCCGGTAGAGGCCTTCGCCCTTGCTGGGCTCGGAGGGCTTGAATGATTCGGCGATGTCGTAAGGTTTGACCGGTGGCCCGCCGATTTTTTCGACCAGAAGTCCGGAAGCGGCAAGGGCATTGTCGCGGATCATTTCCGCTGACAGGCGATGACGCGGTCCGCGAGCGAGCAGGCGGTTGTCGGGATCCTCGACCATGATCGATGAGTCGCTGGCGAAGCTGTTCTGGCGGTAGGTGTGCGAACTGACGATGGTTTTCATCAGGGATTTCACATCCCAGCCGTTATCCGAGAAGTCTGCGGCAAGCCAGTCGAGCAGTTCCGGATATTGCGGTCGGTCACCCTGACTGCCGAAGTCTTCGGGTGTGCCGACCAGACCTCGGCCGAAGGCCATTTGCCAGAACCGGTTTACCGCGACACGAGCGGTCAGTGGGTTTTTCGAATCAGTCAACCAGCGGGCCAGTCCGAGCCGGTTGTTCGGAGCCCCTTCGGGGAATGCGCTGAGCCACCCTGGCGTGCGGGCATTAACCGGATCGCCGTGTTGATCGTAGGCACCGCGGTTGAGAACGTAGGCTTGCTTGGGCTCGGCGAGCTCGCGCATGACCATGATTTCGGTGACCGCATCGGCGTCGGCGTTCTGCGCAGCACGGGTGGCTTGGAGGGCGGCGAGTTGTGTGCGGTAGGGGACGCTTTGGGTGGTCAGGAACAGTGAACCGGGATCTTGGATTTTGGAGCTGGGATCGTTCAGGTGAGCAACCTCGTCGTTGGTCAGTTCGCGGTTAAAAACACGTAGGTCATCGATCAGACCATTTTTAAATCCCCGGTCGCGCATGCGCTCGCCGAGGTCAATGTAGTCGCCACCACCACCGGTGATATTTTTGGTCAGGTGATCGCGAATGACTTCTGTGGCGACCGGCTGGCCATCGATGAAAATGCGCAAACCATCAGCACGGCTGGAGCCGTCGTTGCTGACCGTGATCTGAGTCCAGGTGTTGAGCGGGATCTTTTCAGTGCTGCGAATACTGATCGCATTACCCGGCCAAAAATGAATAAGTGACCACTTAATCCGACCTTCTTCGATGAGCAGTTCGTAACCGCGGCTGGCGGCATCCGTCCAGGCGCGTGAGCGATGCAGAACGACGGCACGTTCTTTTTCATCGGGAGTATTGATCCACACCGAAACGCTGAACGGCTGGTGTCGGGCAAAGTTACCGATCTCAGTTTTTACCGTGTCGTCGCCGGTGAGTAGGATCGCCTTGCCGGCATTCGGTCGACCACCGATCATCTGGTTACGGTTCGTCGTGGTAGCGGGCTTGATGATTTCCTTGCCAGTCTCGACCTCTGTGTCCTTGCCGGTCTTCTCGTCTTTTCCCTTTTTCGTCTCTTTTACCTTGGGCGCAGCGGGCGCGGTGTTGGCGAACGAATTCGCTGTGATGTCGTCAAAGGTGAACCGCCCGATCTCGCCGGAAATGCTCAGTGGCTTGTCGCCGAGCGAGGTGGTCCACGCTTCGATGGCAGCGGCGTCGGGCTGAATGTCGGCGAGTTTCTTTTCTTCGGCGACGACGGCAGCAGCGAGTTCGATAGCTTTATTCTTGGAAGCAGCATCGCGCAGAGCCATCGTCGGGGTCGGCACGGAGGGTGTGAAAAAGGAATACAGGCCCGCCTCGTCGATGTCGTCAAAGAAGGCAAACATGCTGTAGTAATCCTTCTGTGTGATCGGGTCATACTTGTGATCGTGACAGCGCGAGCACTCGAAGGTCAGGCCGAGAAAGGCGGTGCCAAAGGTGTGCACGCGGTCGGCGACATATTCGACGCGGAATTCTTCCTCGACCGACCCGCCTTCGACCTTTTGCTGGTGTAGTCGGGAAAAAGCGGTAGCGAGAATCTGGTCGTCGGTTGCATCGGGCAGCAGGTCGCCGGCAACCTGCCAGGTGATGAAATCGTCGTAGGGCAGGTTGTCGTTAAAGGCGCGGATTACCCAGTCGCGCCACGGCCAGACATCGCGATCACGGTCGACCTGCAGCCCGTAGCTGTCAGCGTAGCGGGCGGCGTCGAGCCAATCGACGGTCATGCGTTCGCCGTAAGCGGGCGAAGCGAGCAGCCGATCGACGAGCGCCTGGTAAGCGGCATCGGGATTTTCTTCGTGTTCTGTCAGGAAATGGGCAACCTGGTCCGGTGTCGGCGGCAGACCGGTGAGATCGAACGACACGCGGCGAATCAGTCGTTCCGGTGCGGCTTCAGGTTGTAGCGCGAGCGGCGGCGTTTCGGAGACGAGTCCACGGGCGACGATGGCGTCGATCGGGTTGCGAACGGGAGTGTCGCTTTTGACTGTGGGCGGCGTCGGTTTTTCCAGCGGCACGTAGGACCAGTGGGCCTGATATTCGGCGCCTTCGTTGATCCAGCGTTTGATCTTTTCGCGATCCTTATCGGTGAGCTTGCGATGACTGTCTGGCGGCGGCATCAATTCATC
>JBBKXR010000225.1:0-18547 GCA_037969585.1 Verrucomicrobiales bacterium
CTCGAAGCAGCCGACGGCAGCACCGACATCGCCACTTGTGACATTTCCGGTCTCGATCAGGACGCCGTCCTTGAACTCGTCGAACAGCATCGCATCGGACTCGATCAACCGCTCAACCAACCCGGCAATTGGAAGCCGTGGTTTCCGGTCATCGACTACGATCGCTGCACCAATTGTCTGCAGTGCCTTAGTTTCTGCCTGTTCGATGTCTACGGCGTCGATGACGACAAGCAGATCCAGGTGCAGAACAACGACAACTGCAAGACCAACTGCCCCGCCTGCTCCCGGGTCTGTCCCGAAGTCGCGATCATGTTTCCCAAGTATGCCAGCGGCCCGATCAACGGCGAACCGGTCAGCGAAACAGATGTCAGCCGGGAAAAGATGAAAGTCGACATTTCGTCCCTGCTCGGCGGCGACATCTACGCCACACTTCGCGACCGCAGTGAAAAAGCCAAGTCGCGCTTTTCCAAAGAGCGCAGTCCTGACAAAGCCCTCACCGAGCGCAAGCGTTGCCTGACCAAGCTACAACAGGACGGCATGATCCCTGCGGAGGTGATGGCAGAGATTAATCTCGCCGACCTGCCGAGCCCTGAGGAGATCAAAGCGAAGGCGGAGAAAATCGCAGCGCTGCGGGCTGCGCAGGGAAACTCTTAGCAGATTTCGCGAGACCTCCGCTACCCCTCCGATGCAGCCCCGCTCGATCGCTCCGACACCTCAGCGGATCCTTTCGCTGGCGACCCTGTTGCTCGGTCTCTGGATTTCGAACCTCGCAAACGCTGCCGACCCGTGTCGCCTCCTGGTCACCGATGCCGAGAACGGCTGGCCAGTTCCTCTGGTAAAACTTGAGACGACTCACCACGTAGCTTTTTTCACCGACAGTGCCGGTGTCGTCGCCTTTGACCTTCCCGAATTACTGGGCCGAGAGACCTGGCTCAGCGTCACTAGCGACGGCTACGAAGTCGATGCCGATGGATTTGGATTTCGCGGAGTGCGCATCACTCCCGAGTCCGGCAAAACCCTCGAAATCAAAATCAACCGCAAGAGTATCGCCAAGCGACTCGGACGTCTCACTGGAGGCGGCCTGTTTGCCGAAAGTCAGAAATGCGGTGAGCATCTCGACTGGACGGAGAGCGGCGTTCTCGGCTCAGACAGCGTGCAGAACTCTGTGCATCGCGGCAAAATGTTCTGGGCCTGGGGCGACACCAATGTCCCCCACTACCCGCTCGGACTGTTCCACATGACCAGCGCCACCAGCGAACTGCGCCCTTTGGTAAAATTGGAACCGCCGCTGGAACTGGCACTGGAATACTTTCGCGACGACCGAGGGCGCGTGCGCAACGTAGCCGAAATGTCCGGAGACGGACCGACCTGGATCAGTGGTTACGTCAGCCTACCCGCTGCCGACGGAGAGCCACGAATGGTCGGCTGCTACGCAAAAATTCGCGGCTTTCTCGAAGCTTATCGGCACGGTCTTTGCGTTTGGGATGACAACAGCGAAAACTTTGAATCGGTAAAAATCCTCTGGGAAAAGGACCAGGCAGGCGCCGATAAGAATCCGCCACCGCTGCCGGTCGGTCATCCCATTTTCTGGACCGATTCTGAAGGGGAAGAATGGCTGCTGTTCGGCGATCCCTTTCCGACTCTAAAGATGCGGCCAACGTTCGAAGCATGGAGCGATCCCTCGCAGTGGCAGGAATTGGCCCCCGACAAAGCCGTCCAAACCGTCGATGGCAAAAGAATCGAGGCTCATCGCGGTTCGGTCGCCTGGAACGAATGGCGCAAACGCTGGGTTACCGTTTTTGGACAAATTGGCGGCCAGCCCTCGCAACTCGGCGAAATCTGGTACGCTGAAGCGGATTCTCCTCTAGGCCCCTGGGGACCGGCGATCAAGGTTCTCTCCCACCAGAGCCACACCTTCTATAATCCTCGGCTGCACCCGGAGTTCACGTCGACCGACTCGCCAATCCTGCTGTTCGAAGGAACCTACACCAACACCTTCACTCGCAAGCCCGTTCCGCCCGCAACCCCACGCTACGATTACAACCAAATACTCTATCGACTCGATCTTGATGACCCTGCTTTGACAACGGCCGCCACGAAATAAAGCCAAGCCCGAACCCTTCCGATAAATTTTCGCGGAAAATCCCGGCATCACGGCACCGCTTTTTCTTGAATGCGGCGCTAAATCAGGCACCCTTTCGAGTTTTCAGGGGTTCCATCCCGAGTAGATTAGGCACCGTTCCTGCCCGTCGATTTTCCAACGCTCATGTCCGCCGATATCCAGACCGTCAAATTGCCCAAGCCGGCCCCGATGACCACCATCCGCGTGCGTCCGCCGAAGAAGAACATTCCGCAGACCAAAACGGAACGCGACGCCTTGCTTCAATACATCCGCGCGTACGTGGAAAAAGAGAACCCGGTCCCGCCGATGCCGCTCGACGAGCTCGACGTGCACGCCAAGCTCATCCTCAAGGACGCCGGCTATGACGAGATCTACACGCACTACACCGCGGTTGTCCTTAACAACGAGATGTGGCGCGAAACCCTCGCGACGATTCCCTACGAGCGGCGCATGCTGTTGATGCCCAAATGTCTACGGGTAGAGGACAAATGCCCCGCTCCGTTCGACGAATTCGGCCTGCTCTGCAAACAGTGCGGTCTGTGCACCATCGAAGATTTCCAAAACGAGGCCGAACGCCTCGGCTACGCGGTGCTGGTCGCTGAAGGATCCGCCGTGGTCATGTCCATGATTCAGACCGGAAAGATCGAAGCCATCGTCGGCATCTCCTGCCTTCCCGTTCTCGAACGCACTTTCCCTTACGTTGAAGCTGCCGCCATTCCATCGATGGCCGTGCCGCTGCTTCAGGACGATTGTATCAACACCACCGTCGATATCGACTGGGTGTGGGACTACATCCACCTGACCAGCGACGACAAAACCCGACGCCTCAATCTCAACGCCCTGCACGACGACGTCCGGGAGTGGTTCAGCCGCGTAGAACTCGATCGCCTGATGGGCGATCCCGAGGGCGATGCCGAAACCGTCGCTCGCGATTGGTTGGCCAAAGCTGGCAAACGCTGGCGTCCATTTCTCACCGTCGCCAGCCACCAGGCCCTGCGCGAAGACAGTTCCGCCAACGAAGACGGCGAACTGGAGCTCGACGACGATCTCAAGCGCATCGCCATTGCGGTGGAATGCTTTCATAAAGCCTCGCTCATCCACGACGACATCGAGGATGAAGATCATGCCCGCTATGGCGAAGCCACGCTGCATGCCGAGCACGGCGTTGCTGTCGCGCTTAACGCTGGCGATCTACTCATCGGCGAAGGCTACCGGCTCATCGGCGAAACCTCCTACCCCGCCGACCAGAAAGTCGAAATGCTGCTCGCTGCCAGCGAAGGCCAATTGGAATTGTGTCGCGGTCAGGGCGCCGAACTGCGCTGGGCAATGAATCCGTCGCCGCTCAAATCGAAGCAGGTGCTGGAAATTTTCCGCCAGAAGACCGCTCCTGCCTTTGAAGTCGCTTTGCAACTCGGAGCCGCCGCTGCCGGCAAACTCAGCGACGTGCGCGGCGTACTGCACGAATATTCGGAGAATCTCGGCATTGCTTACCAGATCCGTGACGACATGGACGACCTCGGTGAAGACGCCGGCGACAATCAGTTGGAAAAGATGCGCCCCAGTGTCCTGCTCGCCGTTGCTCGCGAAAAAGCTCGCGGCGATGACAAAGCCCTGCTCGATAGTCTGTGGAATCGTGAAGATCTTGAGAACATCGCCATCCACAAAGTCCGCGCCCTCGCCCACGAACTGGAGGCCGACGACAAGTGCATGTTGATGTTGGAAACCTACAAGGAAGCCGCCATTCGGAGCCTGATGACGCTCGACAACGCAAATCTCAAAGGGTTGCTGCGCAGAGTGTTGGGTAAGATTTTCAACGATTTGGAGATAAAAGGTTGGTGTCGCGAATTTGAGGTGAAAAATGGCACGCGTGATGAGGATACATCGGTAGCCACAGCGCCCACAGCCTCAGCTACGCCCGTTGCAACGACGGCGTCGTCGTAACGTCACCCCGTCTCTCCGCAGGCTACGATTGAAGGGTTGGCGTCGGTCCGCCTGCCTCGGTGCGTTGGCGCGGAGAGGAGTGATCAGGGCCCGTGTCTTCTGGCTAGCGAGACCAGTCGCGGTTGGGCTGATGCGTGCCAGGCTGACCACTTGAGCCAGATCACGATTGACCGAGGCCCAGATCCTATGGCAGCGTTTGGCGTGGCAACGACAGCTCTCATACCCCTTACGCTGCTCATCGTCATTGTCGCCGCGCAGTGAGTCGTTGGTGCTGTCAGCAAGATCGCATCCTCACTGGCCCAGCGATATTCTGGCGCCTCTAGCGGCTGGCGTCGACATGCACCAGCAGTCAATTTGTCCCAATCGGTGAGGCCTGATTGATCAGGTTGGCTCCGATACGTCCTTCCCAATCTGATTTCTCTTGTGGAAATCCCTTACTTTAAGGTTATATTTTCCACAATTACCATCAATTAAATATGACAAAACACCTATTGGTCATGATGCTGTCGTCCATAACGGGATGGGCCGGTTGGTGGATCGGCGACTTCTTCGGTTTCGCAGCTGCGCTTGCCATCAGCTTGATAGCCAGCTTCTACGGTATCTATCTCGGCTACAAGCTGCATGCCGAATATCTGGAGTGGTAGTCACTCCACCTTCAGTGCTCGAATCAAAAACGCCCACTTGTCAGCGATCTCGTCGATGATCTTTGACGTCGGTTTGCCAGCCCCGTGGCCAGCCTTCTGCTCGATGCGGATCAGCACCGGGTTTTCGTTGCACCCCTGAGCTGCCTGCAGCGCTGCAGCAAACTTAAAGCTGTGCGCCGGAAACACCCGGTCATCGTGATCGGCGGTGGTCACCAGCGTCGGCGGATAGCAGACTCCTTCTTTGAGATTGTGATAAGGCGAGTAGGCGCGCAGCACGCGAAAGTCGTCAGCGCTTTTTTCGGGGTAACCATACTCTTCCTGCCATGCCCAACCGATAGTAAACTTGTGGAAGCGGAGCATGTCCATCACCCCAACCGCCGGCACACAGGCACCGAACAACTCCGGTCGCTGAGTCATGCAGGCACCGACCAGGAGACCGCCGTTGCTGCCGCCCCCGATCGCCAATTTTTCGGAACGAGTGATGCCCTGCTCGATCAGCCATTCGGAAACGGCGATGAAATCATCGAACACGTTCTGCTTGTGCTCGCGCTTACCGGCATCGTGCCAGTTCCGGCCATATTCACTGCCACCGCGCAGCACTGCCTGAGCGTAGACCCCGCCGCGCTCCATCCAGACCAGGTTGGATACCGAAAACCCCGGCGTCATGTCGATGCTGAAGCCACCGTATCCGTATTGGTAAACCGGTCGCTCTCCGTCCATCTCCAGCCCCTTGCGGTGCACCAGAAATACCGGCACGCGGGTTCCGTCCTTGCTGGTGACAAACTCCTGGCGCGTCTCAAAATCGGCGGGATCAAACTTTAACTCCGGACGCCAGTAGAGCGAACTCTCGCCGCTGCCGGTGTCGTAACGGTAAACCGTGCCAGGATCGGTGAATCCGGTAAAGGTGTAGAAAGTCTCACGATCGGTTCGGTAGCCACCAAATCCACCCACTGAGCCCATGCCCGGTAGGTCGACTTCGCGAATTCGCTGAGAAGTCTTGTTCAGGTCGTAGACTGCCACCCGCGAACGGGCATCTTCGAGATATTCGACGATCGCTTCATTACCGAACAAGCTGACACTGGCGATTCGGTGTCTGGCTTCCCCGACCACCGTGCGCCAAAAGTTTTTCTCCGGCCGATCGAGATCAACCGCGACCACCTGGCCATTGGCAGCGTCGCGATCGGTCCAGATGTAGAAAACGCCTTCATCGTTGCCGAGGAAGGTGTAATCGCTGTCGAAATGGTTAAACAGCTCAACCCATTCTGCGTCGTCGCCGTCCGCCGGCCGATAGAACAAACCATTTTTTCCGCCAGCCCCTTTCCACACGGTCATCACCAGCCAGTGACCATCCTCACTGAAGCCGGCGTTAAATCCCCATTCTTTCTGATCGGGACGTTGGTAGAGCATACGGTCCTCGCTCTGCTCGGTGCCGGGCCGATGATAGTAGACTTTCTGAAAGTAGTTCGCCTCGCTCAGTTCGTCGCCTTCGGTAGGCTCGTCGTAGCGGCTGTAACAAAAGCCCTCGCTGTCCGGTGACCACGAGGCACCGGAGAACTTCACCCACTTGAGCACTTCCGGCAGATCCTCACCGGTCGCGACATCGCGAATCCGCCACTCCTGCCAGTCGCTACCCGCCTTGGAAAGTCCATAGGCCAGCCACTTGCCGTCATCGCTCACCGAGGCGCCGCTGAGCGCGACAGTTCCGTCTTCGGACAATGCGTTGGGATCGATCAAGACCTTGGCCTTTTCTTTCTCTCCCTCGGGATGCCAGAAGAGCACTGACTGGTTTTGCAGACCGCTGTTGCGATAGTAAAAAGTCCTTTCACCCTTGGTTCGCGGCGCCGAGACCTTTTCGTAGTCCCACAATTCGCGAACCCGCTCACGCAGTTCTTCACGGGAGTCATCTCCATCTGCCAACCAGTCGCTCGTCAATGCTGCCTGCTGCTCGACCCATTGCCTGGTTTCTTCCGAGTCGATGTCCTCCATCCAGCGGTAGGGATCGGCCACCTTTTCGCCATGGAGTTCATCAACGACGTCGCTGACGCGAGCTTTGGGATAATCGACGGCAAAAGCGAGAGGCATGACGGAAACAAAAAGATAAGAAACAGTGAAGCCGATTCGACGACGAAGGCAGGCAGAAAACATGGCGCCAATTTCCCGCTGGTGTAGCAGTTTGCAATCACTGATGGCGTGACTCACCTACAAAAAAACCGGCAACACACGAGGCGTCGCCGGTTTTCGGTAGATTTTCAACTGCGACCAGATCAGGCGCTCTTTTTCAACTGGTCTCGAATTTCGGTGAGCAGCTCCGCTTCCTGGCTGAGCTTAGGCACTTCATCTGCCGGTGCCCCTTTTTTTTCGAAAACTGCGAGAACCTTCTTGATGATGAGGAAGATCACAAAAGCAATCACCAGGAAGCTGACCAAATCCTGAATGAACTGGCCATAGCGGATAGCAGCCGGTTCTGCACCTTCTTCGGGCGGAGCACCGATAACCCACTGCAGCTTGCTGAAGTCGATACCGCCGATCAGCTTGCCGATTGGGGGCATGACGACATTGTCGACCAGTGATTTTACGACGGTCCCGAAGGCGCCGCCGATGATGATCCCGACCGCCATATCGATCAGGTTGCCTTTGAAGGCGAATTCTTTGAATGCTTTAAACATAGGTATGTAAGTAGGTTAGTTGGATTTTTCAGGACTTCGCCGACCGGCCCCTCACAACTATCGACACACCGATCCAAGCAAATTGAACAACCTTAAGCAACCGATAATTAAGTGGTTATGTCAGGGCGTGTCGTTCAGCTGTCCTTTAGCGCCAAACGGTTTCTGCGAGACCGTTTGGCAACAACACCAGGATGGCCAAGCTGGACCCACTTAAGCTTAACCGCCGGGTCCCGGCTGTAAACGAGAGTTCACCACTCCACCAGTGGCGGAAGCGCAACTCGCGCCGGCTTTGCCGCGCCGGCCGCGTCAACGATTTCGACTCGCAACTCGTCCAGACCAAAATCGAGCAGGCCGACTACCGTGACCGTCGATTTCCCGTCAGGCAGCTCCAGCGGGACCACTGTTTCTCCAGCATTTTCCGGCAGATCGATTTTCTTGCCGTTAACAAACAGCGTTAAGTCTTTAGTCTTCGGCAGCTTCAAACCGATGCTACCCGCCTGCTCAACAGCGATCACGAATCGTCCAACCGCGTAGCGATTAGTGCCCCGACCGACCATTTGCGGCAAGCCTTCCGTCGGCAGTCCGCCAGAGACATCGGCGTAGGCTGGCGTCCATTGATAATCGACTTTGGAATCCACAAAAATGCTCTCCCCGTAATGGCCGATCGTGTCGCGCGTGCTGTCGTGCGGCATCATCGCCTGCCAATTCCGGACCAAGCGTTTCGGTGATGTCTTGAAAGCGCCCTCTTTGCCGAGCTCAGACAAAAATCGCACCAGGTCGACAAACTCGTCCTCACGAAGCGATGCCGTCAGTCCCGGCGGCATCAACGACACCGGACTCACCGTGGTGTTGGCGATGTCGGTTTTGGCGATCCGTTGCTCTTGACCGGCGGCGTCGCGAATCACGACTTCGTCGCCGTTTTCGCTGGCGACTGCACCCGCAAAAGCGTCACCTTTTTTGGTGGTAACCAAGGTCGTGTGATAGCCCTCTTTGATTTTCTTGCTCGGATCGATCAACGATTCAACAAGGTAGTCGACGGGAGCACTCGATCCGATACTGACAAGGTCTGGGCCGATCACTCCGCCCACGCCACCGATGGCGTGACAGGTTATACACATCAATTGGGCACGCCGGTAAACCTCCTCGCCGCGGTGCGGATCACCCTTTTCTGCCACCGCTTGCATCATCGCTTCCATTTCAGCGGGCGTGAGCTGTGCCTTCATCGGCTTGAGGTCGGCCGCATTTTGGATCGCTGTGATAAGGCCCTGCGGACTGGTCGCCGCGCTACTCGCTTTGTGGACCCCACTGAGCGCGATCTCCTGGGGAAGCTTCGCGCCAGCAAGCGCCTTCGCAAGCGCGGGCGGCCCCTGCTTAGTCGCGAGAAAAGCGTCATAGATTCCGGCCGGATCTTTGCCATCGGGAGAATCCTTCAAGACTTCGATCGCCACCGGTGCACCCGCTTCGGGATTCATTTTGACCCTGCCAATCGCACCCAGCGAACGCTGCAGATAGGAAAGAGCACTGTCACGCGCCGTCTTTTCGAATAATTGAGCCGACATCGCCCCCCCCAGAGCCCGCAAGCCTTCCATGGCGGCACGGGCGCGACCTTCATCACTGTCGGCCTGAAGGAATGCCTTCTCAATCGGTCCACGCGCCGCTTCGACTTTCCACAGCCCGGACAAGGCAGCGGCCTTGCCAAAACGCTCCGTCGCCCCCTCGGCATCGACCAGAAAACTGCTTACCGTAGCCAAATCGCCACCCGGTTTGAGTTTGCGTAAATTGGCGGCATTCGTCAGCGCTTCGATCACCGCAATTTTTTCTGCCTCATTGCGTCCTTCCGATTGACCATAGGCGAACAGCCTGGCCAATTGCTCGGCATTGCCCACTCGGGACACAAAGTCGGCAACCTGTGGCATCGCATTGGCACCAAGTTCAGTGCCACCGAGAGCATCGAGCACGCGATCAACGCCTACCGGACGACCCAACGCCCGAACCGCGAACAGGTACTGCTCCATGTCGGCGAAGGGATTGCCGGATTCGGCAGCAGTCAGCCAGCGCGATTCGTGCTCACGACAAATCGACCAAAGGGCAAAATCGAGGTTTTCATCCATGTCCTGCTTCAACACTCCGAGCGCCACTTTCACCGTTTCCGGTTCGCCCAACTGAGCGAGAACACTCAAGGCCCAAAGTCGAACCTGAGGGTGAGCATCGGTGGTCGCTTTACTCGCGAGGGCAAAGGCATCTTCCACCTCATTGTGATGAAAGTAGAGCGTTCGTAGCGACGCTGCTCGAGCGTGAGGATCTTCGCTGGCGAGCAGATCGCGCATCAAATCCTGATCGAGCAAATTGACGTGTTGATAAAGCCACAGGGCCTCGAGTTTCGCGTGCGTCTCATCCGCAGCCAAGCCACCGACCCATTCACTGAGCGCCGGCTTGATAGCGGCCGCTCCGCGAGTGCGCAGCTCCTGCTTGGCAAAATGGCGAGTCCACGTTTCGTCGGCTTTCAACATGGCCAGCAAATCGGCGACCGCCGCACCGACGATGTTCGGGCGCTGCACCGTATCGCGTCCCTCAAAGCTGATGCGCCAGATTCGACCGTGCTGGTGATCGCGACGCGGGTCTCGAAAATCGACCTCACCATGCTGGATGATCGGATTGTACCAGTCGGCAATGTAGATCGCTCCATCTGGTCCGAGTTGAATATCGATCGGTCGAAACGCACGATGCGTCGATGACACCAAGTCTTCGAGCTGAGTCGCCACGTAACCGCTGCCACTCTCCTCAAGTTTGAAACGGTTAACGCGATGACCACGGAAATCTGGAGCCACAAAATTGCCCTGCCAGTCATCGGGTGCGTGCCGACCGTCAACGATCGCTATGCCACAATGCTTGGGCTGCCCCGGACTCAATCCGTCGAGCGACCGCGAGGCACCCGGTGAGGTTTTAAAAACCGCCCGTGGATACACAAAATTGATGCCGTCAGAACCGGCTCCATCCGTCGCGAAGGCTTGGCCCCATCGATCAAAAACGGTTCCCCACGGGTTCACCAGCCCCTTGTAAAAAACCTCCATCTCGCGCGTCTCCGGCCGCAGATGCCACATACCACCACCGAGCAATCGGCGAACACCATACGGCGTCTCAACATGGCTGTGGATGTAGATCGATTGATTCATGTACAACAAACCTTCCGGACCGTGCCGAAACGTGTGCAGAAGGTGGTGAGTATCCTCCGTGCCGAAGCCCGACAGAATCACTTCCCGGCTGTCCGCTTTGCCGTCGCCATCGGTGTCTTTTAGAAACAGCACTTCGGTCGAGTTGGCCACATAGGCACCGCCGTCTCCTGGAATCACCGCCGTCGGAATGTACAGACCATCGGCAAAAGTCGTCACCTTATCCGCCACGCCATCGCTGTCTGTGTCCTCGAGGATCAGCACGCGATCGGCTTCTTCCTGGCCCGGTTTGATATGCGGATACAAGGGACTGCTGACCATCCACAGACGCCCCTGCGCGTCCCAGTTCATCTGCACCGGTTTATTGATATCCGGATCGCCCGCGAACAGATTGATCTTCGCTCCTTCCGGCAGCTTAAAGCCGGCAATCGCCGCCTCGATTGAGGTATCAGGAATATCCTTGAGACCATTCTGAGCCAGGCCAATGGCAGGCAAGGCCAAGCCGAGAAATGCGATCAGCAGGGAGCGAAAATTCGGGCGCAATTTGTTCATGCAAAATTTGGATATATTCGGGTTCGGCTCGCTCATGGCTTGATCTCCTTCACCACCGCCGATTTCAGCTCGTTGATCTTCTTTTCTTCCGCAGCGATCAACGGATCGAACATCGGAATTTCCTTGGCATTCTGACCCTGTTCACGTTTGCGGAACAGAAACAGGTAGGTCTCGTTGGCCGGCCGCCAGCGATGAAAGAACAGACGGTTCTTCGCCACAATCGTTTCTCGCAAAGTCTCCGCCGAAGCTGATCCACTGCTGTAGTCGAGCACCGGCAAGCCAAGACCACGGGTTATCTCCTGAGCCATTTTCCGATAGCCTTCCGGCGTGTAATGAACGCCGTTTTCCGTCAAGCGTGGTGAACTCAGTTTGCCCGCGGAAAGCCCATCGCCATTCATCATCGCAAACAGGTCGACCATCCGATGGCCACGCTTGCGAGCCAGCTTGGCGATTGAGTCGCGGTATTCCGACAACCGCTGATTGCGTGCCGTCTGGTCAGGCATTGGCGCCGGGAGATTCTCCAAAGGCGGTGGCGAAAGCAATACGATCTCGCGCAACTGTCCTCCCGCAGACTTGGTCAACGCGTCGAGCAAGCGACCGTAGCCGAACACGAAGCGATCCATTCCTGAATGCCCCTCGGCGGCCTTGGCCTCGGTCCACCCATCCCCTTCGGTCATTGCGGCCACTGCGCCGTAACAGGAAATGATCACCGTCGGCTTCAGTTCCGTAATCGCCTTCTGCAAGCGGTCAAAACCTTCCTGCGGCGGGCCGAAGTACGAACGGGCATCACCGTAAACTGAATCACCCGACCATCCGAGATTGCGAAACACCACGGACTTCCCCTCTCCCGCCGCCAGCGTCAGCGCTATTTCCACATGCCCGTAGTCCTGAGCCCGCTCGATCACCGTGTTGCCGACAAAAGCCACCACGTCACCATCGGCAAATTGAAACGACTCGGCGGCATTCCCTTTCAACGGCACCAACAGTGCCACCAGGCATAACGTAGCGAGGGCCTCCAGCCATCTTCCTTTGGACGAGATTGTGATACCGGCGTCCCGCCGGTCCCCAGTGGACGAGCCTGTAAAAATAAAGCGTGATTTCATGATTCTAAAAAACTGCTGAAACAACGTGGACCGACAGCCCATGTCACAATGTTACTTCGCAAACAACGGGTCGTCCGCATTTCCCTGAGACAAAAGATACGCGAGTAAGTCGAGCACATCGTCATCGGTCAGCGTATTGAGCAACCCGGGCGGCATCATCGAGTGCGGTGACTCTTCCATTTTTTTCAGCTGCTTGCGGTCGATGCCAACCGTCTCATTCGGATCGAGCATATTGGTGTTCACCTGCACCGAATCGCCACTCAAATTCATGATTCGTCCGATGACCTGACTGCCGTCGATCTTGTGAAAAATCGTCTGCCCATACTGATCGCTGATTTCCTTGTTCGGATCGATGATCGATTCGAGTAGATCGCGCGGACTGAACTTCCCTGCAACACTGGTCAGGTCCGGGCCGATGGCGCCGCCCTCTTGATTAAAACGGTGACAAGCGAAGCAGGTTCCCGCGCCAAACATGTTGCGACCGTTGGCAAAATCTCGACCGCCCTCGAGCCCGGAGGCCAGCAGCGGATCGAAGTCCTCCACCGTCCAGTTCTTCTGAAATTCCCGGGGAGTGATCGTGAACTGGGGTGCATCAGCTTTCGGAACCGCCTCAATCAAATCCTTAAGCGCTGCCTTTTGATCGGCCGGCAAATTCGCCACCGCATCGGTTTTGATCGACTCGACAAACTTCTGAAAACTCGCCCCGCCCTTGAAGCTCTGTGCGCGCAACAACCATTCGAAGTAGTCACGGCGAAGATCCGCCGTCCAACCTGCAGTGAGCAGGCGCAGATTCTTTCCGTAAGTGAGCTGTTCCTCCTGACTCGGTGCCGACCTAAGTAAGCCGACAATCTTCTCTGCTGCCTTCGGATCCTGAATGTAGACCATCAGCTCCGACAACTGCGAGTTCACCTCCGGACTGGCCTCGGGAAAATACTTTTCCCATTGCGCGCCGACGAAGCCCTTCTGTGCATCGTTCGGCTCACCGAGGCGAATAAAGGTCAAGCCCCAGGCTCGAATCAGATCGAGGCGCTGCTGCTTGTCGAGCTTACCGACATCGAAGCCCGACAGCTTGGCGACGGCACGCGGTTGGAGAGCTTCTGCACCTTGGCGAGCGAGCGCGATCAGAGCCGCCAACGCCGCTTGCGGATCGTCTTCACCGAGTGCTTTTTCCTGCCAACTTTCCACCGCCTGATGCTCGATTGCCACGCGGGCAGCGTAGCGCAATGCACGGTCATCACTGCCCAGAAATGGCCAGGCTTTGTCGACCGCCGAGGCATCCTGTTTGTGGTGGAGCGCTTCCAACATGCGCCGTTGATCGCGTTCCTTTTCACCACCGCTCGCAGCTGGAGTCGGCTGCGTCGATTCCTCTCCGGTGTAAGTGACTCGGTAGAGCCCCGACTGCACGCGTCGACCGCCGATCGCGACATACAACGCCCCATCGTCAGGATGGATCAGCAGGTCCGTGAGAGGCAAGGGCTGAGCCGCCATGAACTCTTCGACGTTCCCCTTGTAGCTGGCCCCGTCAGGCGTCATGTGAACGGCGTAGAGTTTGCCATAGCTCCAGTCGCAGACAAAAAACGCATTCTGATACTTCGCCGGAAACTTCGCGCCCGTGCCGAAGCAAACACCGGTCGGCGAACCCGGACCGATGTCGACGACCGCTCCGAAACTGTCGGAGAAATACTCCGGCCATTTGCCCGATCCATTGCGCCAGCCAAACTCCGCACCACTGATGACATGATTGATCCGTGTCGGCCGATACCACGGCGTGTTCATGTCCCACTCCATGTCAGCGTCGTAGCTGAACAGCTCACCGTCTTTGTTAAACGCCGCGTCGTATTCGTTGCGAAATCCGGTGGCGACAATGGTCCATTCCTTGCCGTCCGGATCCGTCTTCGCGATCCAACCGCGCGGTGCCATCGTACCTTTCATGAATCCCCGACCGTAGATGCGCGGCAGCAACAGATCCTCACCCCAGACCGGCGGCACCAGCGATTGATTGTACTCCGGTAACGCCGTCTGATTCCCGCAGACCACGTAGAGCGATTTCTTATCGGGACTGAGAACGATCGCATGGGGTCCGTGCTCGCCGCCCTGTTCTTCAAACTTCTTCAGCAGCTCCTTTTTGTCGAACTTGTCGTCACCATCGCTGTCCGTGATCCGATAAAGACCACGACCACCGTGCTCGCCCGTATTTAACGACACATAGAGAGCGTCAAAGGCGTACAGCAATCCATGCGCGCCGCCGATATCGACCTCGATTTTTTCGACATCCGCCTGCGCAAGCACCGCGCCGGGAGCCGGCGGCGAAAAACGATACAGCGCTCCGTACTGATCCGAAACAATCAGCCGGCCCTTGTCATCGTGAGTCATCGCCACCCAAGAACCCTGTTCCGTTCTCGGAACCGAATACAGCAGCTCGGCCGTAAAACCTTCGGCCAACTTAATCTGATCGACTGGAGTCGCCTCGGGATCCTTGAGATTTTCCAAATTGGCGAGCAGTGCCGGACTCACCGATCCACGGGGCTCAGTGCCGATCGCATTGAGAACTTTGACCGGAGTCAGCGCGCCCTGCGTGGCCTCGTAACCAACATTCATCCAGCCCTTTGCCGGCGGCGACATCGCCTTCCACTCACCGTCGGACACGATGACTTGCCTGCCATCCGCCAATTCGAGCGTGAGTTGAGCCATAAATCCCGCCGCGCCTCCGGCATTTTCGGCTCGAGCCGCGATGACTGCTCGGCCGCCTTCAGCTAACAGCTTGGTGACATTCATCACTTTCGGCGAGCTCCAGCTTTCACTGGCGAATAATCGTTCCCCATTGATGAAGACCTGCACCTTGTCATCGCCGCTGGCGATCAGCACCGCCTTGGAAACCCCGGCAGGCACCTCAAACTCGTAGCGCAGGTGAGCAATCGGTTTGTCCCCATCCCAAATCCAATGAGGCGTTGATGCATCGCTGTCCTGAGCGGGTAGCTCACCGATCGGCAAAAGCACCGCCAGAGCCAGTAGAAAATAGAAGTTTCGAAGCATCATCAAAATTGAATTCGGTCGCGTGCAGAGAAACACGGATCGAGTCTCGACTCAAGACCGTTCAAGCCCACCAAAAACTACGCCGCGAAGGTGTAAGGATCCAAGTTGCGAACGCAAAAAACGGCTTATATGATCAGGGCACTCCCTATCATGGACCCGAAAGACAAAACCCCCGATCCCGACAAGAGCCCCGCAGCCGTTCCGCCTCCCGAAGCGGTGGGTCCTCCCGTGGGATTGCCGGATGATCTGAAGCCGCTTCCTAAGCCGGACGGCTTCAAGAAGCTCCCGCCGAGCGCACACGAACCCGGCGGAACTGCTGGTGCCGGCGTTCTGAAACGCAACAAGAAGAATAAAAAGGACAGCGACAAGAAAGGCTGCGGTTGCGGAAGCATAATCTTTTTCACCCTCTTGCTGGCAATTGGGCTGATCGTCGGAGGCGCTTACTGGCTGATGCAACCGTTCAAGAAAGCCGGCTTCGTCGAACAACGCGGACAAAAAATTACCGTCAGCGAAGCGCCGACCGAGAAAACGCTTTATTTGAGCGACACGGTGAACCTTTCGGCCGGACAGGTCGGCGTGGAGATCGGTATATTCGCCCCGATCGTTGAACTGAGCGGCACCTACACCGAAGACGTCTACATCCGTGCAGGAACAGTCCACTGTGCCCCCGGTACCGTGTTTCAGAAAGACCTCGATGTCATCGCGATCCAGTACGTCAACGAAGGTACCGTAGTTGGTGAATTGAAAGGCAGAATTATGCGCCAAAAGGCGACCGCTGCCGCTCCCTGACGAAACACCGACTTGCACGAGCTGGCCACAGCCAGGACCTGGATGCAGCTGGAGTGGAAAAAAATCGGCGTTCGCGTGCAAATTTTTCTTGCCGACAATCGCCGTTTTCATCATTTTTGGGTTAGCTGATTGAGAAATCGGTCGACTTTCCCATCCACCTCTCTGCTGTGAACGTCGCCTACCCCCCCCCGAATAAGCCGCGACCCATTGAGCGACAGGCTTCCCTGTTCGAGCGGGCGGTCAGTTTGGCACTCTGCCTCTCGCTGATGTTCCTGCCCGGCATCCCCGGAGGCACGTTTTCCGTCGGCGAAGACTACGACGGCGATGGTTACGATGATGACACCGGCGAGTATGTCGGTGGTGGTGATCCTTACGACCCCACCTATGACGGCGACGGTGATGGCCTGAGCGATGAGGAAGAATTGGCTGGCGTAGAAGTCGTGGTCGCCTACGAAATGACCTACTACGACGACACCACCGGTGAGGAATACACGTACACCGAATACGTCCCCGAGGTAGTTTACCCCGATCCGGCAGACAGCGACTCAGATGATGATTTGCTTCCCGATGGCTATGAGGTGCTGATCGGGTTCAATCCCATGGATTCGGCCGATGGCAACGCTGACGGAGATGGCGACGGCCTCAGTTACGGGCGCGAATACGTTGAGAACACCAACCCGACAAACCCAAATACCGACGGTGATGCTTATGATGACTTTGAGGAGGTCATGTTACTTTTAAGTGATCCGAATGATCCAGCTGATCCACCAACCGACGATGGCACTGGAGATGATGGGACTGAGGGCGGTGGAGGTGGCGGAACGACGGGCGGTAGCGGTAGCGGTAGCGGTAGCGGTGGTGACACAGATGGTGGTGGTGACGGAAGCGGAGGCGGTTCGAGCACCGATGGAAGTGATGGCGACGACGGCAGTTCTTCTGAAAACAACGACGCTGAAACCCCTGAAGAAGAACAACCACAACCGCAGGATTCTCAGGAAGTTTGGCTTGAGGTCCGAGGCGCGAAATTTTGGTCGAACGGCCCGTGGCAAGAGCAAAACAGCGCTGATAACGTAGATCCCGGAGAGCCAGCGGATCCGGGGAGTGTGGGAGGGACGCCTTCTGGAAGTGCCGGTGATGTAGGTACGGTCCAGCAGATAGGTGGCCCCGAGGGCGATAAGCATTTCGACACTCACAGTAAGGTCGTGGCCGGCTATAAAAAGATGCTGACTGATGTCACCGCTGGAATTTTGCCGTCTGCCAACGGAACGCCGAAAGGCTGGCAAGCTTTGCCGAATAATTCTGACAAATCGTTCGATCGGTTAGTCTGCAAGGCTCACCAAGCATATGAACACCGAGGAACGCCGGAACAGCCGGGACCGTTAGGCCCCTTCTTTGCGTCAGCCGAAGAAGTTCAGCTAAGGCTGGCCCTGGCGCCTGGCGTGACAGCTGAGAAGGCGATCAAGCGAAGCTTTCTGAAAGTGACGCGGGGTAATGACGTCGACGAAGACGGTGAGGACGACATTCTCAAAGTGGAGGTAGTGGAGCTGGAAATCGCCGAAGGAGACGAAACGACGGCTAACGGCGCCAAGATTACGTTGAAGCCGGAAGCTGAGCTAGGTAGCGCAGACGACAGCCGGGCGAGTATCGCTCTCCTGCCCGTGGAGTTTAAAGTCTATCCTGACGACGTTCCCGGTCCTAAAAAACCTCATGCTATAAATCTTGAGACCAAACAGAACGAGAAGGATCATTACGACCCAATCACAAAATGTGTATCCGTGGTATGGGAGCCGAGCCAAGAAATCAACGCGGCGGTTTTTCTAGAAAACTATTTTAAAAACGACAATTCTAGCATGTTCACAAATCCAGAATTTCTGAAATGGAAGGTGGATGGAGAATTGCAAGATAGCCAAAACATAAATATTGGGGGAGAGCCCTCTGCTGATGACTTTAAAGCAATCTCGATAGCCGTCACAAGCGCTGATGGAAGTGTTGAAATTGATCACCTTCTCGTTATCGTCCTTCCCGGTTCCGCAAAGACTGATTACGATCAATGGCATCGAACTGAGAATTTTAATAATGTTTGGCTCGATTTTTTGCCGGCACCGTATGGAAGTGTCTCGATAGGGAATGGAGTCGCCACTGATCCGGAACCTAACGGCGTAGATTGGGAAGAACCCGACGGCTATGACTCATTTTTTCATCCAGGTGCTTACTTCGAAATGCGGTCGGAAGAAGTGGGAGGCAGCGGAGGCTGGGGGCACCAAGCCAGCTACGATGCGGAAGGGAAATTGATTACCGAAGGCGCATCGGCTGGCTCAGCTGATCGATCTCACTACTCAAACGTATTTGGAAGCGGAAGCCACAAGAATCAGGATGTACTGCCTTGGTTGCGAGCAGCGCGACTCGACGGAAATCCGGCTGAACAGCGTCCTTTGAAACCGACAACAATGAAAGAACCTTTAATTCATGATGGCGCCCATTTGATCATGTATCTTGAAGTTCGTCCAGTAATCGCAAATGACAAACC
>JBBKXR010000226.1:0-36119 GCA_037969585.1 Verrucomicrobiales bacterium
CGTGGAAGATTTTGAGGAAGCCAAACGACTCGCCGCGGCGGCCATCTATCGTCCTCTGAAAGGCAAACGTCTTGATCGTGTGCTCGCCACCGGTGAATGGCCGAGCCAGAAAACCCAAGACTACGTCGCCGAGAAAAATGCTGACACTGTGTTCGTGCCGATGATCGAATCAATCCCCGCCGTGGAGAATCTCGACGGCATCTGTTCGATCCCTGGCGTCGATGCGCTGTTCGTCGGCCCGGGTGACATGACCGCCAACATGGGAATCCCGAAAGAATACGATCACCCCGATCTGATTGCGACGATTCAAAAAGTCATCGATACCGGCAATAAGCACAACATCGCCGCCGGTAGTTGGTTCGGCACCCCCGAGCAGGCACTGCGCACGATTCAGCAAGGTGCGCGGTTTGTTGTCTACGGCAACGATGGTTTGCTGTTGAAGCAGGCCATGGAAGGGGTATTTCCGAAGTTGCAGAAAGGGTGATCAGCGGAGCATCGTCGCCACGGTCGCAAGACCGTGGATCGGTGCGTTGAGGGGGCAGTGAAATCGATCAGTATGCCGATCACTTGAGTGAATCTTCATCAGTTGGGCGAGACTTTCGAAATCGCACAATCGTCACGATGACGGCGATCACGATGCTAGCGGCGATAACCGAGCCAAGATTCAGCCAGCCCTTGGTCTGGTGCCAGACGATCGCATATCCGAGTGCTCCGGCGAACAGCGCGTAGTAGGTAAATGGCAGAAGGGTTTTGCGGATCACTGCGCCCTCGCGACCGAGCAGGCCGACCGTAGCGGCTGCGGCGACGACGTTGTGCACGCAGATCACATTTCCCGACGCGCCGCCAACCGCCTGCAGGGCGATGATCCAGGTGGGATCGACGCCTATTTGTTCGCCGACGCCAAATTGAAACAGGGAAAACAGCATGTTGCTGACCGTGTTGGAACCGGCGACGAAAGCACCGATGCCGCCGATGAACGTAGAGAACAGCGGCCAAGCGGATCCGGCCAGATCGGAGACGCCGGCGGCGAGGGCGATGGGCATTTTGGCGAAGCCGGCCGCACCTCCGTCGGAGTTAATGAAGATTTGCACCATCGGCAGGGTGAACACGAGCGCGACCGACGCCGACACGACCATCTTTCCAGATCGGGACCACGCGGTTTTGAATGAGCGAATCGGCATGCGATGCACCATGGCAGCGATCAGCGCGACGATGATAAAAATGGTGCCCGGGAGATAGAGCGGCTGCACTTTGGCGCCGATTTCGGTTCCGAAGAGATGAGGCACTTCGATGGATACGGATTTGATCCAGTCGCCGAAGGGCAGTTGCGTGAGACGAGTGATCACCAGCAGAATGGCAACCAGCAAATAGGGAAACCAGGCCTTGAGTAGTCCCATGGTCGGCGCTTCGCCGCGATCATCGCGGATCTCGAATTTTCCGGTCCAGTCAGCCGGCCATTGTTCGGGCGGTTCGAAGTCCCAGATTTCCTCCTTCGGCGGCATCAGAAAACCTCGCTTGGCGGCAAATATGACGATGATGAGACCGATAGGTGCGCCGAACAGCGAGGGGAATTCAGGGCCCAGAAAGCGTGCCACCAGAAGATAGGGGACAGTCATCGAAAGGCCGGCGAACAGGGCAAATTTCCACACCGCAAGGCCTTCGGCGATCGATCGTTTTCCGCCAAAAAATCGCGTCATAGTCACCACAACCAACAGCGGCACGAGCGTTCCAACGATGGCGTGCAGAGTGGCGACACGAACTCCGATCTCGGCCAGAAAACTCGACCACTCGACGTGACCGGCCTGTTCGGCGAAGGCGGCCACGGTCGGGTCGCCAGAGAGCCCCCGGTCGACGCCGATGAGAATGGGTGTGCCGCATCCTCCGAAGGAAACTGCGGTACTCTGAATGATCATTCCGGCGACAACGGCGGCCATCGCGGGGAAACCCAGACCGGCGAGCAGCGGCACGCACACCGCGGCCGGAGTGCCGAATCCGGCGGAGCCCTCGATGAAGGAACCGAATAGCCAAGCGATGATGATCACCTGTACGCGTCGGTCGGGGGTGATGTCGATGAAGCCGCTACGGATTGCCTGCAGTGCACCGCTTTCCTGCAAGGTATTCAGAAGCAGGATGGCGCCAAAGATGATGAACAGCAGCGAGGCTGCAATGACCAGGCCGTTGACGGTCGCCGCAGCGACCTGCAGCGCGGGAATTTTCCACACGAACAGCGCCAGCACGGCGGCGGTCAGATAGCAGAACGGCATCGCCCGTGCGGCGGGCCAGCGCAGGATCACCAGCAGCAAAGCGACAACCGCGATCGGAAGCAGTGCAAGGAAGGCGAGGATGAGGGGAGACATTGTCGTGGCGGCGGACCGGACTCTGAGTAAAAGCCAGCGGCAGTGGCGAGAGAAGAGAAAACTGTGGCGGATACAGAGCTGATCACAGGGGCGCGGCTCATTTGCATGGCAGTGCCCAAGGAGGCATCAACTTAAAGTGGTCCGCTAGCGGGGCGGCCCGCGTCCGTTGGCCAATAAGGCCCAATCGTATTTCAGGCTTGCGCGAGTCTCTCCCGCGCTTGTTCCAATTTTTCGCGCGACGCATTGAGGCCATCATAACCTCCGTGCTCGATGCCGCAGTAGCCGTGGAAGTCGGCGGCCAGAACGATTTTCAGCATGCGGTCGTAATCGAGGTCGGACTGCTTGCTGTTATCGTCCCATACGAGGTCTTTGACGGACACGCCTTTAGCCCATGGCATAAGTTTTTCGATGCCGCGGTAGGAGTCGTAGCTTTCATCGTCGCTGATTTTGAAATTGCCGAAATCGGGTAGCGTGCCGCAGCGCTGGTGATCGACGGCGGTGATGACTTCTGCGAGCCAGTCGGCGTTGCTGGAAAGACCGCCGTGGTTTTCGACGATCACGTTAATGTCCTGTTCGGCACCGATGGCGGTGAGGCGGGCGAGGCCGTCGGTGGCGAGTTTGACTTGTTCTTTATAGGTGCCGGAACTGCCAGCGTTGACTCGGATCGAGTGACAACCGAGGAACTTGGCGGCATCGATCCACTTGCGGTGGTTGTCGACGGTTTGACTGCGCTTGGCATCGTCGGGATCGCCGATGTTGCCTTCGCGGTCGCACATGATGATCAGGCTGGTGACGCCGTGATCGGCAGCGCGCTGCTTCATATCGGCGAGATACTTTTCATCCGCGGCCTTATCCATGAAGAATTGGTTCACGTATTCGATGCCGAAGATTCCGTGGTCGTGAGCGATTTTGGCGAAGTCGAGGTTGTCGACCTTACCCGACTTGAGCTCGGGATTGATCGTCCACTGTGCGAGCGAGACCTTGAACAGTGGCGCTTCTTTGGCACGGGCTTTGGAGAGCAGGGGGTCGGTCATGGCGACGGCTCCGAGAGCAAGGCTGGATCGAGTTAGAAAGCGGCGGCGGCTGGTGGCAGGTGATGGATTCATGGCAGAAAATGTCAGATGGCAAAACGTGGCATGACGCCGGGCATGTGGAAAGGATTTCCTATCGCTTGCGTAGAGCGGTTCCCGATTTTACCAGTGGCGCATGAGTGATTTACCAGAAGGTGCCTTTGTACCAGCGGAAGGAAAATTGGGCCAGTTGATATTCGAAGATCCCGGTGCCGGCATCACTCCGCGGCTGGAGTTTTTTATCGAGATCGCGTTTCAGCCGTTTGAGATCGATGACGAGGAAATGAAACCGCTGTTTCGCGCCAACAACATCAGCATTCCCGGGGTGCGCAGTTGGCAGGCGCTCGAGCAGAGTAATCACGAGTTTCCCTGGGCGCCGAAGCCAGGCTCGGTGGACGGCGCGGTGCTGCTGTTCGGCGTTCACAATCCGGCCGACGTGACCAAACTGGAATTCGGCAGCGTTTCGAACGGCAGAATTGCCGTGAACTTTTCGACCGAAGTCGACTTTGAGGTCGAAGCGGATCGCGACGATCTCGAGCAGGTCGAGCTGAGTTTCAAAATGCCTTTGACGATCGAACCGCTGCGCGTCGCGACCAGCATCGAGAAAAGGTGCCAGGGGGATGAGGCAGCGATCACAGCGGCGATCGCGGAGCTTGTCGATCTGGACAAGTACGGACCGATCGAAAAGGTGCCGGGAGGTTTCGCCTTCAGTCCGGTCTGATCGCGCCGATGGCTCGGAGAAAGTCGCTGTACTTGGGGCGATACTTTTCGATCATGTCGGCATGGAGATGATCGCGGTTCTGATCGAGTTGCGCTGATGCTGCGGCGTCGAGGTCGTAGCTGGCTTGTAAAATTTCGCGAACGGCATCGCACTCCATCGTGACGAAGGCGCGGAATGCTGCGGCGTATTCGTCCCAGGCTGCGACGCTGAAATTTTCGTCGGTGAGATCCATCGCAAATTCTCGCTGGCGCTGAAATTTTGAAGCGGCGAGGTAACGTTGATGCATCGGCTGCCAGAGTTGGCTCCAATGCTCGTTTACTTGATTGGATGCCCCGGGGTTGTCGGGTTTTCCCAGCACGCGTTGGACCTGCTTGTCGGCGCTGAACAGACGCTTGTGACCGGTGCTCTTTTTGAGATAGGAATCCCACTCGCCACTGAGTAAATTGTTTTGTTGATTGACTGTCAGGATGGTCCAAAACGCGCGTTGGAATTGCTCCGCTGCGATGAATTCTTCGAACATGTAGGCGAGCAATAATTCGTTCCAAGTGTCCCAGTTTTTTCGATATTGGGCAACGTTTTCCCCGGCCTGTGCATAGTCCCACATCGCTGTGACGGCATGGACGCGGATGATGTTGCGGACGTCATGCCAGTTGATCACCGCATTTTGGCGAGACTCGATCAGTGCCTCGACTTGCGCGGTCTGAACTGCGGAGAGCAGCTTGTCGCTGTGGCGGGCGACGCTGAAAATAACGTAGCCGAAATCGGTTCCGGGATCCGGTGTGGCCGCGATTTGTCTTCGAATCTGAGCGAACTTTTTGTGGGGCTGCGGGGTATCAATGGAGACGCGATTTTCCCGGAGATAATTGAGGCTGCGCTCCAAAGTTTCGTCCGAACCGTCAGCCTTGTTAAAGGCGAGTAGAAAAACCAACGCGGCGATGGTAAGGCCGTGGTGCATCACTCGTTGAGTTCGAGTATTTCGTCGATGGAGGTTTCACTCTCTTCTATGAACTCGATGACGTCATCTGATTCGCGGACGCTGAATGGTAGTTGGCGAACTTCGGTGATGGATCGTTCAAGGCTGGTCAGCGCCAGATCGCGAGTCCGAGGTTCCGCGAGGTTAAAGCAGGCAGCGACGTTTGAGTAAGCGCGGGCGAGGGCCAGGCGGGTGTCGGCGTCGAGCGGTTGACGATCAACTTCTCGACGACGAATTTTGAGTTCCTCATTAAAGATGTTCAAGGCACTTTCCGACAGGTTGAGTTCGAGCCGAACGCGGCCGAGGCCACTCAAAGTGTCGGCGATCAATTGAGGATCGCTGACGACGATGCGTAAATCGGGTTCCTCGGTGACCGGTAGAAGTTCATCTCCCGGTTCGGATATCTGCTGGTAGCACTTGAAGAAAACCGCTTCGGCGGTTTCGAATTCTTCGGCAGCGAGGTGCAGATTGCCGAGGTTGATTTGCAGTTCCGCGAGTCGGTCAGCGAGCGGTGAACGATTGGCGAGGGATCTGCTCGTCGGGTCGCGCAGCACGGCAACATGTAGATCGATGGCGCGCTGCAGGGCTGACACGGCGCGCTTGGGTTGTTCAGCGACGAGCGCGGTGTCGGCTATCGATTCCAGCGAAAGTGTGAGCAGGTTCAGTTGTTCCGGTTCAGGAACGGCGCGGGCGCCGAGGCTGGCTTCGTGAATTCCCAGCGCGGTTTCGAAGCTCTCCAGAGCGGTATTAAAATCGGCCATCTGCAGGGCAATGCGTCCGACCTGCATCAAATCGGAGGCTGCCTCGCGACGCATGCGGTCGTCGTCGGGGCGGCTGGCGGCGAGCTGCGAATGAATCTCGTAGGCGCTGCGGTAACTGGACAGGGCGAGGGCATAGTCGCCTTGATCTTCGGCGCGGTCACCTTTGATCGTAGCCGAACGGGCGCTGAACTGCAGCAGCGTGCGCGAGGCGCGTTTGTCGTCTCCGAGATTTTCGAGAAATGGTTCGGTATTTTCGCTGACGTAGGATATCAGTTCTTCCTGTCCGCTCTGACTGAGTTCGCGACTGAGTTTGTCGGCGACCAACAGCACCAGATCGCGCGCCTGATCCCGGGATGTCATGGCGGCTTCGGTCGCAGCTTTCGCTCTGCGGGCCTGAACGAATGCGAATCCGGACGCCCAGATGGCGACCACCAGGAGCACGGCGAATACGGCGTTGAGTCGCGTCGACCGGCGAACTCGAGCCTGCTGGTCGATGTGGTCCATGGCGGCATGAACTTCACGCATGTCTGCGTAGCGCTCGTTCGGGTCGAGACTGAGGCAACGTTCGATCAGTTCGCGACGTTCAGGCGGCATGCGCAGCCACGGCGGCCATTGCAGCTTCGGCTCAGACTCGATCAGGTCGGCCAGTTGTCGGCTGTCGATAGTTTCTGAGTCGGCGATGGTCGCCTCGAGAGAGTTGTCGGCGATGGTAGCTTCGAGATCGGTCGAGGGATTTTCCGCGTCGGCTAGGCTCTGCAGGCGTGGCAGTTGTCCGGTCACCAGTTTGTAGGCAACCACTCCGAAACTGTATACGTCCCAGCGAAAGCCTTTACCGTCGGCAGAATCGCTGGGGTTACGCAGTTGATCGGGGCCGGCGTAAAGCGGGGTGCCGGCAGTGTCGTCGACATCGAAGCGATCGCCGCGGCTCTGGCCGAAATCGCAGATCTTCACGCGCTGCGGGTGTTCGTCGGTGAGCAGGATGTTGCTCGGCTTAAGATCACAATGGATGATGTGATGGCGGTGCAGATACGCGACCGCTTCGGCAATCTCGCGCAACATGCGCCAGCTCTCGCGGGCATCGATGCTGCCGCAAAGTTGTTCAAGGGTCCGCGTCAGCCACTTGTCGTCGTCTCCCTTATCCGCATGCAGGCCCATCGCGTAATGAGGGGTCTGGCCGAGCAGGTCGAAATCGTGAAGCGTGACGATACCGTGGTGTTCAGCGACACTGGAAAGTTTTTCCAATTCACGCGCCATCGCGGTCAGGTCGACCTTATCCGATTTGAAAAGCTTCAGGGCTCGCTCGCTGATGCCGCGATACGTGGCCCGGTACACCGTACCGAATGCCCCCTCACCGAGCGGCGGGAGGTGAATCTGGTAATCGGGAATGCTGGGCTGATCACTCATTGGGGAGCGGAACGAGGTCGAGCTAAATGAAGGGGACGGCGCTCTCGGGGCGGCTGGCTACTTTAAAAGACTTTCGATCTCGCCTCGCCACTCGTCGTCGAGCGACTTTTTGCTGAATTTCTTCACTTGTTTGGTCAGCCATTCTGTCGGGCGGTCGTCGGCGGGTAGCTCGGCGAGCAGATTTTCGGCATCGTTCCATCTCCTTTCGACAAATGCGTCGAGAGCACGTTCATATTTTTCCGTATCGGCAACGCTAACCCCGCTGCCGCCAAGTGAACGTGGCAGGATCAATTCGAAAATAGGATACGATTCGGCAAAGCCAGCGGGTTTGATATAACACAACCGCCTGACCTGCGGGGCAGGTTTTCCCTCGGCTTGGAGCCGATCGACGGTTTCGCCGGAGAGTAGTGTTGGCACGCGAAAATCTTTGGCAATGATTTCCAGCCGGGCGCCTAGATTGACGACGCTGCCGAACACGGAGATGTGCATTTGCTGGGCCGGGCCGGTTTTTCCGACGGCGATTCGGCCGGTGCTGACACCGACCCTGATCGGAGAAACATCACGCATCCAGCGATCATCATATTCGACCCGGGACTTGAGCTTGGCGGCAATGGCGGCGGCGGCCTCAACGGCGAGGCGGGCATGATCGTCGCTCGAGTCGGCATCCGGCGGCCAGCCCCAGAGGGCGAGCACGCCATCACCGGAAAAGTCAGTGATCACTCCGTCGTGATCAAAAATCGTCTGCGTGATTTCGCCGACGATGTCCTGGTTGTCGCGCAGTTGGTGGAGAATTTCCTCGTCCGACTTTGCGGTTTCCATGATTCGCGACGAACCGCGACGATCGACAAAGATGACGGTGCAGTCAGTCATCGCCGGCTCAAGAGCCTGCTGATCGCCATCGCGCATTTTTTCCCGCAAACCAGGAGAAAAGAATGCCGACATTTGATCCTGAATGCGTTGCTTCTCGCGCGCCGAAAGCAAACTGGCGACGAGAGACGCGACCAATCGCATGAAGGGCAGATAGGGGCGCCCGTCTTTGCCGTCGGCACTGGTTGCCTGAGCGGCTTCGATGTAGAGGTAAACCGGGCGATGATCGGCGGTGTGATAGACCGTTGCATTTTCATCGAGCGAACAGACCGGGACGGCGGCAATCCACTCGATCGGGCGTTGCAAGCTCTCGGCTTCGGCAAAGTCTTCAGGATCGGTTTCCGGGGTCCAAATCTGAGGGTCTCCGCCATTGCGGGCGCGAAGTTCGAGCTTGGCGAGCAGCCGGCGACTCGGTTGAAAATCAGTGCGAGTGTTGGGGTCCGGACTGAGCAGCTCGAATTCGCCATCACCGCGCTCGAGATCGACGGCTACGAAGGCTGCGGCAACGCCTTTTTGGTTGGGCAGAGCACCGTGCATGAAGGCGGCGGCGCGGATAAAGAGATCGCGTTCATCGGTCCAGCCACTGAGCACTTGCTCGGGAAGTTCGCGCTGCAAGAGCCGCAGTTGCAGGCGAAGGGTGTATTCGTCGAGAGGTAAGAAGTCGTCGTTGCCGTTCGCGGTCAGAATGGCGGCATCATTCTTGGCGTCTTCAGCAGAAGCTTCCGCAGAATTAGCGGGATCGGCGTCGAGCGTTTCGATCGAATCTACCCAGTGAAAAACGGTGCGACCGAGGCGACCGATGACGAACGCTTCGCCGGGTTTCACACGCAGAGGATCGTTCAGAATCTGCCGACGGGCGATTGGGGCGTGACTGTAGATGCGATTCGGTGCATGACGGCCCTCCTTTGCCGGCAGGCGTTCGACGATTAGGTCATCACCGTCCCGGCGGGCGACGCTGTGACTGCGATTGATGAGGCGATCGTTCCACGGGATTTCGAGAGTCTCGATGACCCGAGTCTCGGTGTCGTGAATCTTAGTGGTCGGGCTACGACCGATCCGCACCGGACGGTCGATGATTTCGGCGACCACACGGCGTTGGCGGTCATCTAGGTATTCGGCGACCAGAATCATGTGCGACAGGAGGCAAGCGCCGCACTGTAGCCGCACGGCATCCGGCTCTCAAGCGGATGCGGCGGGAGTTGTGCCGCGAAGTTTCTGTAAGGCATCGACCAGATAAGGCTGAACACCTTGCGCTGCCTCGGCTACGCCAATTTCGTTAGCCGACGAGGCGCGATCGCGGTTGCGATCCTCTGGCGAGGATAACTCACGGCTGAGTGAGGACATCTCGACATCGGCGATGCCACACGGAATGATCGATCCGAAGCCGCTCAAATCGAGGCCGACATTGAGGGCGAAGCCGTGCATGCTGATCCAGTGACGAACGCCGACACCGATCGAGGCCAGTTTGCGTGGACCGGCCCATACGCCGGTCAGTCCTTCGCGACGTCCGGCGGAAATGTCGAAGCTGGCGGCAAAATCGATCAGCGCCTGTTCGAGCGCACGCAGGTAGGCGTGTAGGTCCTGACCGTGCTGGCGCAGATCGAGGATCGGATAGCCGACCAGCTGGCCGGGGCCGTGATAGGTGGCCTGGCCGCCGCGATTGGTCTCGACGACCGGATGGGGGAGTTGATCGTTTTTCGCCAGGCTGGAGCGGTCGCGGGTGCGACCGATGGTGTACACCGGCTCGTGTTCGAGCAGCAGAATGGTGTCGCCGATCTCACCGTCGCGGCGCTGCTGAACGAGCTGTTCCTGCAGCTCGAGTGCGTCGGTGTAGCTGATCCGCCCGAGCCAGCGGAAGTCGTATGGGGAGGGGGGCATGGAAGGGGGGAGTTGGATGGCTTCGACCCTACTCAGAGTGAGACGGATTATCCACCGCTTCCTTGCCGGTGTTGCATTGGGTGGGGATTTGAGGGTTGCTGAGGGCTAGCCAAGCGTGTGGGTGGGCTGCTGGATATCTTTATTTTGGCTGAAAATATTGCACTGCCCGTTTTTTGCCTAATGGAAGCGGGCAATGACTACGATCGGCGAAGTGCCGGAGTAGTAGGCTGCCTTGGGTAAGATCGAAGAGCGAATCGCGTACTAAGCTCTGGTCTTGAACACTTGAGTTTATCATACGGCTTAGCGGTTATGGCCAAAATAAAGAGAGCGAAAATCGTTTTTTGTTATCCATATCTAAGTCCAAGAATAAGTTTGTTAGACAAACAATTCTCCAGTCTCCAAAATTATATTTCCGATGCCTTCGTTCGCACTAATTATCACACATCAGACTCAGCCCGGGAAGCGCGACGAAGTTCGCAAGGCCTGGGAGGAGCATCTGGCTCCGGCTATCTCAGCCAATCCTAACCATACTGCCTACTTTTACTGCTTTAATAACGAGAATCCCGATTCAATTTCCGCTTTCCAGCAATACGCGAGCGCAGAAGCTTCACAAGAGTTCCTGATGACAGACAGCTATGCCGCTTACCTTAATGCTGTTGAACCGCTTCTTTTAGGCCCGCCACAAGTCACAACCCTGACACCTGTCTGGACAAAAAAAGCCCAATAACGCCAGAGACATCAATCGCCACTGGCCGCCCGGTCAGTAACATCGTCCGTGGCATGAACCCCAACACTCGTCTCAACGTTTAACCAGAAGCAAAGTCGTGGGCGGCCGTGCATTCGAGGATAAAGAATTCGCGTGACGGATATCCTGGACTTTATCGCGGTTGGGCTAAGTTATGACCAGATTCTGGATGAGATGCCCGACCTCGAACGCGAAGACATTGCTGCAGCGATTAACTACGCAAAACAGGGCATCGATCGTTCTGTGATTGTGGCATGATTTGGTTGGGCGGTCACCTTTCTCCACGCATTGCGCGTTGGATACGGGAAAGCCTTCGACACGTGCAACGGACAGGGGCTGGCAGCACTTCTTGAGGTTGCGAAGACGCCTTTCCAAGCCGATTGTGAGCTCATGACTGAGCGTAGGCTTGCCTCCACGTTTAGCTCGGTTGAAGCTGCCGATATGGCTGATCGCAAAGAGCGGTAGAACATGCGTAGAGTGGAGCGCCTTGTCGTCGTCGAAGGGCTGAGGGTTTACCAATATCCTGATGGAGAATCTGCGCTAAGGCTTCAACGAGTTCTTGAATCTGTTAAATTTCCACGGGGTTGGTTACCTCCTTGACGGTGGACTATTGCTCCGAGCGCAGATGGCACTCATCCACTGCACATAGGCTGGAAGCCCATGCCACTTTCAAATCGGCTTTGCCGCTTCGCCAACCTGCGCCCGTCCCGGCTGATTGGCGTAGAGGTGGGCCATGCCGATGGCGAGAGCGTCAGCGGCGTCGGGATCGGGGGTTTCGGTGAGGTGCAGCAGGGCACGCATCATGAAAGCGACTTGTTGTTTGTCGGCGGCACCGCGTCCGACGACGGCTTGTTTGACGCGCTTGGGGGCGTATTCGTAAACTTCGAGTCCGTGGCCGGCGGCGGCGACGATGGCGGCTCCGCGGGCGGCGCCCATGGTGATGGCGGTGCGGAAGCTCTGCACGTAGATGATGCCTTCCACGGCGCAGACTTCGGGCTTGTACTCGAGGATCAGATCATTGATCTGTTCGCGAATGGCGACCAGGCATCCGGATTGGCGGAGCTTGGGTTTATTGGTGATCGTGCCGTAGGTGATGGCTCGATACTCGGGACCGCGCCGGGGATCGGCGACGATTTCTTCGATGACTGCGTAGCCGGTTTTGCGCAGCGCAGGATCGATGGCGAGAACGCGCATGTTGTTCCTTCCCGGCTGGCAGGTTGGGCCGATCGAAATCAGCGGCGGCGCTTGCGGCCGGCGGGGCGGCGTTTGACGCGGACGGGTTTGGGTGGCTCTTCGTCGAGCAGGGCGGTGTAGACGTAGTTGAAGCCGTCGACTTTGCGGCGTTCGATTTTCTTTTCGATGAACATTTCGACGGCTTTGGCGTAGTCGAGTTCGTCGCCGGTCAGCAGGGTAAAGGCGTCGCCTTCCTGCTGGGCGCGACCGGTGCGGCCGATGCGGTGCACGTAATCTTCTGGATTCTCGGGCACGCGGTAGTTGACGACGTGGGTGACGCCGGAGACGTCGAGCCCACGGGCGGCGAGATCGGTGGCGATGATGACATCGAACTCACCACTGCGGAAGCCGTTGAGTGCCTTGGTGCGGTCGCTCTGACGGATGTCGGAGTGCAGGGCGGCGACATTGGCGTCGGTCTTGTGTTTGATCAGGCCGAGCAGGGTATCCGCTTCCTTTTTGGTGCGGGTAAAGATCATCAAACTCTTGTAGTCGGTGTCCTCGAGCAGGGCGAGCAGCAGCTCGTCGCGCTGATCCATGGCGACGGGATAGAAGGCGTGATTAACGGTCTCGGCGGGCTTACGGCGTTCGCCGATCTCGACTTCCAGGGGATCTTTCAGGGCCCAGTTGGCGAGGGTCTGAATCGCTGGTGGCATGGTTGCGGAGAAAAACAGGGTCTGTCTCTCACGCGGACACTGGTCGACGATCTTGCGCACGTCGGGGAGGAAGCCCATGTCGAGCATGCGGTCGACTTCGTCGAGTACGAGGAAGCGGCAATTACGCAGCGACAGGCTGCCGCGGCTCATGTGATCGAGCAGGCGGCCGGGAGTGGCGACGATGATGTCGGGATTGTTTTCCAGGCCATCGTTCTGAGCGCCGTAGCCAACGCCGCCGTGTAGCAGCACGGTGTTGATCGGGCGGTAGTAGGCGAATTTTTTCACCTCTTCTTCAAGCTGAGCGGCGAGTTCGCGGGTCGGTTCGAGGACAAGACACTGCGGTTCGGCGCTGGCAGTAATCTGATCGAGAATCGGCAGCATGAAGGCGGCCGTCTTGCCGGTGCCGGTCTGTGAGGCACCGATAATGTCGCGACCGTTAAGGGCGGCGGGAATGGACTGAGCCTGAATCGGCGTAGCGTCGACGTAACCGATTTTTTCGATCGCGCGCAGGATGGGTCGGGAGAGACCGAGTTCGGAGAATGACGACATGATATTTTAAAGGAGGAAACAAGGGGCGTACGGCGCCACTAGCAAGGGTTTTTGCGGATCATCGGCGACTTTTGGAGGCCAAATCAGGAAGGCTGCTCAGGCAGTTTTTTTGCGGCGGGTGAGCAGGGCATCGAGGCTGATCCGGCCGCCTCCGGCGAACACCATGACCAGCAAGATACTGCAATAGAGAATCAGAGTTTGGCTGGTCAGGGATGTTGAAAGCTCGAGCTGGGCCACTAGAACGAGGCCACAGAGAAGTACGCCAATGAGCGAAATGATACGGCTCAGAAACCCGAAGCCGAGTGCGAAGCCGACCACCATGAGCAGAAAGATCAGTAGCGGGGCGAGAATATTGGGTGTCGGAAACGATGCCGCCGACATCTGGTCAACGAGCGTCCAGGGAACTTTTTCCCAAACGAAGGCCCAGGCCATCTTGATCTGATCCCAAGCTTGAAAATAGATCAGACAGAAGGCAGTGGCCAAGCGTAAGGCGAGCAACCAGAAGTCGTGAACGGTGACGACCGGTTCATAGGCTCGGGCATCGGCGGTATTGGGATAGACATCCATCGCGGCGGAGCTCGCCGCGACTTTCACCGGGAGGTAATTCAGGCCATGATGCCACGGCGCGACAAGCGTCGGACACAAGCACCGGAGTGGAGGGACTTCAACTCATTTAACGCCACCGACAAGGGGGATGATAGGGACGGTCAGACGGCCTGAGCCTCGCGCCGGATCTGATCGATGGCGGCCGAGACTTTCTGCGTCACCTCGGTGAGTACGCGATAGTTCTGCTTGGCTTCGGCGCTGATACGGGCGTCGAGGCGGGTGCGCTCGGTGTTCAGCGAGTACTCAATTTTGTCGAGCCGATCCGCGACGGTATTGCGCAGAATGAGGGCGCAATCCCTGACGACTCCTTCGAGACATCCGAGGCGCGATTCGAGATCGTCGCTGCGGAGGCTGTCGGTAGTAGTGTGGACCGGTTCGAGCGGATGATTTTGGCGTGGTGGCTGTTTCGATCGTTTGTTGCGGATGCGCCGTGGTTTCCATTCGCAGGAATGACGGCTCACCGGCTCCAAACTGTCGAGATCCTCTGCCGGAGGATCCGCCAGTCTCAAAGTTTTGGCAGGCATTGTAAGACGAGTGTTTGTGTTTCGTCTATAATTTACATAATTACCATAATTAAGTAAACTGATTTTTAAAGGTATTTTCAGGGAGATTTTTTGGGCGTGGTAAATAGGGCCGGGAGTGCCCGTGGCTTGCCGCCTCACTCGAATGCCACGACGCGCGAGTGTTACCTCTTCACTTGCGGAGGCTTGTCGCCGCCCTTTCTCTCACAGCGACGCGTTGTGGGCACTGGCTTCCTGGAACCGATTTCGGTCCTTTTCGTCGTTGCGAACAAGGCGGGAGCCAGAGCGGAGGCGAGCCTCCGCACTCCCAGCACTCTGCGCTTTTACCTGTCCCCTACAGGCGCACGGCGCGGGCCTCGTGGATGCCTTCGAGCGCAATGAAGGCGGCCATGGCCGCTTCGCTGGGCGATGAGTCGAGGCTGAGCACGCTGAGCGCGGTGCCGGCCTCAGTATCGCGGTTCAGGTTCATGCTGGCGATGTTGATGCCATGATCGCCAAGCAGTTTGCCGACATGACCGATCATACCGGGGGTGTCGTCATTGGTGTAGACGAGCAGGTTGCCATCGGGAGCGACTTCGACCAGGCGGTTGTGGATTTTCACAATACGCGGCTGGCTGCCGAAGAAGGTGCCGGCGACGGTGATCTTGTCATTCTCGTTGCCGACGACGAGTTCGATCAAATCGCTGAAGTCTCCCGGCTCCGCGACGCGGCTCTCGACGACGCGGATGCCACGGTCTTCGGCGACGCCGGGGGCGTTGAGATGATTCACCGAATCGGCGCACGAACCGACTTCGAAGAAGCCTTTGAGGGCACCGCGAGTGATCAGGTTGGTGTCCAGGTCGGCGATGGTGCCGCTGTAGTTGATGCGGAAATACTCGGGCTGGTTCGGGGCGAGTTGCGCGGCAAGTTTGCCCAACACTTCGGCGAGATTCAGGTGCGGGCCAATTTCGGCGAGCGTTTTCTCGTCGATATTGGGCATGTTGACGGCGTTGACCACCGAGCCGTGCAGCACGCAGTCGCGGATAGAGTGGGCGATTTCGATGCCGACATTTTCCTGAGCTTCCTCCGTTGACGCGCCGAGGTGCGGGGTAAGCACGACGTCAGGGCGACAGATCAGTGGATCGTCGGCGAGCGGTGGTTCTGTTTCGTAAACATCGAGACCGGCGCCGGCGACTTTGCCGCTTTCGAGTCCGGCGAGTAGGGCTTTTTCATCGATCAGGCCGCCGCGAGCGCAGTTGATGATGCGCACGCCGTCCTTCATTTTGGCAATGCGTGCCGCATTGATGAGGTGGGTGGTCTCTGCCGTTTTGGGCATGTGCAGAGTGATGAAATCCGCTTGCGCAACGGCTTCGTCGACGGTGTTGCAGAGTTCGACGCGCAGCAGTTTGGCACGGTTTGCAGCGAGGTAGGGGTCGTAGGCGACGACGCGCATGCCAAAGGCCATGGCGCGCTTGGCGAACTCAGTGCCGATGCGGCCCATGCCGATGACGGCGAGGGTTTTGTTGTAGAGTTCGACGCCTTTGTTGGCCTTGCGGCCCTCAGCGAAATTGCCTTCGATCACCGAGCGATGAGCGCGCGGAATGTGGCGGGCCAACGACATCATCAGAGCAAACGCGTGCTCGGCGGTGGAAATGGTGTTGCCGGCGGGCGTGTTCATCACCACGACGCCGTGCTTGGTGGCGGCGGGGATATCGATATTATCGACGCCGACGCCGGCGCGGCCGATGGCCTTCAGCTTGGGAGCTGCGGCGATGATGCGCTCGGTGATTTTCACCCCACTGCGGACGATGATGCCGGAACAGTCGGCGGCAGCTTCTACGAGTTCGTCTTCGGAGAGGCCGAGTTTGACTACGACCTCCAGCGAGGGCTCAGCCTCCAGTGCGGCGATGCCTTTCTCCGAAATCGGATCAGCGACGAGAATCTTGTGGGTGTCCATGAGGCGCGTAATTAGGAACGCATTTGCTCAGGACGCAAGGTGGTTTGTGGGAAGACTCCTTGACCAATACGAAACGCTGGCGAACCGTTTGGAAGCGAAATATTTGCGATGAAAAAAACCAAACGCACCTCGTCCCCAAAAGGGAAAACAAAAGGAAAAACTGACGCCCACCGCCAGTTCTCCGCGCCGATGCTCGACGGCCCAGATCGGGCTGCCAGCCGCGCGATGCTTTATCCAGTGGGCTTTAGCAAGGCTGATTTTGAGAAAAATATCGTCGGGATTGCTTCGACTTGGAGCATGGTAACGCCGTGCAACATGCATATCGACATCCTTGCCAAGGAGTCGCTGAAAGGCGTCGATGCCGCCGGTGGCAAAGGCATGGAGTTTAATACCATCACCATTTCCGACGGTATCTCAATGGGCACCGAGGGTATGAAATACTCGCTGGTCAGTCGTGAAGTGATCGCTGACTCTATCGAAACGGTGGTTGGTTGCGAGGGGATGGATGGCGTGGTCGCCATCGGCGGCTGCGACAAGAACATGCCAGCTTGTATCATGGCGATGGCACGGATGAACCGCCCGGCCGTGTTTGTCTATGGTGGCACGATCCAGCCCGGCTGCCATCTCGGCGAAGATATCGATATCGTGTCGGTGTTCGAAGCGATTGGAAAACACTCAGGCAACCGACTCAGCGACGAGGAGCTCGATACGGTTACCGAAAAAGCGATTCCGGGACCGGGTTCCTGCGGCGGTATGTACACCGCGAACACGATGGCTTCGGCGATCGAGGCGCTGGGCATGAGCTTGCCGAACAGTTCGGCGCAGGCGGCGATTTCTGAGGAGAAACGCATGGACAGTTTCGATGCAGGCGCGGCAGTGATGCACCTGATCGAGAACAACATCCGGCCGCGCGACATCATGACCCGCAAGGCTTTTGAAAATGCGATCACATTGGTTACGGCTCTCGGCGGCTCGACCAACGCGGTGCTGCACCTACTCGCGATGGCGCAGGCGGCCAACGTAAAATTGAGCATCGATGACTTTACGCGTATCGGCAAAAAGACCCCTGTGCTAGCTGATCTGAAGCCGAGTGGCCAGCACTTGATGCAGCGCTTGATCGAAATCGGCGGCACCGTTCCGCTGATGAAAATGCTGCTCAACAAGGGCCTGCTGCACGGCGATTGCATGACCGTGACGGGGCGCACCATGGCGCAGAATTTGGCCAAAGTGAAAGCGACTTATCCTGAGGGGCAGACGGTGATTCGTGATTTTTCAAATCCGATCAAGAAGACCGGTCATTTGGTTGTTCTCTATGGCAACCTTGCGCCTGAGGGTGCGGTTGCCAAGATCAGTGGCAAAGAAGGCGAGGTTTTCAAGGGCACGGCCAAAGTGTTTGATTCCGAAGAGAAAGCGATGACCGCGATTCTCGGCGGCAAGATCAAGGCCGGCGATGTCATCGTGATTCGCATGGAGGGTCCGAAAGGCGGACCGGGCATGCGCGAAATGCTCGGGCCGACCGGTGCCGTTATGGGCCGTGGTCTCGGCAAAGAAGTGGCGCTGATCACTGACGGCCGGTTTTCCGGCGGCAGTCACGGCTTCGTGGTTGGACACATCACGCCTGAGGCGTTCGAAGGTGGTCCGCTCGCGCTGGTGAAAAACGGAGATGAAATTTCCATCGATGCCAAAACCCGTGAAATGACGCTGCACATCACCATCAAGGAAATGGCGATCCGCAAGAAGGCGTGGAAACAGCCCAAGCCGAAATACACCCGTGGGGTTTTGGCGAAATTTGCTAAGCTTACCAGTTCGGCATCAACCGGTGCAGTGACCGATGGCGATCTCTAAGTCCGGAGGTATAAGGCGTAAGGCTGAATTCTCGATCCAACTATCTACTACCTCCCAACTCTTATCTCCTAAGACGATATGGCTACCTGGCACTACGCAAGCGCAAGTAATCAGCAGTTTGAAGCCGACGAATCGCGGCTCGAAGATTTGGTGAAGCAAGGCATCATCACAGCGGCGACACGAGTCTGGACGACCGGTATGAGTGACTGGCAGCCGGCAAGTCATGCGCTGCCGCAGTTGTTCGGTGCGGCCGCTTCGGTTCCAAATTTCGATGGACCACCTCCGATGGGTGGCGGCGGAACCGCAGGTGCTGCTGCCAGTCCGATGGCGATGATGTCGCATGAAATCGACTACGAGATTTTCGGCGACGACATGCAGATCATCGAGGTCGAACTGGATCCTGGCGAGACCGTGATCGCAGAGGCGGGAGCGATGAACTACATGGAAGAGGACATCACTTTTGAGGCCAAGATGGGAGATGGCTCGCAGCCGAACGATGGCGTGATGGGCAAGCTACTTTCGATCGGTAAGCGGGTGCTCACAGGTGAGTCGATTTTTATGACGCACTTCACTCATTCGGGGAGTTCGCAGAAACGGAAAGTCGCATTTGCTGCACCCTATCCAGGACGGATTGTTGCCGTCGATCTGTCGGCCGTCGGCGGCGAGATCACCTGTCAAAAAGATGCTTTTCTGTGCGCGGCGATGGGCACCCAGGTGACCATCGCATTTAACAAAAAACTCGGGGCTGGCTTTTTCGGCGGTGAGGGATTTATCCTGCAGCGCCTCAAGGGCGACGGCATGGCATTCATGCACGCCGGCGGCACGATCATCGAGCGTGAGCTGAAAGGTGAAACCCTCCGAGTCGATACCGGCTGTCTGGTCGCTTTCTCGCCGGGCATCGAGTACGACATCGAGCGAGCGGGAAATCTCAAGTCGATGTTCTTTGGCGGCGAAGGGATGTTTCTCGCAACTCTAAAGGGCCACGGCAAAGTCTATCTACAGAGTCTGCCGTTCTCGCGCATGGCCGATCGGATCATCGCACACGCGCCGCGTGCAGGTGGCTCAGCGAAGGGGGAAGGCTCCGTGCTCGGTGGATTGGGGCGGCTGATCGACGGCGACTGATCGGAAGCGAAAAAAGATCGAGCGCTTTTGTGGGCGAGTCGTAAGTGGCGAGTGCAGATTAAAACCACCTGTGGTTCGCGCCATTTCTCTGTGATACAAAAAAATGGCCGGAAATCCAGATTTCTCGCAACACCTGAGGGGAGCCTTGCTATAGTGCCTTCGTCTTCGATGTTTGGCTTCGAAAATCCCCCTTGTTGTGCCTGATCCTGATCTCCCTCCTGATAAAGAACCTGATGTCGCCGTCGCCAGTGAGGCTGCGGATGATCGCGTCGCGGAAATTCGGCCGTGGGAGACTCTGACCGCGCTGACGAAGGCGCGCAATTCAGGTGATCTCGAAGACTACCTCGAAACTTTGTCGCCGGGTGAAACGGCGCGTGCCATGGCTCGACTCGACGAGTCGACGCGCACCGAGATGTTGACCCTGATCGATCCTGCTGATGCGGCGGATCTTCTCGACGACCTGTCCATCGAGCAGGCGGTTGACTTGATCGAGGAAATGGAACCCGCAGAGGCTGCGGGGATTTTCGGGGAATTGCCGGCCGACGAGCAGGCGGATATCCTCGGTGACCTGTCGAGTCGCGATGCGGAGGCGATCCTCGATAAGATGTCGGTCGAGGACGCGACCAAGGCTCGCGCCTTGATGGAGCACGACGACGATAGCGCCGGCGGCTTGATGATCGCCGAATTCTTGTCGTTTCGTCAGGATCTGACCAGTGACGACGTGCTCGCTGACCTGCGTGGCAATCGCGACGAGTATTCTGACTACGAGGTTCAGTATGCCTACGTCACTGATGATGACGAGCGCTTGGTTGGCGTGTTGCGGTTGCGCGACCTGATGTTGTCGGCGCGCAATTTGCCGATTCGCAAAATGATGATACCGGAACCCATGTCGGTGCCGGTCGATTACGGCCTGGACGACATGGTTGGCTTTTTCGAGGACCACGAGTTTCTTGGCGTGCCAGTTATCGATGGAGAGCAGCGACTGGTCGGGGTGCTGCGCCAGAGCGTGGTTCGTGAAGCGGTCGAGCGTCGGGCCAAGAATACTTTCCTCAAGGTCAGCGGTATTATCGGTGGTGAGGAGTTACGCAGTCTGCCGTTGCGGGTTCGCTGCCTGCGCCGGCTGTCGTGGTTGTGCCCTAACATTGTGCTGAACATCATCGCGGCTTCGGTGATCTCGATGTACCAGGAGACCCTGCAGGCGGTGATCGTTCTGGCGGTGTTTTTGCCGATTATTTCTGATATGAGCGGATGCTCAGGGAATCAGGCGGTGGCGGTCAGTATTCGCGAATTGGCGATGGGATTGATCCGACCGAATGAGGTGTGGCGGGTGTTTATGAAAGAGGGCGCTCTGGGCGTAATCAACGGCATTGCGCTCGGTCTGTTGCTCGGAACCGTCGCCGCGGTCTGGCAGGGGAATCTTTACCTCGGCTTGGTCGTTGGCTCTGCACTGGCGCTAAATACAATGCTTTCGGTGCTTCTCGGCGGTCTGGTTCCGCTGGTGTTAAAAGGTTTTAAAATCGATCCGGCCTTGGCGTCAGGACCGATCTTAACTACTGTGACGGACATGTGTGGATTCTTTCTGGTGCTCAGCTTTGCGAGCATGACACTCGATAAATTGAGCTAGGTGAAGTGCGGACGATGAGATTGTTTTCGATGCTGGCCGTCGCGGCGGTGATGATCCAGTTGGCTGGATGCAAGCCACCGCAAAAAATGTCGACTGCGGGGGAGTCGGTTTCGGGGAGTGACCCGAATGGTGGCGACGATTTGCCCGTGAAGTGGGAAACGCCGCACGGCGAAAATCCGTCCGCTGGACCGGCCGTAGTTCCCCAGTTACCTGCGGCCCCACAGCGCAGTGACACGAACTTGTTGAAGAAGTATGCCGACAAAGCCATCGCCGAAATTCTCGGGGCGAGTGGCGCGGGCGACTGGCAAGGAGATATGGCCTTGGTCGATTCCGAACGGAGTCTTGATCCTCGCACTGCTCCGAAGGTGGAGGATTCAGCTTTCTTCACGCTCCAGGCGGGCGCATTTTTGCCGCAGCAATTGGGGAAGGCGGCGGTTGCCGATTTTAATGCCGATGGCCGTCTCGATGTGATCGCATTTGCTGACGACGGCAGTCCGGTTCGATTGGTCGTTCAAGCAGAGCAGGAGAACGGCGTGAACTTTGTGCGAAAACCGGATGCCGGTATTGACGCTACCGTTGGAGGCAATGTCATTCGGCCGGTTGACTTCGATGGTGATGGGCGCACCGATCTCATGATTCTCCGCGGCGATGGTCGGCCGAGTTCGTTGCTCCAAAACACGGAGAGCGATGGTTTTGTCGATGTAACGATCGACCGTGGCCTGCTGGATTTCAGGAGCGCGATCGATGCGGTATGGGCAGATTTTGACGCCGATGGCGCACTCGATATTTTACTGGTGAACGACGGAGCGAAGCAGCGCTGCGCTTTGTATATGGCACAGGCAGATGGCCACTTCGAGGATCGCGCTCATGCCTGGGGAATGCGCGGAATGGGCAAGGGGGTTTCATCGGCGGCCCTGCTCGATATCGATGCGGACGGATGGCTCGACGTGATATTGGCCGGTGTTGGAGAGGGCAAAGAATCGGTGGTCGGCTGCTATAGAAATCTTGGTGGAAAAAGCTTTGAACACATCGATTTGCCAAAGGGCATGCCTGGATCGTCAACATTGGTTGCGGACTTCGATGAGGATGGCCGGGAGGATCTGCTTTGCTCGGACGGCAAGTCGTGGAGTTGGTGGCGGAATGTCGGAGAGTCACCGAACAAGGGGCAGGCTCCGTTTGTCGATGTTTCTGAGGTTGCGGGATTGGAGGAGTCCGGATCGAGCGGAAAATCGACACCGTTGATTTTCGATATCGACAGCGATGGGGACCTTGATTTGCTTGATGGCGACGGAAAGCGACTGCTTGTCAATCGGCGTGGAGACCGTTTCATTGATGCGGAAAAGGTGGGCTCACCTCTCGGCTTGGGCGATGGGGAAATCACGATCTTTGCGGTCGACGACTTCGACGGCGACGGTGATCAAGACGCCTTTTGCACCGCAGGACTACTGCTGGGAAAGGCTTCCGAAAATTCTCAATGGGTGCGTATCGAGGCTGGACCAGAATTGGCCGGGGCGATGGTCACCTTGTCGGTGCGCGACGCGGGCTGGGTTCAATCGAAAGTCCGCCGCCGTATCGGAGTGAACGGCAATTTAAACCTGACCGTCGGATTGGGCGAAGCGGAAACGATCACTGACGTGGAGATTCTGCGTCCCGGTGGAAAAGTTGCGAGATTCGATGGAGCGAAACCGCTACGCGGTGTCATCCATCTCGACGCAGCAGGGGTGTCGACTGCTACTGAGTAAGCAAACAGGTTTCAGCCTGGATAGCCGCCGGTGAGGTAGCTCTCCAATTGCCCGATCATTGCCTCCTGAGCGGAGATCGTGCGTTTCACCAGATCGCCTATGGAGATAACGCCAATGACCTTCGTGTGATCGTCTCTATCGACAACCGGAAGATGGCGAATGTGCTTGGTCGTCATCAATTGCAGGCAGGCGCCGACCTTGGTCTCGGGTGGTACACCGATGACCGGTGAACTCATGATGTCGCTGACCGGCGTGTCGCGTGAAGCACGACCTTCGAGAATGACTTTTCGGGTGTAGTCACGCTCGGACATGATGCCGACCAGCTTCTCCTCGTCGATAACCAGAATGGCACCAATGTTCTTCTCCGCCATTCGGGTGATGGCATCGTAGACGGTGTCGTCTGAGGCGACGGAATAAATATCACTCGAGCCTTTTTGCTCGAGAATGGATGAAACGGGATCGGCAATTTCCATGGTTACGGTTTTTTACTTTGAGCTTAATCGACCACGAATGTGATCTTGGCGTTGATACGGTATTCGCTGACTTTGCCGTCTTCGACTTTCGCGGAGATGTTTTCGACGTAGACCGACTTGATCTTGCGGACAGACTTGGAAGCTTCGGCAACCGCGTTGTTGATGGCGGCTTCGATGGATTCGCCTTCGGCGATGAGTTCGATGACTTTGGCGAGAGACATGGGGTTGGAGGAGGTACGGGGTGGAACGTTGCGAACGAGAGTTCGATATCGCGCAGCTTGACTCCATCCTATCCGTCGACACCCACTCGTGTCGATACAGAAAAATAAACCCCTCCCATTCAGTCTGGACAGAAGTCTCGCGCAGGGACGCAGAGCCACAGAGCAGGACAAAAACTCTCCGTGTTTCCGAACGCGATTAGAATATGACGGTCAATGAATGGTGGAGCTAGCCGGGATCGAACCGACGACCTCGTCATTGCGAACGACGCGCTCTACCAACTGAGCTATAGCCCCATTCCATTCAATCGACAGACGCCGGAGGTATCCAATGGCGACGTCTGGAAAGTAGAACATTTTTATTGGGACCGCAAGGTGCCCGAGTAAACTCAGCGGGGCGGCTCCAGATACCCGGCGATGGCCAATCCCAGCTGTTTGCCGACGGTTTGATAGCCTTCGGTGGTGCTGGCCGGGGTATTCCACGCGGTTTCCAGGGTGACGGAAACGGCTGAGGTGCCGAGGCGCGCGACCCAGTTTTTACTGATCTTGTCCCAGGCCTTAGCGTCGTATTTGGCACCGGATTCGATGACCGTTCCGGTGAAACGCAAAGGCCCGGTGATCTCGCTCTTGGCGGCGGCCAGAAAGGTGGCGAGATTGGTTTGCGCGGTCTCGGAGAGGATGTCGGCAGGCGGCACGTAAAAGTAGGGGAACAGATTGCCGGCGGCGGGATTGTGCAGATCGATAAACATCGCCAGCCGATCGGATTCAGCAGCGGTGCGCAGTTCTTTCTGCGCGGCGGCGACAGCGTGCCAGTGCGGTGCGTCACTCCAGTCGCGATTGTGGTCCTGCGGCTTCTGGCTTTTGCCGCCGGCGCCGCGTTCGACATTGTCGATATCCATGATCGGGACGAAGACGAACTCGTAGTGCTCTCGGAGTTTAACTGCCTCGGGTGCGTCGGAGACGAGCCATTCGACGAAGCCTTTACCGACCCAACTGGCACCGGATTCCCATGCGTGCTGACGGGCTTGTATCCAGATCAGTGGTTGGCCGACGGTGCCGATCCGCAGCGCGGGCGTGTCCCGGTCTTCGCGGGTTTGGCAGAGTGAAAATGCGCTCGCGTCCGGGGAAGCGCCGGCGATTTTGTCGACGAGGGATTTGGCGTCATCTGGCACAAACGGCGGACCCCAGGCAACCAGAGCACTGTCGGAGTCGAACGTGAGCGAGTAGCGAATTCGTTTGCCGGCGACGACTCCGGGCTCGCTATGATGCCAGGTTTTTCCCTGATCGGTGCTGAAGGTGGCTTGCTTCGGCGTCGCCCACGGGGCGTCGCCGACATCGAGACTGATCGTTTTGCCTGCGGTTAGTCCAGTCAGTTTGACATACCACCAGCAGCGCCAGCCGTGTCCGGGATGGTCGGTCGGATGAAGGACGATGATCGACGCGGCTTGATCGATCGACACGACTTCACCGGAGCCTCCGGGGAAGTTGCTATCGACGGCGAGTTCAGCGAACGCCGGCAGTGCTTTGAGCAATAGCGCCAAAATGGTGAGCGGGAGAAATGGATTCTTCATGGCTTGGGCCAGTTCAGGTGAATATTTTGTGTTAGTCTAAAACGTCAGTTTCGTCTATCGGAAGTTCCGGCAGAATTGGCGCTGCGCATGCCTGATCGTGGCCGATCCTCAGCGCACGGTTGAAGTATTCCTTGGAATTGACAGCCGACCGTTTCTTTCTTTGACTTAACTTGGGGGGAATGTTGCTTTTGATGAATTTGAATAAGCCGGTGTTCATCGTGAAACTGCGCAAGGTTTGCGTCGGTGATGTATTGGAGGCGGCGCGATTTCGGGGTGAACTGGATGCGCCTTGGCGTGCGCTGCTGGCTACCGCGGATTGCGGCGAAGAGTCGGCCTCGGTGGATGCGATTGCCGTGCAGGAGGCGTCGGAGGAATTTCGCAGCGAACGCGATCTGATCACGGCGGAGGAAACTGAACAGTGGCTGAACGAGCGTGGGCTGACCGAGGAGGATTTTGGTGATTTTTTCGTGCGTCGTGAGTTGGCGATTCGGGCGAATGCGGCGAATGGCAACGCTCCGGAGTTTGAGAACGCGACCGGCTCTGAAAGCTATTCGAAAGCCGCGCCGGAACGGCGTCACCAGTTGCACATCGATTTGTTGATGACCGGGCAGTTCGATGCGATGGCGGAACGATTGGCGTGGCGGTTCGCCGCTGTCGATGGGGCCGGTGGCGACGTCGGCTCGATCGACTTGTCAGCCTTAGAGGAAATATTCCGTGATCATTGCAGTCAACTGCTGAGCGAGGATGCTTGTCGGCGAACGCTGGCAACACGACGTCTATCGCTTTCGGCGTTCGATTGTGAAATACTGCAGGTCGCGGCGGACGAGTCCGCAGACTCGGTGAAAGAACTGCTGCTGTGTCTGCGCGACGACGGGGTATCGATGGAGGATCTGGCCCGGGATACCGGTTTTCCAATGCAAAGGCAGACGCTGGACTTCGAGGGGCTCACCGAGGATTTGCGCGCTGGGCTTCTCGGCGCCCGCCCCGGCGAGGTGCTCGATCCGGTGAACCGTGGGGGATGCTTGGAACTCATCCGGCTGCTGGAAAAAGTCGAGCCGACGCTGGACGATCCGTCGGTGCGTCGTCGCGTCGAGGAGGAAATGATTCAGCGGCATTTCACGCGGCTGACGGCTGGCTGTGTCGAATGGAGAATGCTGGAGGGGCCACAACCGGTTTAATGAAGGCGCTGCCCGAAGAATTTCTGCGCAGCGCCGCATTTTTCCGCTTCCTGCCGGAGCAGCGGTTGAGCGATGTGCTGGCGCTGTTCAGCGAACGGCATTTCGAATTCGGTGACGTCATCGTTCGTCAGGGTGACGAGGCGGATGCCTACTACGTGCTGGTCTCGGGACGGGCGCGGGTGGTTAAGGAAACCGATGGTGGCGGTGAGCTCGCTCTCGATACGCTGCGACCAGGCGACGAGTTCGGCGAACAGGCGCTGGTCAGTGGCGGTGCTCGCAATGCTACGGTGCGCTGCAGCACTTCGGTCGTTGTACTGCGGCTCGGGAGAAACGACTTTCAAGATCTTTTGGAGCGCTTTCCGGATGTCCGGCGGGCGGTCGAGTCGGTGACCCGCTACCGTTCCCTGCGGGCGTTTCTTTTTCAGAACAGCGACTTGGGTAGGTTGCCCGAGGGCGTGTTGCGGGCGCTGGTAGATAAGCTTTCGCGCCGCGAGTTTTCCCCAGGCGAGTGTATCATCCGCGAGGGCGATGAGGCAGGGCCTTTGTACATTGTCGAAAGCGGTCGGGCGCGGGCGTTTTTCTCCGCAGGGGGCGTGGTGCGTAATCGGGCTTTCTATCGCGAGGGCGATTTCTTCGGTGAGGGCTTGTTTCTGGCCGACGCCGTGCGCGGTGCATCCGTCGAGGCGGTCAGCGAGGTCAGCCTGTTGCAACTGGCGGAGGAGGATCTTGGCAAGCTGGAAGACGAATTCCCCGAACTGCGGCGTTTGCTGGAGGAAAGGCGGGCGCGCTACGAAGGAATTGCCGATGTTCGCGTGCCACTGGATTTCGCCGAAGAACTGCCGGCCGAAGCGCGCGCGGCGAATAAAGTCGAAGGTGCCGAGGACGGTGCAGCCAGCGATGCGCCTGGCGTGTTCCGCAAGCGTCGCGGCCGGATACGCAGCGTGCCGCATGTGCAGCAGATCGACGAGATGGATTGCGGTGCCGCCTGCCTCGGCATGGTCTGTCGTCACTACGGTCGCAAGGTCAGTCTGGCGCACATTCGTCAGCTGTGCCACACCGCGCGCGACGGCACCAGCTTGAAGGGAATCTGCCATGCCGCCACGGAGGTCGGTCTGGCGGCGCGTGCGCTGAAGGTATCGCGGCGCAATCTGGACAGTCTGCCGCTGCCGGCGATCGTCCACTGGCAGGGAAATCACTGGATGGTGCTGTGCGATGTCGGCAAGAAACACGTGCGCCTGCAGGACCCGGCGAGCGGCCCGAGGCGCCTGACCCGCGCCGAGTTTGAAAACGACTGGACCGGCTACACCGCGTTGTTCGATTACACCACGGCCTTGCGGGAGGCGCCGCAGAGCGCTTCGTCGGTGTCGCGGTTTCTGCCTTTTTTCCGGGAGCACGTAGGGGTGCTTGGGCAGGTGCTGCTGCTTGCGTTGGTGGTGACGTTCTTGCAACTGCTGTTCCCGGTTTTCACCCAGGTGGTGGTGGACCGGGTCATCGTTGACCACGATCCTCAGCTGCTGACCGGTGTAATGTTGGCGATGGCGGCGGCGATCGTGTTCACCCAGATTGCCAGCCTGCTGCGCGAGTATCTGGTTAGCTTCAGCGCGGTCCGGATCGACGCGGCGCTGCTCGACTACCTGACGCGTTCGCTACTGGCGCTACCGATGTCGTATTTTCACAGTCGTCGGACCGGCGACATCCAGCGCCGGCTAAACGGTGCTGAACAGGTTCGTCAGTTCGCCGTTCAGTACGGGATCGGCGGATTGTTGGCACTGATCACGTTGGTCGGAGCGATAGGGGTGATGATCCTTTACAACTTCACGCTCGCCGGGGTGTTTCTCGCCACGCTGCCGCTCTACGGCATGCTGATGTGGTGGTCGAAGAAAGTCCTGCGTCCCCTGTTTGCGGACATCGAGGAGAGTCAGGGAAAATACGCATCGCACCAGATCGATGCCATCAAGGGCATCGAGGCAGTCAAGGCGGCATCGGCGGAGATCGGTTTTCGCGACAACATTCTCAACGAATTTCTCGGCGTCTCGCGCAAGATGTTTCGGGCGAATTTCATTCTGATGTCGTACGATGGACTGTTGCGCACCATCAGTCTGCTGGCGACGGCTTTGTTTCTATGGGTAGGGGCGACAAAGGTGATAGAGGGGGAATTGACAGTGGGTGCGTTCGTCGCGTTCAGTTCGCTCAGCGCCATCGCCTACGCATCGATCCTGAGCGTGCTCGGTCTATGGGATCAGTGGCAACTGATTTCGGTTTTGCTGAATCGTCTCAATGACATATTCGAACCGGAGCCGGAGCAGGGGCGCGATCGTTCGCAACTGCGCGCGGTGCCTTCACTCGAAGGCCGTATCGAATTGCGCGACGCCAGCTTCCGCTACGGCGGACCCGAAGCGCCGGAAATTCTCAAAGGACTCAACCTCGAATTTCCTCCCGGAAAAGTCACCGCCATCGTCGGGCGCAGCGGCAGCGGTAAGACGACTCTTATCAAGCTTCTCGCCGGCCTGATCGAGCCGACCGGAGGTGCTATATTTCTCGACCGCGCCGATCTGCGCACGCTCAACTACCGCGACGTGCGTCACCATATCGGCATGGTCCTGCAGGAAAACCACATCTTCAGCGAGACGATCAGTCGCAACATCGCTTTCGGTGATCACGAGCCGGACACCGAACGCGTTTTGCGTGCCGCGAGGGCGGCCAATGCCCATGAGTTCATCCTCAACCTTCCGCTCGGCTACGATACTAAGATCGGCGAGTCCGGTCTTGCGCTTTCCGGGGGGCAAAAGCAACGCATCGCCATCGCCCGCGCACTCTACGGCGATCCGCCGATTCTGATTTTCGACGAGGCGACCAGTGCGCTTGATACTGAATCTGAGCGCGCCATCCAGTCCAATCTGAGCGCGATGATGGCCGGTCGTACCAGTGTGGTGATCGCCCACCGGCTGAGCACCATTCGTGACGCCGACTTGATCGTGGTGCTCGAGCAGGGGGCCATCGCCGAATCGGGCACGCACGACGAACTGATGGCCTTGCGCGGTTTGTATTTTCACCTCTCCAGCCAGCAACTTGATCTTTAGGAAATCCCCATCCCCATGAGCTACGCCGACTCCGACTCGCTGGAGAAAACAGCGAACATGCTGCCGCAGAACCCGCCGCCAACGGTGGTGCGTGCGGCTGGCTGGCTGATCGTCGCGGTGTTCGCCGCAGGATTGGCGGGAGCGATTTTCATCGAAATTCCGGAAACCGTGCGCTGCAAATTCGAGTTGGTCCCCGAGTCCGGCGCCGATCCGGTGCAGGCACCGTACGCGGCGGTGCTGGAGACGGTGAGTGTCGTCGAAATGCAGGAAGTCGAGGTCGGCGATTCGCTGTTCGTGCTGCGCTCCGATGAGTTTCGCCGCCGCGACACCGAAGTGCGCAGCCTGACCGAGGATCTTCGTGCCCGCCGCGAGAAAGTCGAAAAGCTCGATGCCGCCCACCTGGTCGAACTGACGATTTTCGACGAACAACTCAAGCAGATCGAAGGCGAGATCGAATACCTCGCCGCGTTCGTCGAAGCCAATCGCAAATTTCGCGACACCCTGGCGGGCTTGGCCGCCAATGGCGCTATCTCCAAGCTGCAACTCGATCGCCAGGAACTGGCTCTCACCGAAGCGGAAAAGGACTACCGGGTAGCCGGGCGAACCCTGGAACAGACCAAATTGGAGCGGCACAAGGCAACCGTGGAGCGGGCGCGCCGACTCGACGAGGACTCCGCCGAGATCAACAAGCACGAACAGAAAATCGGCGCGCTGCGTGAGGATTTGGAAAATGCCAGCGGCAGCCTGCTCACCATTCGCGCTCCTTACGACGCCGTGGTGATCTCGCTGGTGGTGCGCAACGTCGGAGGCGTTGTCGAAGCCGGCTCACCGCTCTGCCATCTCGCCCGGCGCGACGCCGCACCTGTCGCCCGCTTGCAGGTCGGCGAGGAAGGGGTCTCCCGACTAGCTGCGGGACAAACTGTGCGCTTGTTTTTCGAAGGATTTCCGTATCAGCGTTTTGGCACCGTGACCTCCCGCATTGAGTGGGTCAGTCCCGCCGCAGTGAGTTCCGCGGATGGTCCCCGGTTCACCGCCTCGGCCCGGCCCGACCACCTGGTGATCCAGGCGCACGGCAGATCCAATCCGCTGCGCATCGGCATGCAGGGCGAGGCGCGCGCCGTCGTCGGTCGCCGCGCGCTCATCGAATACGCCTTCGAGCCGATCCGCCGCCTGCGCGAAAACCTTCGCCAAGAGTGAACGTATTGTGGTTTAATGAGTGGTGGCACAGTCCATTTCGCCACCGCCGAAATCAACGCCGCCGTGACCCGCAGCGCAAATAGTGCGGAGTGCTTTCACAACTTCACGCCATCCAACGCGTCTGTAGAATGAATCGAACTAAATTTCGCCAGGCAACCCGGCAAGTCCCAACCCAGACACCCAACCAGCCATGAATAAAAAAACCGAAACCAGCACAAGCAAGGCTAAGGCCGGAACCAAACCCGCGTTGCGTGACCTTACCCCGCGCAAGGACGCCAAGGGCGGGGGCAAGGGCTCGGTAACCGACACCGGGATTGGCAGCGCGAAGGTCACCGGTGTCACCAGCAGTAGTGGAGATCCGGGCATTTGAGTGAAATCGAAAGTAAAAACGCAACCAACCACGAGCAAGAAAACCGAAACCAGTACTTCCAAGGCCAAGATCGAAACCAAACCTGCGCTGCGCGACCTCACCCTGCGCAAGGATGCCAAGGGCGGGGGGAAAGAGCTCGGTAACCGACACCGGGATTGGCAGCGCAAAGGTCAAGGGTCTCACACTGGGCAGCGGAGATTCGGGCAATTGCCCAATGCGGCTGCAATTCACGGATTTTTGCTCTCGATAGACTTCTCGAACTCGACCATTCGCCGCGCGCCACGGAATGCCGGAGACGAAAGAGGTTACCCCGTGGTCCGGTTGTTCAGAAATTTTTCGCAATTCGTCCGAAGTCAGATGTCTCGCAAGTAACCGCAACCCAAAGAACTATGAAAGAAGACAACAAAACCGACAAAGCCACGCCTCAGATCGACGACTTGAAACCTCGCAAGGACGCCAAAGGTGGCGGCAAGGGCAGCAAAGCAACTAAAGGTTCCCAGACCGGAGGATTGCACGGCGTCGACAACCTGGGCGGAACGAAAGAAATCTCGAGCGGCGATCTTGGTAGTGGACGCTGAGTCGGCCGCGCATGCGCAGAGCCAGTTTGTGCCAGGCAGATTCGGGAGACCCGATCAGGACGGATGGAGGCCACCTTCATTGGAAAAAACTATAGGAAGCAATCACGACCCAACGAATATGAAAAAAGACAACAAAGCCGACAAAGCCACGCCACAGATCGACGACATGGAACCCCGCAAAGACGCCAAAGGCGGCGGCGAGGCCAGCAAGACAACCAAAGGTTTTCAGGTCGGAGGGTCTTCCGGCGGCGAGAACCTGCGCGGAACGAAGGAAATCGCGGGCGGCGATCTCGGTAGTGGACGCTGAGTCGGCAGTGCCTCCGAAGATCCAGATTGTGCCGGGAAAACTCGGCAGAGCCGATCAGGACGGATCGATGCCACCTTCACCAGAGAAAACTTAGCAGGTAACCACAACCCAACGAACCATGAAAAAAGACAACAAAAGCGTCAAAGCCACGCCTACGATCGGTGATTTGAAACCTCGCAAGGACGCCAAGGGCGGGGGAAAGCATTCTGCAACAAATACCGGGATTGGCAGCGCAAAGGTCACGGGTGTCCATTCAGCGGGTGGAGATTCGGGCATTTAGTCGGTGCTGATGCGATTCACGAGTTTTTGCTTCCGACAAAATTCTCGTGCTCGACCATTCGCCGCGAGTCTCAGAGTGCAGGAGAAAAGAACACCGGCAGCCCGTCGTCGAGATACAGTTCGCCCCAGTGACTTTGCACGTGCTGGTAGCGGCGGCCCGAGAGTCGGCGGGCGCGTTTTTCGATTCGCAAGGGTTCGGCTCCTTTCGGAAGTGAAGCCAGCTCCGGGGCCGCCAGCCCCGACCAGTCGAAGTGGCCGAGAAACCAGTCGATCGCTTCGTCGATCGCCAGCCCGCGCGGTTTCGATCTGAACAGCGGACGGAGATTCAGGTATTGAACCGTTTGTTCCTGCCACATCTGCAGAAATCCCGTTTCGACTTCGCTGGCCTGGTAGTCAGGAAAGTAGCGTGCCATCGAGGTATTGATCGACCAGACAAAACCGCCAAGCCCAAAGCGTTCGACAGTTTCGCGGGCGCGACCCGGGCACGGCTGACTTGGGTTGCAAAGGTGATCACCCGCGACACTCGCCAGCGGAAATGGGGCCGTAGCGGGAAAAAGGTTCGTCGCAAAGCTCGGTAGCGGTTTGCGATTGGCGATGCGCAGGGGAATACAGACCGACATATCGGAAAGATCACGCAATACCAGACGGCGGGTCAGGGAACCATTCGCAGCCAGCTCGACGAGGACGTTTTGAGTGTGCCCTTCGACATGGATGCCTTCCACAAACAGCAGGTAGGCGAGCACTTCGACATAGGGCCGAATCAGGTGCCGCAGGACATACTCCTCGGCGCAAAGTCCGGAGCGCTCGATCAACTCGACCAGCATGGGTTCATCCTGTCCACGTCGCGAGATTAGCGAAAAAACTGGAACGACTGTCCCGGCATTCCGCTCCGATATGATGCGCGGCAGACGCCGCATCAGCCAGCCGCAATCGCTCTGTGTTTCGACCACGCCGGCGGTTTCGGCAAACCAATCGAATCCGATTCGATGTCGCTCGCGCAGCGGTATGCTGTCGAGCAATCGCGACACGACGATTCCGGTCGCGATGTCGCGCTCGCGAAGCTGCCGACGCACTCCGCTGACCACGGCACCGAGCGAGAGCTTCAGCACCACTGGCAAGCGCCCATCCGCGACGGCGAAAACTGCCCGGTACGACGAAGTTGGTGTCACCTGAATGCTACCCAGCGCAACGCTGCCGAATTTTTCACGCAAGCGGCGGTGGCCGGCAGGCAACTGTGGATGCAGCAACATAGGCGCGTGTCCGGGCCGGGAAACCAACCCGAACGCGTGCTGCATTTCGGCATCGACGGGGCCGTAGGTTCTCACCCGGTCGCCAGGCAACCAGATGATTTCCTGCGGCCAGCGCAGACCATTTTCGGGCCGGTAACGTTGCTTTACCGTGTGGCTGCAAAGATTGACCCTGCTCGACCCGGAAGCATCCCGGTCGATCTGCTCATTGAGCGTCTGCTCGTATTGCAGCCACTGCGCCGCCCTCGCCGTCGCCGCTGACAAAGCCGTCAGGGGATCAGGTCATCGTTTCCCGATCGTCCTCCTTTGGGATCCTTCTTTGGCTGGATGTCTCTCACTTTCACGGCTGCCTTTGCAGGCGTGGTCGATTTCGTATCTTTGGCTTTCATGTAGCGTCCTTTCTCAACTGATTGGTTTAATGACTTACTACTTTACGGTGCATTCACGCCGCCAACCTCACTGCGCGCAGCGCCTCCCGATCCACGCTTGCTGATGCAGCGGACGGGGCGTAGGCGCAGACCGGTGGTTGGCGCGAACAGACCAACGTGAAAATACTTCGAGCGAGAATTTCTTTCAACATCAATCCAGTGCTTTCCGTTAGTTTTTCAACCTGCGGTGAGGGCGCCGGGACGGGGCGGAAAAGCGCGACGAATTTGCGCAAGTAGCTGCGGCCGGAAGCGTTCGCTGACTTGCTCGCGGGGCGCTTTGGGGGCAACGACGGTAAGCTTCAAAGGCGTCGCCGAGGGCGCTGAATCGAATTTCAACATCACCGGAGCGTTTTTTCGCCATTAGTAATCCTGAACGGCAGGGGCAGTGGCTGACCAGTGCTTCTGGTAAACTGGCTGCCGTGGTTGGCCGCCGGAACCTTATCGTGTATCTTTCCGAGTCGATTCGCCCCATGTGCAAGGACCTGCGCCGCGAGAGAGCGATTGAGAATGCAGATTTCGATGCCGACGTCCGATTGTTCAGCGATTTTTTCGCAATCGGTCCGAACTCAAATGTCTCGCAAGTAACCACAACCCAACGAACCATGAAAAAGGACAATAAAACCGATAAAGCCACGCCTCAGATTGATGACATGGAACCCCGCAAGGACACCAAGGGCGGCGGCAAGCAAACCAAAGGCTCTCAGACCGCAGGATCTGCCGGAGACGCCCAGCCCGGAACCAAGGGTTTGGCCGGCCTAGATCTCGGCAGCGGTCGATGATACACCTCTAGGGCTTCGGCCAGTTGAGGTGTTTGTGCAAAAACTCGAACGTTCCCTGGCCGTTGATCGAGTGACCGCCCTGGAAGAATTCGATCTCGGTGCGCTCGGCGAGGTCGAATTGCGCGTAGAGCCAGCGCACTTTGGCATACTCGTGCGCCACCCATGAATCCACGGAGACCCGATCGTGATGGCCGCGCTCGACCATGAATGGGCGGGGGAAAATCAGTGCCGCCATCTCGGCGTAGTCGAAGGTGTTGCCAAGGTTCCAATAGGGCATTTCCCATTCGTTGGAGTTCATGAAGCTACCGGGGAAATCGACGTCGGCGACCTTGCGCGTCCATTGATTAAAATCGCCGGAGCAGATCGACAGCGCGTAATCTTCGAGCAGGGCCGGCAGCCGAACGGCTGATTCGCCGCCGTAGCTGAGCCCGTAAAAGGCGATGCGGGTCGGGTCGATGGCAGGCTGAATTTTCAGCCAGTCGAGGATCTGCCGATGCGAGGCGGTGATCAGCGAAAACAGTGAGCAACCGATGCTGTTGGCTTTGCGGTCGAGCCAGCGATAGCGGTCCTCTCCACGGTAAAGATTGTGCGGAGCAAAGACGATGAAGCCGCGTTCGCAGAGTTTAGCGGCGAAGTCGTTGTAGGCCGTCTTGCCGGCATTGATGGTGTCAAGCGGCAGGCCGTTGCGTCCGTGCTGACAGACCACGACCGGGCGTTTTTCACCGGGCTTCAGATCTTTCGGCAGCAACAGAGTTCCCCAGGCGGAGAGCTCCGGGTAAACGTCAAGGGTGACATCCCAGGCAGTCCATTTGTCGTTGTCGAGAATCTGCCGGGAACGCGGATTGGGTGGCGCCAGTGCTTCGTCGAATTCACCGATCAGATCGCGGCGGAACTGATCGCGAAAGCTTTTGGAGTTGTTGATGAATTCCGCCGGATCGAGGGTCGGGTGCTGTGCGTTTGTCGACCAGTTGCCCGGTTTTAATTGGGGCTCAGCAGTGTAGAAAAATTGTTCGCGGCGCAACTGGTTTGAGTGGCGGATCAGCGATTGCACGTGTTCCTGCATCTGCCGAAAATAGCGCTGATGGCGGGCAGCGGAATCGAAGCCGAGGCGCTGATCGAGTAGCAGGGAAACCGGCGGCAGGCGCGAGACGTCGGTCTCGAAGCCGATGGCAAGGCTGTGCACGGCGAGTGCGGAAAAATCGCCTCGACCCCGGCCCTGTGCCTTTTCCAAATTTACGGTGCCGGTGGAATGAATGCGCCTGGTTTCGGCCTCGACCTCCGCGAACGATGGCTGCGCAAGCGTGCCTTTCTGGTTGCCCGCTTCGGGAAAGGCCGCGTGTTCGATGGTCAACGGGCGCGGCGAGATCAGATTGGCGATCTCGGCATCGCCAAAGTCGCGAACCAGGGCAAACACGTTGCGATAGATGGGTTCGCTCGACACGTTTTGTCGCGGTCCGAAGTAACCGCTGACGAAGGCGTGCTCGACCTCTGCGTCCGCAGCTGCTGCATAGAGTGCGACCAGGCCGCCTTCACCGTAGCCGGCGACGCCGACCGAACCTGAAGTGCGACTTTCGCGCAGCCATTGGGCGCCGGCGAGCGCGGTCTGGACTTCGTAACCGATGACGTGTCGGCCCATTTGAAACGCCTGCCGGTAGATCCATTCGCGATGGCTTTGGTCGCTGCGCTCGATGCGTTCGTCATCGCCGTTGGGGCCGGCGTAGATCTGGCGGTTGATGGTCGCGGGAATGAGCAGGCGATAGCCGGCTTCGGCGAAGCGCGCGCCTGTCTGCTGTTCAGCAGGCAGGCG
>JBBKXR010000227.1:0-10458 GCA_037969585.1 Verrucomicrobiales bacterium
GATAGATCCGTCCGTCGGCAGCCACCGGCGAGGCACTGAAGCCATCGCCACGATGCGGCAGACGCAGACGATAAATCTCAGCTCCGGTGTTCAGATCGTAGCAGGCAAAGGGACCATCATTGTTGAGCACATAGACTCTGCCCCGGTAGATCAGTGGCGTTGGCATGTACGGCCCGCGCCGGGTCAGGCTCCACGCGACCGAGCCACTACTGGAAGCGCTGTTCTGCAAAGTGATGTCCCCCTCTGCTCCGGCCCGAATCGCAAAGATCGGCCGCTCCGGAGCGCGTCCGCTGGCAACGATGAACAGGTCATCGGCAAAGACCGGTGTCGGCGCGGTGATTTTTGAACTGCCACCCAGACGCCAGAGTTCCGTCCCCGTCACCGGATCGTAACCGCGAATGAAGTTCGATCCATTGGTGATCAGTTCCGCGCGCCTGCCCTCATCGCCCGGATACACCGTCGGCGTGCCCCAGGATGGCAGTTCGTCACGCGCCGTATTCCACACCGTCTCGCCGGTTGTCACATCGAGCGCGATCAGGAAAGAATCCTTTTGTGTGTCGCACTGCACGAACACCTTGCCGTCCCAGATCACCGGCGAACTCGCTGATCCCCACTCATAGCTGGGCAGATCGTAGGCGCCTACATCGAGTCGGCCGAGATCGCGCTGCCAGAGCATTTCGCCCTCAGCATTGAAGCAGAAAACTCCCTGCGACCCGAAGAATGCCACCACGTGCTCACCATCGGTCGCCGGCGTGGCATTGGCATAGGTCGCCTTGATGTGGCGCTTGTCCTTCGGCACTCCCCTGGTCGCGGTTTTTTGCCAGAGAATCTTGCCGCTGCTTTTGTCCAGACAGATGACCTGCCACTCGTGCACCGAGCGATCCTCCGAAGCATCGCCCGATCCGTAGAGCCCGGGTTTGAAAGTCGCGCCTGCCTCACCGCTCACTGCGCTAGTCAGGTAAATGCGATCCCCGAACACGATCGGACTGGAGTGCGCCAGTCCGGCAATCGCCATCTTGAAACGCACCCGATCGCCCTTCGTGGCGTCCCATTGTAGCGGAAGCATTTGGCCCTCCTCAGCGACTCCGCTGGCAAACGACCCGCGGAATGAAGGCCAGTTGCCATCCTCCTGACCGGAAGCGTAGAGCGGCGAGATCAACCACAGCGCAGCCACAGTTATAGCAATGAATCGCATGGCAGCCATCATGCGGTTTCGCGTCCGAAAGAAAAGCACCGAGTGCCGGGTGTGGACAGAAGGGACCGAAGGATGTTTTTCGTGCAAACCTCGCGAGGACTTGCATCTCGTCGACCTTGGACAGCTGCAGCCAGCTGCAGCTTTAGTCGCCGCAGCCCGCTCCGCGACCCGGTGGACGAGTAGAACGCGGGTTGGCGGGTAGGCAGTTGATCTGCCGGCAGCAGGCTGCCTGACACGGAACAGCGGCAGCAGGCTGCACGCAGTCCAGGGATACGTTGATAATCGAACGCTGCCCGTCAGTCCTTGCCGGAAGGGCGGCGGTAGCAGGATGCTCCCCCACTTCCATTCACATCTCGAAGTGCCACACCGCTTGACCTGGTTTACCACTCCGAATAAAATGCCAGCATGCCGACACCGTTTCGCCTGCCCTTAATCCTGTTACTTTTCTTCATCGTCAGCAGCTTTGCCGAAATCGGCCGGGCTGAAGATCCGCCCAAGTTCGTTTTCGACACCGGCGCGACCGAATGGCGTGGCGAACGCATCAGCCTGCCGCCCGGATTCGCACCCGCCATGAAGTGGATCGGTGAAGAAGATATTCGCTTCGCTCCCGGCATGTTCAGCGCCGATGCCGAAGATTTTTTCAGCTACGTGCTGGTCTTCATTCTCGATCCCGCAGCCGACATCAGCGAACAAAACATCGAAGCCGAACTTCTGACTTACTACCGCGGCCTCGCATATTCAGTGATGAAGGGCAAGCAACAGGAGGTCGATACCGCAGCGTTCAAAGTCGAGCTCAGCAAGGCCGACTCCGCCATTTCTCCTCCCGCCGACGCTGCAGCAGTCGCCCAATACAATGGTTCAATCACTTGGGTCGAACCCTTCGCCACCCAGAAAAACCAGACATTGCAGATCGAGGCACAAGTCTGGAAGCACGGAGATCGCCCGGCGCTGTTTTTTTGCGTATCGCCGAAAATGCGTGACCACGATCTGTGGAAAAAGCTTCGCGAAATTCGCGCGGCATTCCGTATCGAATCTTAAGCACATCCACCGAACTCCGCCCACGATGCTGTTTCGACGGGAAAACGCTGCGGACATCCTCCAGACCTTGGCGCAGCGTCATGGTGTCTACCTTGGCACCTCGTCATGGAAATATCCGGGCTGGTGCGGGACGCTCTACGACGAGGAGCGTTACCTTTACAATCACCGCTTTTCCAAAGGCGCTTTCGAGCGGCTTTGTCTTGAGGAATACGCTCAGGTCTTCCGCAGCGTTTGCGTCGATGCGACCTACTACCGAATTCCCAAACGCAAGTATCTCGAGGGCCTTGCCAGTCAGGTTCCAGATCACTTCAGATTTTCGTTCAAGGTCCCGGACGATATCACCATCAAAACTTTTCCACAGGTCAGCACCTTTGGAAGCAAGGCCGGTGATACCAATCCGGATTTTCTCGATCACGCGATCTTCAACTACGCCTTTCTGCGCGCGCTCGAACCGATTCGCGGAAAGGTCGGCCTGTTGATCTTCGAGTTCTCGCACTTTAACGAAACCGACTTCGAGCACGGTCGTGATTTCGTCGCAGCACTCGATCAGTTCTTCGCTGAAATTCCCAACGACTGGCAGTATGGCGTCGAGGTGCGCAATCAGAATTTACTGCACCCGCAGTATTTTGAAATGCTCAGAAAACACGGCGTCGCCCACATCTACAATCAGTGGACGCACATGCCGCCGGTGGTTGAGCAGATAGGCCTTCAACCTCTGCAAGGCAACGCCTCTGCTGCTGCGCGTTTTCTGCTCACGCCGGGGCACACGCACCAGTGGGCGGCCGAGCACATGGAGCCCTACCACCAAATATTCGAAATTGATTCCGCAGCTCGCGAAGGCCTGGCGCGAATGCTGAGTTGGCTGACCACCCGCAAGGCCAGCGATCACCCGCCCGCGTTCCTCTACGTCGGCAATCAACTCGAAGGCAATGCGCTGCACACCATTGCCGATGTTCTCGAGGGGCTGGAAATGGCACTCGGCAATTAGTCTTTCGCGATGCGAAAGACCCACGCCCGTCGCTGCGCACATTGCATTCTGCCCTCATCCAACGTGGCACTATGCATCATTGCTGCACTTATGGACCCGGTTACGAAACAGTCCTCGCCGGCGCCGACCCCTTTGTTTACAGGCCTGGTGCAGCGCAACCGCCCGCGCGGCACGATACCTGCGTTAAGAATGCAGCAACCGCTGGGATTCCGCCATCACCTTTTGGCAAATGCCCTCCGGCGCAAGTTACCAACGAAAAACAACATGAAAAAATCTATCAAAACCATTCTTGCAGTGACAGTCCTCGGCCTTTCAAGCGCCTTCCTCGGAACCGCTTGCGTCCATCACCGTCCTCATCACAACGACGTCGAAGCTACTCAGACAACCACACGGGAAACGGTAACCAGCCCAGGTGTCTACGGTGTTCCGGCTACCAGCAGCACCACGACCACGACGACGCGAGCCTACTAAGGAGCCAGTGATCAATATCCGTCTTGGGATCGACTCGATCCGGGACGAAAAAAGTCACCGACACACCCTGCCCTTCAGGCGGGGTGTGTCCGTTTGCTCGACGCTACTCGTTACTCGTAAATGCGGAACAGCCCCGAGTGATCAAGATCGCCGTTGCCGTCGCGCTCGACGAAATTTTCCCACAAATCGCGACAGTTCGCCAAAGTCGTCGACTCTAAACCGACCGACTCGGCCAGTTCACAGATCAGGCGCACGTCCTTCAGCTGTAACTCCGACCGCCCTCCTGGAGCGAAGTTACGGTTCACCATTCGCTCACCATGCAGGTCGAGGATCCGACTTTCGGCGAAGCCGCCGAGCAGGGCTTCGCGCACCAGTGCAGAATCAACACCGGACAGTTCCGCCAAACGCAGGGCCTGCGCCACGGCATCGATGGTTTGAGCGACGATCAACTGATTGGCCAACTTAGTCACCTGACCTGAACCAACCGGTCCCAAGTGAGTGATTTTTTCTCCGACCCCTCTGAGGACAGGCAATGCACGCGCAAAATGTTCATCCGTGCCGCCGACCATGATGGTCAGGTTACCGGCTTCCGCGCCGACCTGTCCGCCTGATACTGGAGCATCGACCCAGCGTCCATCGAGCCGAGCGGCAAAATCTTTGGTCGCCGGAACTCCTGTGGTCCCAAAATCGATGATCAAAGCTTGTCGGTCGAGAGTGGTGGCCAGTCCGCCGTCGCCAAATACCACCGCTTCGACGATATCGGGCGTGGTCAGGTTCACGCAGATGAATCCTCCTCCAACCCGCTCGGCCAGTTCCGATAGCGATTGCGCACTCGACAGGCCATCGGCAACGGCTTGCTCGACCGGGCCGGGGCTGCGATTCCAAACCGTCACGTTCGCCCCGGCGCGGTGAAAATGCCTGGCCATAGGCGCGCCCATATTGCCGAGTCCGACGAATCCGATCTTGTGTCCTTGCAAGTCCATGTCCATTTTCAAAAGTCTTTGTCTCTCAATTTCCCTAACAATACCAATGAAAGTTCTCATCACCGGCGGCGGCGGATTCCTCGGCAATCGCCTCGCCCAGCAACTTCTACAGCGCGGTTCGCTGACGTCCACGAACGGCGAACTCACCGCTATCGATGAACTGGTGCTGTTCGATGCGCATTTTTCAGACGCGGCAGATACCACCGGCACGACTTGCGTAACCGGCAACGTTTCGGATCGCGATGCAGCCTTCGAAGCGATGACCGATGCCGACTCGATCTTTCATCTCGCTTCGATGGTTAGCGGCGAATGCGAAACCAACTTCGACGACGCGCTGCGAGTCAATCTCGATGGCGGTCGCAACGTTTTCGAAGCCGCTCGCCACGGCGGCAACTGTCCACGCGTCGTCTTTGCCAGCTCGATCGCCTGCTTCGGCGGCGTTCTCGAACAGATGATCGACACCACCCAGAGCGACAGCGCCAAGCGCACCCCGCAAACCACTTACGGCATGACCAAAGTAATCGGCGAGTTGATGATCAACGACTACACTCGCAAAGGCTTCTTCGATGGCCGCTCGGCGCGCCTGCCCACCGTCATCGTTCGACCGGGGAAACCCAACGCGGCGGCATCGAGCTGGGCCAGCGGCATGTTCCGTGAACCGCTGAATGGTCAAGTCTGCGAACTGCCCGTGCATCGCCATCAACGCCATCCTATGACCGGCTATCGCACCGTGATCGATTCGCTGATCGGACTGCACGAACTCGATGGCGAAAAACTTGGTCACGACCGAGCGCTCGGCTTTCCTGCCCACTGCGTCACTCCCAACGACGCCGAACGAGTCGTGCGCAGCGCCAGTGGAGAAGCCGACTTTACTCCCGGCGAAATCATCGATGCCTTCGACGCGGGCATTCAATCCATCGTCGACCGCTGGCCGACCGCCGTCGACGGTTCGCGCGCCGTGGCACTGGGCTTGCCCGAACCGCCCCCGCTCGAGCAAATCGTGCGCGAATATCTCGAGGACTACGCCTGAACCACGCTTAGCACCGCGGCCACATGGCTGGCCGTGCCGATCATAACAAACAGGTGCCAGATGAAGTGCGCGTAGCGAACTTTGTGCGCAGCGAAGAAAGCCACCCCTAAGGTGTAGGCCAGGCCGCCGCCGACCAGGCACCAAAATCCCCAGCTGGGCATCGCCGCCCACAGCGGTTTGATCGCGATCACCGCCAGCCAGCCCATCAGGACGTAGAGAAATACCGACAATCGCGGACTGCGCAAGGCGCCTACGGTTTTCAGCAAAATCCCGGTCAGCGCCAGCCCCCAAACCACGCCGAACAGCGTCCAGCCGAACGTGCCGCGCAGAACGCTCAAAGTGAACGGCGTATAGCTACCGGCGATCAGCAAATAAATCGCCGAGTGATCGAGCATTTGAAACAGCTTTTTCCAGCGGTTGTTCGGCAGCGCGTGATAGATCGATGATGTCGCGTAGAGCAACACCATGGTGAACGAAAAAATGCTCACCCCAACGACCGCAGACGGACTGCCACTTTTCACCGCAGCGATCACCAGAAACGGCACGGCCGCAATCGCCAACACCACCGCCACGCCGTGACTGATTGTGTTAGCAACTTCCTCTCTGGAGGTCTGCTGACGCATGTTGTGCATAGTTCCGATCCTAGCGTAATTCGAAATGCCCCCCGTGGCGACGGCAAGTTTCGGGTCGAGACTGAAAATGGTAGCCAGCCTTCGCGACCGCCAACGCAAACGCAAATCCCGCTACTATGCCAGCAAAACAGCTACACCCGCCTGATCCCGCGTCCCTCAAACTCGATCAGACGCTTTTTGTAAAGAGCACCGAGCGCGGACTTGAACGCCTTTTTGCTGCAACCGAAGGCGCGCCGAATCTGGTCCGGGGAACTCTTGTCACCGACTTCGAGGAAACCGTCGTTATTGCGCAGGGCTTCGAGAATGTCCTCGCTCAAATTTGGCACTGTCTCCTGGCGGTCGCCATCGAGACTGAGATCGATCTTCCCATCGGGCCGCGTAAAGCGCACGAAGCCATCGACGGTCTCGCCAACCTTCAGCGGCGAAGTCAGATCCGACGCATACAAAAGTCCCAGATGGGAATGCTCGATGATCGCTTTGTAGCCCATCGGCGTCTGTTCAGATATCAATAAGCTGACCGCCTGCCCATCCTCATAAGTTGGTGCCTTCTTATTCAGATGACGGTTCGTCCTCTGCGTCGCGACGATTCGATTCGAACGCTTGTCGAGCACGATCGCCACCACCACTTTCTGGCCTTCGCGGACGCGCCCCAACTGCTCAGCGAACGGCAGTAACAGATCTTTCGCCAACCCCCAATCGAGAAAGGCGCCGATCCGCTCATTCACACCGATCACCTCAAGACAGGCAAAATCCCCGACCTCAGCGAAGGGCCTCTCCGTAGTAGCGATCAGTCGATCTTCAGAATCGAGATACACAAAAACGTCGAACTCCTCCCCCGGTTCAGCCTCCGTCGGCAGATACTTCGAAGGCGCAAGAATCGGCCCATGCTCGCCGCCATCGAGCATTAGACCGAAATCTGTATCCTCGATCGCTATCAATCGGTTCCATCGTCCAATATCTGCCATTGTGTCGGTCGCCACCCTACCTCAATTCCGACCATCCTGCAGGATGGAAAAATGCCTACAACGGACCATCTTTCTTAGCTTTCTTCTCGTCCGCAGGCCGCTTGGTGATCGGCACAAATTTTTCGGCGCGCTCGCTATAGATTTCGCCGACAAACAAATTGCCCTTCGAATCCGCCGCGATGCAATGCACACCAACCGCCTCACCCGGCTTCAGCTTCGACGTATCCGGCTTGTTCTTGTCCGGTCCGATGTCGCCGAGTGGGATCTGCCATACCTGCTGCACGCGACCATCGGTGGAGAATCTCATGAACACCTGATCCTTGTATTCCGGATAGACACCGTGCCGCAGCCACCAATGCGGCGAGGAACCACATACCCACAGTTCGTCATCCTTAGTGATCGAAAGTCCCCAGGGCATGATAATGTTTTTCCATTCATCGAGAAACTTGCCCTCCTGATCGAATACCTGAATCCGCCCGCTGTTGCGATCCGCGACGTAGAGCTTGCCCTTTGAATCGACAACGATCGAGTGCGGCAAAACAAACTTGCCCGGCGTCGAGCCATACTCGCCCCAGGTTTTGACGAATTTGCCGTCCGCTCCGTAGTGAACGATGCGGCGATTATTGCCATAGCCGTCGGTGATAAACACCTCACCCTCCGGCGTGATCGCCATGTCCGTCGGCCGGTCAAAATGCGCGTCGTCATCGCCTTTCTCATCGAGCACGCCCAGTGTCTGCAGCAACTTGCCTTCGGGCGTAAATTTCATCACCACGTGACGACCGAAATCCGACAACCAGACATTTCCATCGGGACCGATGCGCAGGTGATGCGGATAAACGAAATTCTGCTCGTTGCCCCAACTGCGCACAAATTTGCCATCGCTGGTGTAGACCTGCACCGGGTCCTTGCCCTTACGGAAAAACCACACCTGATCCTTGTCGTCGATCGCCAGTCCCGACACCCAACCCTCCGCCGCAATATCATCCGGACGCGCCGGCCAATCGGGATCAACATCGTATTCGATGATCACCGGATCTTTGGCGTAGCCAGGATTCTGAGCCCGAGTTTCAGATAACGCGGCCAGCAGGGAACAGCAGACAAGAGCAAAGACGGTAAGGGGCAAAAAGCGGAGTTTCATAACGTCCCCCTTTTTCTAAGCGATGCGGCCCTGTGTCAATACGGGCAGCGCCCCTGATCGCGGTTAACCAATCCTCAACCAGTGTTCGGCCAAAGATAAATTAGCGTAGCCATAAAGTAGAATGGGATTGCATCCCGTTCCCGTTGCGTTGGCAGTATTTGGTGAGGCGTTAGCCGACACTGTTTCGGTCGGTTCGGGGTGATGACAAAATCGCACAAAGTTCGGGACGGCTTGCAAAACCATCCTACGATCTCGCCACCGACGCCGATTTTTGATGCGTCATTTTAAACCCGTTCTTAACCAGCCAATCGCGAAATGATTTTCCGATAACCCGGCTTGATCACCTCGAAAATAATCTCCAGCCGCTCATCAAAACGAATGAACGCGCTCTTCATTGAATTGATGGTGATCTTTTCCAGATCGTGGATCGAAAGATCAAAAGCACTCACCGCCGTCTCGAACTCTTTGCTCATGCTCGTGTCACTCATCAGTCGGTCGTCGGTGTTGATCGTCACCCGAAAACCGGCATCGTAAAAGACCCGGAATGGATGCTCACTCATCTCTTTCACCGCACCCGTATGAACGTTGCTGAGCAAACAGCATTCCAGCGGAATTCTCCGATCGAGCACAAACTGCGACAGCGTCCCCATCGACATCACCTTGCCGTCGACCACCGTCATGTCATCCATCAGTCGCGTCGCATGTCCCAGGCGATGCGCCCCGCAGTACTGCAGCGCCTGCCAGATCGACTCCACCCCAAAGGCCTCGCCGGCATGAACCGTGATATTAAAATTCGCCCGACGCGCCGCATTAAAAGCCTCCAGATGTCGCTTCGGCGGATGACCATCTTCCTCACCCGCCAGGTCAAATCCGACCACCCCATCACTGCGGAAATTGATCGCCAGTTCCGCCGCCTCAAGCGAGTCGGTGCGGTCACGCATGGCGCAAATGATCAACCCCCAGCGCACCCCATACTTGCGCTCGCCCCGCCGCAGTCCCGAGATCACCGAACGCACCACCGCCTCCTGAGTCAATCCACCGGCGGTGTGAAAGACCGGCGCAAAGCGGACTTCGGCATAGACCACGCCGTCGTTGTGCATGTCTTCGACGAATTCAAACGCCACCCGCTCCAGGCCTTCGCGCGTCTGCATCACCGCGATGGTGTGCGCAAATCCCTCTAGATACTCCGGCAAACTGCCCTTGTTGGCGCCGCGATGAAACCACTCACCCAGCGCTTTCGCATCACCCGTCGGCAGATCGCTATAGCCCGCCTCCTGCGCCAGATCGATCACCGTCCCCGGACGCAACCCGCCATCGAGATGCTCGTGCAACAGCACCTTAGGCAATTCGCGCATGTCGACCCGTTTCAATAGCCCGTCGCCCGATTCATCGACAATCGTCGCCGCTGGATGAGTCTGAGTCTTGGCGTCCATGACGACTCTATCCTAGCATATCAGCGTTCCCCACCGCGATGGCAAACTGCCCAGCAGACCTCCTTAAAAATCCCGTTTGGATACCCGCTCGGAATGCGTTAAGGTAAATGACCTTTCGAAGAAAAGGGGGCGCTCCGGTTTCGACTCTTGGTTTGAGACATGGGCGGCATGCCGAGGTTGATCGGTTGGCCTCGTAAAAATCCGATCAAAACACAAATGCAAATAACGAACCCGAACTTGCGCTGGCAGCTTAATTAAGTTGTCCCGTAGCACCCCCGACGCCTACTGAGGGGAGCTGCGATATTTTAGTAGGCTGGTTGTCCGCCGGGTGTCCGGGCGGAACGACGAGAGGTTACAGTGGCAATCGGAGAAAGCGGATTCTGTAGGTCGAAGCCGCCTCTTCTAAATTAAAAGACCAACTATGCATGTAGATGCTCATGGCAACGGCCATGAGGACAGGGGTTCGACTCCCCTCGCCTCCACTTCTTCAGGGTCAACGGGTTACAGATAAATCAGCGGGTGGTTTACACCGTGATTTGGGCCGTATTCCAAGGCCTGGAGGCGAGAGAGGATGTCCCCTGGAAT
>JBBKXR010000228.1:0-21981 GCA_037969585.1 Verrucomicrobiales bacterium
GTCCCACACCCCACAGCTGATCGCTGCCGCCATTTTTGGCATCGGTGACTGAGTCAGCTTTTTCGCGACGATAAGCCGCTGAAAAGCCATTTCCGCGGCCACACAGGCGCCAGTGATCGATGCCGTGCGCGTTCCGCCATCGGCGCGCAGCACATCGCAATCGACCCACAGGGTGCGAGCGCCGAGTTTTTTCAAATCGACTACCGCCCGCAGCGAGCGACCGATCAGGCGCTGAATCTCGGTGCTGCGACCATCGACCCGCCCGCGACTCGAATCGCGCTGCTTACGATCCAGAGTCGAATAAGGCAGCATCGAATACTCAGCCGTCAGCCAGCCACCGGGCACGTTCTGCATTTTCATCCACCGCGGCACGCCTTCTTCGATCATCGCTGCGCAGATCACTTCGGTGTCGCCGAAACTGACCCGCACCGAGCCGTGCGCGTTGCGGGCGATGTCAGTCTGAAACGAAATCGGTCGAAGCTCGTCGACCTGGCGGGAATCTATACGCGTGCTCATGGGCGCGAAGCTCTCCCCAGTGAAGATAAATGCAAGCTGATTGTCGCTCGGCTGCAACCAATTAGCGGTTGCTTAGAGGGCAGAATCCGCGAAATTTCGGGCCACTCCGGCAGCCCGCTGGGGTTTTGATTAAACTCCTCGATGAAAGCAACTCTGGAAAAACTGGAACAGTTTTTCATCGATGTGATTCTCGATCGCCGACAGGGCAAGCGTGCGGCGATCACTCGCGGTTTCCTCGGCAGCCTGTCACACGTTTACAAAGCTGTCGTTTCTGCTCGGCTATTCCTTTACCGCACGCGAATTCTGCGCGAACGCAATCTCGGTTGCCTGGTCGTCAGCATCGGCAATCTGACCGTCGGCGGCACCGGCAAGACCCCTGTCGTGGAAAAATTTGCCCGCGCGCTGCAAGACGGCGGACGTCGTGTCGCCATCCTCAGCCGCGGCTATAAAAGTAAAAAGCGTCCGCTCGCCGAGCGTGTCATCGGCAAGCTGCGTGGCAAGAACGAGATCAATCCGCCACGAGTTGTATCAGATGGTAAATCGCTGCTGCTCGATTCGAAAACGGCCGGAGACGAACCCTACATGCTCGCCGCCAATCTCAAGGATGTGGTCGTCGTGGTCGACAAGGATCGAGTCAAAAGCGGCAAGCACGCCATTTCTGAAATGAACGTCGACACCCTGCTGCTCGACGACGGCCTGCAGTACCTCAAGCTGCGCCATCGGCTCGACATCGTGTTGATCGATCGCTACTACCCCTTCGGCACGGAGCGACTCTTGCCGCGCGGCACGCTGCGCGAGCCACCGAAGAATCTCAAGCGAGCCAGCTACATTTTCATCACCAAGTGCAACGGTGATCCCAACGACGCTCTGATCGAGCGCATCCGCGAATACAACGTCACCGCCGAGATCATCGAGTGCGAACATCGCCCGCGCCACCTTCAGCATCTCGAAACCAAACAGATCCTGCCGCTCGATATGATGCAGGGAAAAAAAGTCGGCACGATCAGCGCCATCGCCGTTCCGGAGAGTTTCGAGCACGGCGTCAGAAAGCTGGGCGCAAACATCGCTGCCACTTGCCGATTCACCGACCACCATCGCTTCAGCGAGCAGGAGATCATAACGTTCATCAATTGCTGTATCGAGTCCGAAGTCGATTTCATCGTTACTACTGAAAAAGACTCAGTCCGCTTTCCCCGGCTCGCCAGGATGGATGTGCCTATCTATCTGCTACGCGTCGAAATCGGCATCCTCAGCGGTGAGGAAAGCTTTGCAGAATGCGTCAACCGCATCTGCCAGCCGAGGCCGATCGTTCCGGCGCGACGATTTTTCTGACATCGCCAAGTCACCCCCAACAGTGGCAACCTCTTTTGCCCGACGATAGATGGGCGATGTTTTTTCGAAAAACATCGAGGCAGTGTCCAAAACTGCGAGACCCACCCGTCGTAGTGTTGTAGCCGACGCTGTTTGTCGGCCTCGCAAATTACAAAATTAACTACCATGTCCAAACAAAATTATCTCTGTGTCGTCCGCAGCTCTTCAGGAACCTGCGAAAAACCATCTCCTGCAGAAATGGAAGAGAGCTACGCAAAATTCAATGCTTGGAAGGAAAAATTCCAGGACAGGATCGTCGATCTAGGCGGCGCGTTGGAGAGTGAACGAAAAATCGTCACATCCGAGGGAGTCACTGACGGCCCGTTTGTAGAAGCGAAGGAAATCATCGGCGGCTACATGCTGATTTCGGCCGAGAACATGGCGGAGGCTGCGGTCATCGTTCAAGAGAGCCCCGCTTGTTGGTCATCCTCGACCAACGTAGAAATCAGAAAGTGCACAGCTCCTTGAGCACGCCCACAGTCGTAGAACACTTCTTCCGACACGAATACGGCAAGCTCGTCGCTTCGCTGTCGTGGCGGGTGGGAGTAGGCTACTCAGAGGACGTCGAGGATGCGGTGCAGTTCGCGCTCATGGCGGCGCTCGAAACCTGGACGAAGTCCGGTCAACCGGACAACCCTTCTGCGTGGCTGTTCCGGGTGGCCAGTAACCATCTCATCGGCGGCTTGCGACAAAAAGCCAACCGGAGTCGCCTTCTCGAACAGAACAAAATTGCCGAACCCGACGCCTCAGATAGCGCTGCAGATGCGTTCTTCGAGAACGAAATGCGCGATGACCTTTTGCGCATGTTGTTCGCCTGCTGCGACGAAGCGATTCCGCGAATCTCGCAACTGGTTCTAGCCCTGAAAGTTCTCTGCGGCTTCGATGTCCGGGAGATCTCGATACGGCTATTTACCAGCGAGGCGAACGTGTACAAAAGACTGACCAGGGCGCGACGACGGCTCCGGGAACTCGAATTTTCTCCCGGTGAACTGAATGCCGAACAATTCGAATCTCGCTTACCATCCGTCCACACAGTTCTCTATCTGCTTTTTACTGAGGGCTATCAGTCATCGCACGCCGAACTGGCGATCCGTCGCGAACTCTGCGGCGAAGCGATCCGGCTCGCGACACTGTTAGCGGAACATCCGGTGGGAGATACACCGGAAACTTTCGCACTGCTGGCATTGATGCATCTACACAGAGCACGGCTGACTGCCCGACAGGATCGTTTCGGTGGATTGCTCTTATTGGAGGAACAGGACCGGGAACTTTGGGACCCTCATGAGATCCAGACAGGTTTGAATTGGTTGGCCAGATCCTCGATCGGCGATGTCTTTTCTCGCTACCATGCTGAAGCGGGGATCGCCGCAGAGCACTGTCTGGCCCCTTCTTTTGAGAAAACTCGATGGGGCAAAGTCGTCGAATGCTACGCGCTGCTGGAGAGTGTCGCGCCCAGCGCCATACACCGACTCAACCGTGCTATTGCCATCGCAGAATGGAAAGACCCTGCGGCAGGGCTCGCCATACTAGACGAATTCGAACCCCCGACCTGGCTGGCCGGGTCCTACCAGTGGGCCGCCGTTCTTGCGGATTTGCACCGTCGCAATGGCAGTCTGGAGATTGCCGATCGCAACCGAAAACTGGCGTGCGATGCCGCCCCGTCGCCTGCCGTTCGAAAGCTCTTGGAGCGTCGCCTCCAAATCGATCGACGATGAGGTAATGACGAGAGTCTGGAAGGCTGACGAGAGCACAGCGGCTTTCAGGCATTTCCGCACCTCCGTGGATTAGCGGCGGGTATCAGACGGAGCGAACCGCAGATTCGCTTGCGCAGGCCTGCTTTTTCTGGCTTCCTTGCTAAGTAACCTCGGCATAGCGAGGTCACGGGATCTATTCACGACGTTGTGAAATCGCACTGGTTCATGCGCCGACTCGGCACCCTCTGGTTAATGCTCACGCTGATCGTCATCTCGTTGGCGGTGCGTGAGTACTACCCTCTGTCGCGCTTTCCGATGTACTCGCATTTTGATTCTAAAAGTCACTATCTGTTCATGACCGACGAGCATGGTGTGGCGGTTACTGATATGCAACATCAGTTCATGCAGACGGCGATTCGTATGCACAAGATGCACAGCACCAAAGTCGACAAGATTCGAAATCAGCCTGGTAATCGGCACCGCGACCATCTCGAAATGATGCGCGAGGCCGGTCCCCCGATGCTCGAGCAGATGCTGGACTTTCAGGAACAGCGCTGGTCTAAACGGCGAGATCAAAGCGACAAACGCGACTTTAAACGCCTCGACTTGTGGGTCGTTTTTCTTCACTACGAGAACGGCGATGACGACGAGGGCCCGGGACTTCGCCGCGAACGTCATCACTTGGGTACCTGGCCACCGGAAGTGGCCAGGGAAAAGCCCCCATCGATCGTTGCAATCCCAACTCCGGAGGTTCTTCCTTGAAAACGGGTACACGAATGCAGCGGTTTCGTTCATGGTTCGCCTGGCGGCCACCGGAGATCGGTGTGTCCGAAGGTTTACTGTTGAGAATCGCGGTCGCAGCGATCATCTGGTTTTCCTTCTTGGGAGTCGACTCTGGTTACACTTCGCAACCTCACCCGAATGGTCTAGCCAGCCATTTTGACTTCACTTTTCTTGCCAATCCCGACACCTGGGTCGTGCTCAAAATTTTCGCCGCCATAGCACTGCTCGCTTACATCGCCGGTTTTGCGGTTCCGATCAGCTTGGGCTACGTCGTCTGGCTAATGATCGCGTATGGCACATTGCGCAATTCGCAGGGCAACATTCATCACGGCAGCCAGGTCCTGACAACCATCATGCTTGCCCAGTGGTTGGCCTACACCATCATCGCCGTCCGACAGAAACGCGCCTGGTTATCGCTATTCAATAATGTCGCAGCGCACAGCAAATCGTTTTTCTTCTCTCAACAAGCGTTGGCCGCCGGCTATATCTGCGCGGGCATCATGAAGATCGACAAAGGCAAACCTGCCTGGTCACTGGGCCTGCACTGGGTAGAACAGATTCCTTACATGGCCGTCATGGTGACGCGCAACGGCTTACAGCATTTTTACAGCGAGGCAAATGGCTCCCCGCTGATGCAACATGGCGCCCGCGTCGGCGCATGGATCAGCGAAAATCCAAACTTAGCTAAGATCCTGATCGGACCGGGACTCTACCTCGAATTGCTGGTCGTGTTCGCGCTCTGCAATCGGAGGCTGGCGTTCTGGATCGGCGGCAGCATGTTGTTCATGCATTGGATGATTGCATTCATCATGCAACTGAGATTTCCGCTCAACGAATGGATGATTCTATTGTTCCTGGTCAACGCACCATTCTTGCTATTGGCCGCGATGCGCAAAATAGGAATTGGCGGGCAACCGTTTAAATCGCCAGAGCAGGCGATTGCGCAGTGATGCCAACTGCCGGGACGCCTCCCCGGCTCCCGCTTTCCTGAATGGATCGGTGGGCAATTAGGTGCCCGGAGGCCACTGACCGAGCCGGCCGCGACTAACTTAGAGTTCGTGAAGCAGCGCCTACTTCCGAGGCACCCTTCCCGCCCTTCTCGCCCTTCCGTTTGGGCCTTCTAGGCCTTCTTCGCCGCTTCAGCCGCAGCCGCCGTTTTCAGCGGGTGCTTAAGAGCGTCGAGGACCTCGCGCGTGTTCATCCGTTTGACGATTTCTTCGTCGACACCGAGATCGACCACGCGACGCTTTTGCTCGAGGCGACGACGAGTTTTTGCGGCACCAGCTTTGCGCGGGCGAGTGAGATGAGTTTTGTGAAATTTACGTCGTGTGCGCATGATGAACTAAGGCTGAAGGTCTAAGGCTGAAGGATTTTGAATGTCGAACAAGGAATATCGAATTTCGAAGTTTGAGGGGCTGGTGCAGTGCGTTGGCTCCTGACTCCTGTCGCGAAGCGACCTACGACTCTTCGCCGATGGCGTAGCGGGTGAAGCGGCGCAATTCGATGGTGTCACCGAGTTCTTTGCTCTTGGTGGCGATCAGTTCACCGACGGTGTTGTCTGGATCCTTGATGAAGCCCTGTTCAAGCAGGGCCATGGTGCCATAGTATTTCTCGAGCTTACCTTCGACGATTTTGTCGATGATATTCTCGGGCTTATTTTTAACCTGATCGACGTAAATTTCGCGCTCAGTAGCGATCTTGTCGGCCGGGATTTCGTCGCGTGAAATGCACAGCGGGTTGGAAGCAGCGATGTGCAGCGTGATGTCTTTAACCAAATCGCGAAATGCTTCGTTGCTCGTGGTGGCGTCGTTTTCGCAACCCACTTCGACCAACACACCAACCTTACCCTGCATGTGAATGTAGGAGGCGACTACGCCAGAGCCCTGAACGGTGTAGCGAACGGCACGGGGCACGCCCATGTTTTCGCCGAGGCGTCCGACCGTCAGCTTTACCAATTCGTCGGCGCTCTGGCTGCCGTCTGGAAGGTTTTGCGTGAGCAGCGCTTCGGCGTCCGCGAAATCGTCAGCGACCATTGCGTGGTCGAGCAATTGCTCAACGAAATTGATGAAGTTCTCGTTCTTGGCGACGAAATCGGTTTCGCAACCGACTTCGATCAGCACACCCACCTTTTCCTCGTCCGCGATACGGGACGCGACCGCACCTTCTTTGGTCGCGCGGCCGGCTTTCTTGTCGGCAGCAGCGAGTCCTTTTTTGCGCAACACGGTTTCTGCGGCTTCGATGTCGCCGCCGGCTTCGGTGAGCGCGCCTTTGCAGTCCATCATCCCGGCGTTGGTTTTTTCGCGCAGGGTTTTGATGAGGTCGAGAGTTACTTCAGGCATGGGTGTGGAGAGGGATAGAGTATAGAAGATGGTGGAGAGAGGAGTTGACCATTCGTTGGCCAACCGCGCTAACCGCTAAACGCTAGGTGCTAACAGCTAATCAGCGGGCACCGACGGCGGTAGCTACGGGAGCAACGAGCTTCTGCATGATCAATCGGATCGCGCGGATGGCATCGTCGTTAGCGGCGATCGGGTAGTCGATCAGATCCGGGTCAGCGTTGGAGTCGGTCAACGCCACTACTGGAATTTTCAAGCGACGCGCTTCGGCGACGGCGATCGTTTCGCGGGCGGAATCGACGATGACCAACACATCTGGATATTTTTCCATGGTGCGGATACCAGCCAGATTGCGCAAAAGTTTGGTGCGCTCGCGCCCGAGAGATGCGAGCTCCTTCTTCGACATTTTTTTGAAGTCGGGCGACTTCTCGATGCCTTCGAGGTAAGCGAGACGTTCGACGCTCTTGCGAATGGTCTCAAGGTTGGTCAGCGTACCACCGAGCCAACGATGGTTAACGTAAAATTGCTTGGTGACTTCAGCGGCTTCGCGCACGGCGTCTTGTGCCTGGCGTTTGCAGCCGACGAAGAGAATGCGTTTGCCTTCGCTGACCATTCCACAGAGAAATTGGCTGGCGACCTCGATCTGGAGAACGGTTTCTTCCAGATTGATGAGGTGAATTTTGTTCCTCTTTTCGAGGAGGTAAGGCTTCATTTTCGGATTCCACTTGTGGCTTTGATGGCCATAGTGGACGCCGGCTTCGACCAGTTCGGTCAAGAGTTCATCGGACATAACGTAGGTTGGTTGGTTGCCGCCATTGAATCATGGTCGGCGCTTTTTGACCGCTGGGCGGTCGGTAGGTTGTTCTTGGTTTTTGGTTCGCTGTTTTCCACTGCTGGAGCGGGCGGGTTCTTTACACGCGTTTCGGTGAAAAGTAAACCCACCCACTACCGGGAATGGCTTATGCGCTCTCGCCCACGGCTTCGGCTTCGGCCTCGGCGGTTGCGCGGGCTTCCTCTTCTTCGATGGCATCGACGGTCTCGACGATTTTCACGTCGCGACTGATGTGAAAGCCGGTGCCGGCAGGAATGAGGTGACCCATGATGACGTTTTCCTTGAAGCCACGCAGGGGATCGATCTTGCCGAGGGTAGCGGCGTCGCAGAGCACTCGAGTGGTGTCCTGGAACGAAGCTGCGGAGATGAAGCTTTCGGTTTCCAGTGATGCTTTGGTAATACCAAGTAGCACCGGCTCGCCTTCAGCGGGCTTACCACCCTGTTCTTCGATCTCGGCGTTGACGTTTTCGAACTCAACTTTCTCGATCTGGTCACCCCAAAGGAATGCAGTGTCACCAGGATCGGTGATTTTCACCTTTCGCAGCATCTGGCGGACGATGATCTCGATGTGTTTGTCGTTAATTTCAACGCCCTGCAAACGGTAAACTTCCTGCACTTCGTTAACGAGATGCTCCATCAGTGCGTGAGCACCAAGGATGTCGAGAATCTCATGCGGGGTGGCGGCGCCATCGGTGAGTTGCTGGCCTTTGGTAACGTGGTCACCGACCTGAACTAGATGTTGTTTGCCCAACGGAATAAGGTGTTCACCCTGTTCGCCGGTTTCCGGATCGGTAACGATCAGCTTACGCTTGCCGCGGACGGTGCCGCCGAGTTCGACGATACCGTCGATCTTGGCGATCTCGGCAACTTCCTTCGGTTTGCGGGCTTCGAAAAGCTCAGCAACACGCGGAAGACCGCCAGTGATGTCCTTGGTTTGCGAAACTTTTCGCGGGGTCTTGGCCAGCTGTTCGCCAGCTTTGACCTTTTTCTTTTCGGTGACCGACAAGTGAGCGCCGGTCGGGATTGAATAGCTAGCGAGCGTATCTCCGGTCTTCGGATCGACGATGAGGATCTGCGGGTGCAAATCTTCCTTATGCTCGATGATGACCTGACCTTTGGTGTTGGTCTCCTTCTCGACTTCGGTCTCGACGGTAATGCCGGGAATCATGTCGTGGAACTGAATGACACCGCTCTTTTCGGTGATGATCGGCACGTTGTAAGGATCCCACTCAACGAGTTTTTCACCCTTTTTGAGCTCGGCGTTGTCAGCCTTGTAGATGATAGAGCCGATGACGATGTCATATTTTCTGAGCTCGCGGCCGGATGCGTCGTGAACGGTGATGTTACCGTTCTTGTTAAGGGCAACATGATTACCATCGACGTCTTCAACCGTGCGCAGACTGTTGTAATGCAACACGCCTTTGGTATCGGCTTTAATCAGCGGCTGTTTGAATGCCTGCGTAGCAACACCACCGACGTGGAAGGTACGCATGGTCAGCTGGGTGCCGGGTTCGCCAATCGACTGAGCAGCAACAATACCGACAGCTTCGCCGACCTTCGCGGCCAGTCCGGTCGCAAGGTTCATGCCGTAACATTTCTGACAGCAACCGCGACGTGATTCGCAGGTCAATACCGAGCGAATCTTGAGACGCTCGTGACCGATGTCGGTGAGTGCTTTGGCGATTTCTTCATCAATCAGCTCACCAGGTTTGACGATGGTGTCTTCACCGTTGACCACTTTCTCAGCAGCGACGCGACCGTAAATACGGGTCTGCAAGTCGACGATTTCTTCGTCACCTTCGTAGACCGATTTGACAATAATTCCGTTCACCGTTCCGCAGTCGTCTTCGGTGATGATGACGTCCTGTGACACGTCGACCAGCTTACGAGTCATGTAACCCGAGTCAGCGGTCTTCAGTGCGGTATCGGCGAGACCCTTACGAGCACCATGAGTCGAGATGAAATACTCGAGCACGGTCAGACCTTCGCGGAAGTTCGAGGTAATCGGGCGTTCGATAATCTCGCCGGAAGGCTTGGCCATCAGACCACGCATACCCGAGAGCTGCTTAATCTGCTGACGGTTACCACGAGCTCCGGAGTCGACCATCATGAACAGCGGGTTGGCTAGTTCAGAACCTTCGTTGTGCTCAATCGTCTGGAACAGCGCCTTGGTGATCTGATCACCGGCGTGCGTCCAGATATCGACGATCTTGTTGTAACGCTCCTTATTGGTGATGATACCCGACTGGTACTGCTTGTTCGACTTGGCGACTTCGGCGAAGGCGATTTCGAGTTCCTTTTTCTTCTCTTTCGGAATCACCATGTCGGTAATACCAATCGAACAGCCGGAACGGGTGGCTTCTTTGAAACCAAGAGCTTTCAGCTTATCGAGAGACTCGACGGTGCCTTCCTGACCAACTGTTTGGTAACAGCGCCAGATGACGTCGCCGATCTGCTTCTTCTTGATCTCTTCGTTAACGAAGCCCATGTCATCGGGCCAGATCTCGTTGAATCGGACACGCCCGGCGGTGGTGATGATGATCTTCGCCTCTTTGTCGCCGTAAGGCATCTTGATCGTCTTGCCGAAATCGGGGTTACGCAGACGGATGGCGTCATGCACGTCGACCTTGCGGTTGGCAATGGCGAACTCGACTTCGGAAGTGTTGGCAAAGAGCGGCAGGTGCTTCTCTTTGTCTTTTTCACGAATTGGGATCTGGCGGGTCCAGGTGAGGAAGTAACAACCGAGCGCGATGTCCTGTGACGGCGTGGTAATCGGCTTGCCGCTGGACGGCGAGAAGATATTGTTCGGCGCCAGCATGAGCATGCGGGCCTCCAATTGTGCCTCAACCGAGAGCGGCAGGTGAACCGCCATTTGGTCACCATCGAAGTCAGCGTTATAAGCGGTGCAGACCAAGGGGTGAACGCGGATGGCGGAACCTTCGATGAGCACTGGCTCGAATGCCTGAATCGACAGACGGTGAAGCGTCGGGGCGCGGTTAAGCAGCACCGGATGACCTTTGGTGACTTCTTCGAGAATGTCCCAGACTTCGGGCGTCTTGCGCTCGATCATCTTCTTGGCCGAACGCACGGTGTGCACGTAGCCCATTTCCTTGAGTCGACGAATGATGAACGGCTCGAAAAGCACGAGCGCCATTTTCTTGGGCAGACCACACTGGTGCAGCTTCAGATCGGGACCGATGACGATGACCGAACGACCGGAGTAATCGACGCGCTTGCCGAGCAGGTTCTGACGGAAACGTCCGCCTTTACCCTTGAGCATGTCGGACAGCGACTTGAGCGGACGGTTACCAGCACCGGTGACGGCGCGGCCGTGACGACCGTTGTCGAACAGGGCATCGACAGCTTCCTGCAGCATGCGCTTTTCGTTGCGGATGATGACGTCCGGCGTCTTCAGCTGCAGGAGGTTCTTAAGACGGTTGTTACGGTTAATGACACGACGATAGAGGTCGTTCAAATCCGAAGTCGCAAAGCGGCCGCCTTCAAGGGGAACCAGCGGACGAAGGTCCGGCGGGATCACGGGCAACACTTCGAGCACCATCCACTCGGGACGACTGCGCGAACCTGCGAAGCCCTGAGCGAGCTTGAGACGTTTGGCGAGTTTTTTGCGGACCTGCTTAGAGCGGGTCTTGGTCATCGCGTCTTCGAGCTCGGTGACCAACGCGGGAAGGTCGGCCTGAGAGAGCAGTTCCTTAATCGCTTCGGCGCCCATTCCGGCGGTGAAAGACGTGCCATACTCTTCCTGAGCTTCACGGTACTCCATCTCGGTGAGCAACTGCGCTTTTTCGAGCGGCGTGTTACCGGGATCAGTGACGATATAGTCTTCGTAGTAAATGACGCGCTCGAGCTGACGGGCGCTCATGTCGAGCATCAAACCGATGCGTGACGGCATGCACTTGTAGAACCAGATGTGGCTGACCGGCACGGCCAGTTCGATGTGGCCCATGCGTTCGCGACGCACACGCGAAAGAGTCACTTCAACACCACAACGGTCGCAGATGACGCCTTTGTGCTTGATGCGCTTGTATTTACCACAGGCACACTCCCAGTCCTTGGTGGGACCGAAAATGCGTTCGCAGAACAAACCACCTTTTTCGGGCTTGAAGGTGCGGTAGTTGATGGTTTCGGGGTTTTTAACTTCCCCTTGGCTCCAGGATCGGATCCTGTCCGGTGCAGCAACGGTGATTTTGACTTGGTCAAAGTTCTCCGCTTTGCGCTCGGAGCCAAAGATTTCGTCGAGATGCGAGGTTTCAGCGCTCATGGTGATGGGTCGTAGGCTTAGCTAAACTTGGGGTGTGTTGTGGTGCGGTGGTGTGGTGCGCTGTGAATTAGGAAGCAGAAAGGCTTTCGTCGAGCAGGTCGCTGACATCAGGTTCAGCGGAGCCGACAGTGACGTCGAGGCCGAGTGACTGCATTTCCTTGACCAAAACGTTGAACGATTCCGGCGTGCCGGCTTCGAGCGTGTTGTCGCCTTTGACGATGGCTTCGTAAATTCGAGTTCGGCCCTGCACGTCATCCGACTTAACCGTCAGAAGCTCCTGCAAGGTGTAGGCAGCGCCGTAGGCTTCGAGAGCCCAGACCTCCATTTCACCGAATCGCTGACCACCGTATTGCGCCTTACCACCGAGCGGCTGCTGGGTAACCAGCGAGTAAGGACCAACGGCACGTGCGTGGATCTTGTCTTCGACCAAGTGGCCGAGTTTCAGCATGTAGATGTAGCCGACCACGACGTCCTGATAGAACGCTTCGCCGGTGCGACCGTCATGCAGTGTCGATTTACCGTTGAGGCCGATCCATTCATAACCAGGCTTGGCTTTCGCCTGCTTGAGGTAATCCATGATCACGGACTCGGGGATACCGTCGAACACCGGAGTGGCGACTTTGAATCCGAGAGCTTTGGCAGCGACACCAAGGTGAGTCTCAAGAACCTGTCCGACGTTCATTCGAGAAGGCACGCCGAGCGGATTCAGGCAGATGTCGACCGGAGTTCCGTCATCGAGATACGGCATGTCCTCTTCGGGAACGATTGTTGCGACAACCCCTTTGTTACCGTGACGACCCGCCATTTTATCACCGACAGAAAGCTTACGCTTCTTGGCGACGAAGACTTTGACCTGCTTGATGATGCCGGGATCGACTTCATCACCGCTTTCGATACGGTCGAGGGCGCGCTCGCGATCGTCGTCGAGATCCTGAAACTTCGACTCGAAGGTCGAGACGATTTCCATGATCTTGTTTTTGATCGGGCTGGGATCGATATCGATCGAAGCTTGAGCGGCAGCCAACTTGCGCAGCAGCGTTTTGGTGATCTTCCGGTTCGCCGGGATAACAATCTCACCGGTGCGGCCATTGACCACGTCGAGCGGAATCTTTTCGCCGAGAAGAATGTCGGACAACTTGTCGGTCAACTGCTCAGTGAGCTCATCGCTGTCCCTTTTGTAGTTGTCGTTGATCTTCTTGAGCTGCTTCTTGCGCTCTTCCGGGTCGAGTTTTTCGCCACCGGCAGGGTTGCGTGAAGAAACGCGGACGTCCATGACGATGCCGGTGCAACCCGAAGGCACACGCAGCGAGGTGTCTTTCACATCAGCAGCTTTTTCACCGAAGATGGCGCGCAAGAGGCGCTCTTCAGGAGCCAGTTCGGTTTCGCTCTTCGGAGTGATCTTGCCCACGAGGATGTCGCCAGGCTTGACCTCTGCACCGATACGGATGACGCCGTCCGGGCCGAGATCGGCGAGGGCTTCTTCACCGACGTTGGGAATGTCGCGAGTGATTTCTTCCGGGCCTAGCTTGGTGTCACGGGCGCCGATTTCGAACTCATCGATGTGGATCGACGTGTAAACGTCGTCTTTTACGATACGCTGCGAGATGACGATGGCATCCTCGAAGTTGTATCCATTCCAAGGCATGAACGCGACCAGCACGTTGCGGCCAAGGGCAAGTTCGCCGAGCTCTGTGTTCGGACCGTCGGCGAGAACCATACCCGCCTTGACCTTCTGGCCTCGGCTGACAATCGGCTTCTGATTGATACAGGTGCCGGCGTTGGAACGCATGAACTTGCGCAACGGGTAAGCGTAAATGCCTTTGTCCTCGTTGGTTTTGATCTTGTTCGGATGGGTCAGGAACTCAGCGTCGGAGACTGGCAACTTGCCGTCCTTGGTGACGATGATGTGCTCGGCGGTCGCAGCGGCGACGGTACCATTGGCTTCGCACATGATCACCGAACGCGAATCGCGAGCCACCTTGCCCTCCATACCCGTGCCGACCAGCGGCGAGTCGGAAACCAGAAGCGGAACGCCCTGGCGTTGCATGTTCGAGCCCATGAGTGCGCGGTTGGCATCATCGTGCTCGAGGAAAGGAATCAAACTGGCGGCCACCGAAACGAGCTGCTTCGGCGAAACGTCCATGTAGCTCGACTCGGTCGGCACGACTTCAAGGAAGTCGCCACGATGACGAACGGTGATCATCTCGGCAGCGAAGTTGCCCTTCTCGTCGACCACGTTGTTGGCCTGAGCGATGAGGTGCCCTTCTTCCTGGTCAGCGGTGAGGTATTCGATTTTCTTCGAAACCACACCCTTCTTAATGACGCGGTAAGGTGTTTCAATGAAACCAAACTCGTTGATTCGAGCGAAGGTACTCATCGAGTTGATGAGACCAATGTTCGGACCTTCAGGAGTTTCGATCGGACAAATACGGCCGTAGTGAGACGGATGAACGTCACGCACTTCGAAGCCGGCGCGGTCACGATTCAAACCGCCCGGTCCAAGCGCCGATAGACGGCGTTTGTGGGTCAGTTCGGACAGCGGATTGATCTGATCCATGAACTGCGACAGCTGAGAGCGGCCGAAGAAATCGCGAACCACAGCGCTGAGCGCTTTCGGATTGACCAACTTCGAAGGCGTCATGCCATCGATATTGATGTCGAAAAGAGTCATGCGCTCTTTCACCAGACGCTCGGTACGAGCGAGGCCTACGCGACACTGGTTGGCGAGCAACTCACCGACGGCACGGATACGACGTGAACCAAGGTGATCGATGTCATCGAGGACACCTTCGCCACGCTTCAAATTGAGCAAGTACTTCATTGACGCGAGGAAATCCTCAGGCGTCATGACGCGCTCGTCGGAATCGATGTCGAGGCCGAGTTTCTGATTGATCTTGTAACGACCGACACGAGTCAGGTCATATTTTTTGGGATCGAAGAACAGACGCTTGAGCAGCGCACGCGAGTTGGCCACAGTCGGCGGATCGCCAGGGCGAAGACGACGGTAGATATCTTTAAGAGCTTCCTCTTCGTTACTCGCCGGATCTTTCTTCAGCGACTTGATGAGCAAATCTTCGTGAGAGGCTTCAACCACGGGGATCGTCTTATGGCCGAGCGCGATAAGCTGGTTGACCGTGGCGAGAGTCAGCGGCTCGTAAGCCTTCGCGGCCACCAGCTCACCATCGACGATATCTTCGAAAATGATCTTCGTGCTCAGCACTGCTTCGTCCATCTTGGCGGACAACTTAAGCTTCTCTACCTTGTAGAATTCTTTGATGATGTCTTCATCGGTAGGGAACCCGATGGCGCGCAGGAAAGTCGAGGCAAGGAACTTGCGACGGCGACGGCGACGATCAAGGTAGACGTAAAGCAGATCGTTGGTGTCGAATTGAACTTCGAGCCACGAACCGCGGTCGGGAATGATGCGGAAACCGTGAAGCACCTTACCATTGAGGTGCAGGTTGGTTTCAAAGCAGACGCCGGGTGACCGATGCAGCTGACTGACGACAACACGCTCTGCGCCGTTGATCACGAAAGTGCCGCGACGAGTCATCAGCGGAAGCTCGCCCATGTAAACTCGCTCTTCTTTGGTACCGTCCTCGTCTTTCAACGCGAAGGTCACATATAGCGGTGCGCTGAAAGTTTCACCATCACGCAGCGATTCGAGCGACGAGAGCTTTGGCTCGGCGACTTCGTATTTAACGAAGTTCAGAGTGAACTTTTCGTCGTAGCTTTCGATCGGGAAAACTTCGCTGAAGACGGCCTGGAGGCCACTGGGATTGCGATCTTTAGGCGCGGTATCCGCCTGGAGGAATTCCTTATAGGATTCGAGCTGAACCTCAATGAGATTCGGGGGCTCGATGACTTCCTTGATTTCACCGAAGTAGAGACGTTCTGCTGGCATGTCGAACTGGGTTGGGCTGGGCTAGGCTACGCTGGGGAATAAATGACGCTGAACGAATGGCCGTCGCCGTTCGTTCTTGTCGCTCCGGTCGGAGGCAACAAAGCCTGAACGCATCTAAGCGGCCAGGATTTGGCGCCTCGCTCTGACAAGCAGATGCGAGAGAGTTGGGTTGAGTGGAGTTTTTTTCGGCTGGTTTTTCTGGGCGTGAGAAAACGACGGACGCCCTGTTGGTCTTAGAAACCAACAGGACGCCGCCGTATCTGCAAATTTAGAATAGAATCATAAGATTCGCATCGAGTCGTAAAACAGTGCGGATCGAACTACTTGAGTTCGACAGTGGCACCAGCTTCCTCGAGCTTTTTCTTCATTTCGTCTGCCTCGGCTTTTGCAACGCCTTCCTTGACCGCAGCGGGAGCGCTTTCGACAAGTTTCTTGGCATCAGCAAGACCGAGGCCGTCACCGACTTCACGGACTGCCTTAATGACGGCAATCTTGTTTTCACCGAACGAGGTAAGGATGACGTCAAATTCAGTCTTCTCTTCAGCAGCAGCTTCGCCACCTGCAGCAGGTGCAGCAGCAGCGGCAGCAGGAGCTGCAGCGCTAACGCCCCACTTTTCTTCGAGAGCCTTAACAAGGTCTGCGACTTCAAGAACGGTCAGACCGCTCAGTTCTTCTACGATTTTATCAGTATCAGCCATTTTCTTAGTGGGTGTCGTCGTCGCGAATCGCGATTCGCATTTTAAGATTCAGCGCCCTGAATCCGACAAGGAACCCGGTTGGTTTTTTTAACTTTGGTTTGGTTTGGTTCTCCAGCGTCATCGAAGAATTCGATTTCGCTGAAAATTATTTAAAGCATTGCCGGTCAGCCCTCTGCGCCCTTCGCGGCAAGCACGCGAGCGAGCGCACTGCCCGGCTCGTTGAGGGTGCGTACCAGTTTCGAAGCCGGGGCCTGAAGCACACCGAGCAACTGGGACAGCAACACTTCGCGCGGAGGCAACGAGGCCAGCGCATCGACCTGAGCAGCGTCGAGCAGCGCGCCATCGAGCGCACCGCCCTTCATCGCACCCTTGCCGGTGCTTTTGTTGAAATCTTTTAGCACCTTTGCGGCGGCGCAGACATCTTCTGCGCCAGTAACGATCGCCGTCTGGCCAGTCAGGAGATCGCCGAGTTCTTCCGGCAACTTTGCGTCCTGAGCAGCGCGCTTGACGAAGGTGTTTTTGTTGACGTGAAACTCAGCGTTATTCTCGGCGAGCTTATCGCGCACCGCCTCGAACTGAGGAACCGTCATACCGGAGTAGTCGGAGATGAGAACGAAAGGCGAGGCATTGATGCGCTCGAGGATTTCGTTGATGATGATCTGTTTTTCGGATTGCATCGAATCGAAGGGGAAAAAGGGAAAGAAAGGTGAATCGTCCAGACTAGGACTTGCGGTACTGCTTGATGTCGAGCGGAACACCCGGTGACATGGTGCCAGCGACGGTTCCGGTGGTCAGAAAGTCGCCCTTGGCAGTTGCCGGACGCGCAGCTTCGACGGAGTCGATGACCGCCTTGGCGTTGCCAACGAGCAAATCGGCGGCGAATGAAGCCTTGCCGATCACCACCGAGATGTTGCCGCTCTTGTCGAGCTTGAAGTCAACACGACCCGCCTTGACCGCCTGCACCGCTCCGGCCGTGTCATTGGTCACCGTGCCGGTTTTCGGGTTCGGCATCAGGCCGCGCGGCCCGAGTTGACGACCGAGTTTCCGGACTTCCGCCATGGCATCGGGTGTGGCGACGACCACATCGAAATCCATGAAGCCACCTTGAACTTCTTTGATCATGTTCTCGTAACCAACGTGTTCAGCGCCTGCGTTCTTCGCAGCAGTCGCCGCTTCACCTTGAGCAAAAACCAGCACGCGAACTTCCTTACCGCTACCGTGCGGAAGCGGGCAGGTGCCACGAACCATCTGATCGGACTGCCTCGGGTCGACGCCCATCTTGAAAGACAGCGTCACCGATTGATCGAACTTAGGTGCGGGGAATTTGGTGACCAGCTCAGCTGCCTCTTCCAAGGTGTAGAGCTTGTTCGCCTCGAGCATCTCGGCGGCTTTTCGGTATCTTTTGCTACGATGTTTTGCCATGTTTTTTGGTGCAGTCCTGACGGATCCAAACTGGACCCTCCTGCGCTGGTTGGTTTTTCTTTCGAACTCCGATGCCTGCGCCATATTCAGCAGCAGACGGCGGAAAAATTTACTGACTAGTCAGTGATCTCGAGCCCCATTTGACGGGCTGTTCCCTCAAGAATGCGAGCTGCGGCCTCATCGTCGCGAGCATTCAGGTCGGGGCGCTTCTGGGCGACCACTTCCATCAGTTGCTTGCGAGTGATCGAGCCCACCTTCTTCTTGTTCGGCTCTCCCGAACCCGAAGCGAGCTTAGCCGCCTTCTTAAGCAACACCGCTGCTGGCGGCTGCTTGGTGATAAAGTCAAAACTCTTGTCTTTGTAGACAGTGATCACAACCGGCAATAGATCTCCGGACTGAGCTTGCGTGGCGGCATTAAACGCCTTGCAGAAATCCATGATCTGCACACCGGCCTGGCCGAGTGCGGGACCGACGGGCGGTGCCGGATTGGCAGCACCCGCAGGGATCTGCAACTTCAAAACTTTAACTACTTCCTTGGCCATGATATTATTTCAACCGGGTGTTTGCTGGATTGCGTTTCTAAAAAATCTAAAATCTAAAATGGATACTTGAGCGCCCGAACCTAACCGCGCTCAACCTGCCAGTATTCAAGCGGCACCGGCGTCGACCGACCGAAAATGTCGACCGAAACGAGCAACTCGCCTTTTTCGGGATCGATCTCCTCAACGGTTCCGGTCTGGCCCTCAAAAGGACCGTCACCGACCTTGACCGTGTCACCGACTTCAAAGGCGATTTTCGGCATGACGTTTTCTTCACGCTCCTTGATCTGCGCGAGCATGCTCTGCACCTCATCCTTACGCATCGGCAACGGATGATCCTTGGCGCCGGCGAAATTGATCACGCCGTTGGTTTCACGAATGAAGTACCAAGTAGTGTCGACGAGCTTATTATTTTCGTCGAGCAGGCGCATGTTGATGATGACGTAACCAGGGAAAAACTTCCGACTGGTCTCCATCTTCTTACCTCCCCGCACTTCCGAAACTCGCTCGGTTGGCACGAGCACCTCGTAAATGTAGTCGCTCAACTCTTCGGCTTCGACACGACGCGCAATATCACGCTTCACCTTCATCTCCTGTCCGGAGAGAACGTGAACGACATACCATTGGTCCTTAGGTGCTGGAACGATCGCCATTCGAATATTTCGAGTTAGGAATTAAAATTTGTTAAATAACTGCGGCCGACTTTGACCGTCGCGAGCAGGACCCGCTTTTCTCACATCACTTTGCCATCTAAGGCATTTGATCACTCGCCGAGCCCGCTCGATCGCAACTCGAAGGTTGCGGAAAACGGACATCAACATCAGATCGCGCTCTATTTACCTACCCCCACGGTCAGGAGCTTCATGGCGTAGACCATGATAAGATCACCAAACGCGACATAGGCGCCAAGCAGCAGGGTTGCAATCAGCACCACCACCGTTGAATCAATCAACTGGCGATACTTCTTAAAACCCCGTTCTTTGGGATCCCAAGGCCAGGTCGCCTTGTGCAACTCCGCTTTCACTTCGGAGAAAAACTTTTTAATTTTAGAAAACATGCGTCAGGTCAGGAATTCAGGTCGCGTGGGGCGATCCTTCGCTCAGTTTCTCGCGGACGTCAAACGGGCCTTAGTTTCAGGAAATCTGGAGGAGTAATTCAAAAGGTTGCGCCGGGCAATCAGGTAGCAGGCAGACTCGCGTTACTGGCAGGGGCGGAGGGACTCGAACCCACAACCAACGGTTTTGGAGACCGCTACTCTACCAATTGAGCTACACCCCTTTGTTATTCAGCAATGCCGTCGGTAAAATTTATGAAAACTTTGATGCTTGAGCGCCCGCAAGAACAGGCGACCAAGTGTCGAGTTTCGTTTAAATCTGCCATTCCAGCCTGAACATTAGTATCAGACTAGGCTCGCACGAGCGGCAATTCCAGTGGTTCTTTGGTTTCAGACTTCGAAGTTTGACTTAGAGGCGGGAAAGGGAACCCGCCCCGCGAGGCCTTTTGAGCCAACGCGGAACCGGGTTCCCAGATAATTTTGCATCGCCGCAGCAAACCGGAATCGGTGCCGCGCGAAAGCCGATTACGACAAGTTAGTCCAGGATGTCAGCGACACGACCAGCACCAACGGTACGACCACCTTCGCGGATAGCGAAGCGAATGGTTTTTTCCATGGCGATCGGCGTGATCAACTCGACTTCGATGGTGACATTGTCACCAGGCATGACCATTTCGACACCGTCGGGAAGCTTGACCATACCAGTTACGTCCGTCGTACGGAAGTAGAACTGCGGGCGATAGTTCGCGAAGAACGGCGTGTGACGGCCACCTTCGTCCTTACTCAACACATAAACTTCAGCGGTGAATTTTTTGTGCGGAGTGATCGAACCGGGCTTGGCAATAACCTGACCGCGCTCGATGTCGTCTTTCTTGGTGCCACGAAGCAGCAGGCCAACGTTGTCGCCAGCACGACCTTCGTCGAGCAATTTACGGAACATTTCGATGTCGGTGATGGTGGTTTTCACGGTGTCGCGAATACCAACAATCTCGACCTCTTCCATCTTCTTGACGATACCGCGCTCGATACGCCCAGTGGCGACGGTGCCGCGACCTTCAATCGAGAACACATCTTCAATCGGCATGAGGAACTCCTTGTCGATCGGACGCTCCGGCTCAGGGATGTATTCATCAACCGCTTCGATCAGCTTGAGGATGTTCGCCTTTTGATCTTCGTCACCTTCAAGCGCCTTGAGAGCGCTACCCCTGACGATCGGAACATCGTCACCAGGAAACTCATACTTGCTGAGCAGTTCACGAACTTCCATCTCAACGAGATCGAGCAGCTCCTCGTCATCAACCTGATCAACCTTGTTCAGGAAAACCACGACAGCCGGCACACCAACCTGACGAGCAAGCAGGATGTGCTCACGAGTCTGAGGCATCGGACCATCAGCAGCGGAAACCACCAAGATCGCACCATCCATCTGGGCAGCACCGGTGATCATGTTTTTGACGTAGTCAGCGTGACCCGGGCAATCAACGTGAGCGTAGTGACGAGTGTCACTTTCGTACTCTACGTGAGAAGTATTAATAGTAATACCGCGCTCTTTTTCTTCGGGCGCCGCATCAATCTGACTGTAGTCACGCTTTTCAGCGAAACCCTTTTCAGAAAGAGTGCTGGTGATCGCCGCGGTCAAGGTGGTTTTACCGTGGTCAACGTGACCGATGGTACCGACATTGACGTGCGGCTTGGTTCTTTCAAATGCTGCTTTGGCCATAACTTCAGTGGTTGCTTGTTTTTAGTTGGAAATTGCTTTGGCAATCCTTTGCGGATCACCGGGGTTGGTCGGATCGAGTAGGGTCGTAACTGGGCAAATTTTCGCTCAGGCCCCTCTATTCAGGGATGAGTCAGTTTCGCTCGTTGGGTGTAAAATTTCAGGCTTCGTGATTGCGTTGGTAATTTCGATTGGCGGCTGGAGCTCTTGATGGGAATTGAACCCATGACCTCATCCTTACCAAGGATGTGCTCTACCCCTGAGCTACAAGAGCTGATACCCCTTCCGGCGAGCACAGCCGAACGAGATGCTTTTTGACATTATTGATCACCATCGCTTGCACGGAAAAAGATGCGCTCCTGCTATTCAAAAACGCCACAAAGCCCCGATCACCCCTTTACAAAGGCGACAGAAGGCTAAAGCGACGCGGCCAAAGGCCGGAACGTCGGGGAATCTACTTGAAGCGCCCTACCTGTCAAAAATTTTATTCGCCAATCTTTGCGCTCAAATTTTGAGGCGATTTCGCCCGCTCTCAACAACGGGATATTTAACTACATATTGCTCAGATTTAAACCGATTTTGACCGCACATTGGATGGCTGTCAGTCCCTGCTCTTAGAAAACCGTCAGCCGCCAATTCGCACAATCCGACAAATCCGTGGACTATAGAAGCGGCAGCAGTCCAGAGGATCGGGATCCATAATATAGACGAATGCAGCGAATCCTTATCAGCTGGAAGACTTGCCTACGGGATGACCCGTCGGATCGCGTCCAGAGGATTAACCGGCTGGACGGTCAAAATCCGCGCAGATCAGCGCCCAACAGCGCTTCAAATAC
>JBBKXR010000229.1:0-8682 GCA_037969585.1 Verrucomicrobiales bacterium
ATCCTCCGGCTTGGCATGCAACGGGTAGTGCGGCGCCGTGTAACAAAGGTGAATAAAAAACGGCGATTCACCGCTTTTCGCCGCCGTCGAAAATTTATCGATCTGCGCGATGGCATGATCCGTAAACGCATCGGTCGCGTAAAAGCCGGCCGGAAATTCCGTCACCTCCTTTTCGTTGTGCAGAAAAGGCACCGGCGGCACGCCTTTGTCGTAGGCGGGAAATGCCTTCGCCGGATCAAAATAATTGCAGCAGCCCTCGGCGATACCGAAATATTCATCGAAGCCCCGATCGGTCGGCCGATACACCGGAAAGCCGATATCCTTCTGCGGAAAGTGCCACTTCCCCGTCAAGCTGGTCTGGTAGCCCGCCCCTTTCAACACCTCGGCAAGGGTCACCATATCAGGATGCAACAGCCGCGCCCGATTGCGCCGCCGTGGATGCACCCCGGTCAGCAATGTCGCCCGCGTCGTCCGGCACACCCCACAGTTATAAAATTGCGTAAAGCGCATCCCCTGCGCCGCCAGCCGGTCCAGATTCGGCGTGTCAATTTCACCGCCATAACACCCCAGATCGGAAAAGCCCAGATCGTCCGCCAGGATCAGCACAACATTCGGACGCAAGGTGTCTACGCTCACATCCACAGCAGACGGGGCACCCACGACCACACTCACCCCAATACTCAACCCGGCCAAAAAACCAAAGACCACAACCCGCCCTCCGTAGATACGATTTCTTCTCATGCTCAAATAACCAATTAGAACCAGCACGAACCCACGGGAAACCCAGCCAAGCCATGCCATGCGACACCCATCCTGCAACCGCAGCACTAAGCAGTCTATGGCGCAATTCCACCACCCATCTCGACATCTTTCCCAGATCAATAATTTTCCGGTAAAATTAATAGTTGTCAGCGGTTGTATTTTGACCTCTATTTTCCACAACTCTCCTCCCGCCTGTCACTATGCCCCGTCGCCTGCTCCGCACCCATACCGAGTCCTACTACCACGTCGTTTCGAGGACCAATGGACGCGACCGGACGATTGGCGATACCGAGAAGCGCCACTTTCACGACTGGATGCGGCGCCTGGGAGAGTTCTGCGGACTGCAGGTGGTGACCTATTGCCTGATGGAGAATCACTTTCACCTGCTGGTTCGGGTGCCTTGCCGTGAACAGATTCAGGAGCAGGCTCCGCTAACTGAGGCCGGGCTGCGGGAACTGCTGCCGTTGATCTATCAACGCCGTGAGTTAAAGGATGCCCTGCAGGAACTAGACCGTGCGGCGAGTCAGGACTCGACCGGAAAATGGACGGCGGAGATTCTGGCTCGCTATCAGCAGCGCCGGCACTCGTTGTCGATCTTCGTCAAGGAGTTGAAGCAACGCTACACTCGCTGGCACAATCGTCGCCATCAGCGGGTGGGCACTTTGTGGGAAAACCGCTTTCGCAGCGTGCTGGTGGAGGGCGACGAGACGGCACTGATGACCGTCGCCGCCTATATCGATCTGAATCCGGTGCGCGCCGGCATCGTCAGTGACCCCAAAGACTACCGATGGAGCGGCTACGGCGAAGCCATGGGTGGAAAAATGCTCGCCCGCAAGGGCCTCGGCACGATTCTTGAGCACACGTCGTTCGGCATGAACCGACGGGTGACCTGGCGCAACACCGGGCCGCGCTACCGTATGTTGTTGTATGGCCACGGCGAAGAACGGTCCGCTGACACCCACACGGGCAGTGCCGGGCGCTTAGGCATGACGCGTGACGAAGTCGAGCAAACGCTGGAACGGGGCGGTGAACTGAGCGTTGCCGAGATTCTCCAGTGCCGGGTGCGCTATCTGAGTGACGGAGCAGCGATTGGCGGAGCCTGGTTCCTGCAGGAAATATTCGACGATAACAGGCAACATTTCAGCGAAAACCGAACCACTGCCGGCAAGCGGATGACCGGCTCAGACTGGGGCGGCTTGATGGTATTGCGCGGCTTGAAGAAAGACGTTTTCGGGCGCTGAAAAACCGAGCTCAGATAGCGGCAAGCGCATCTGCACGGTTGCGAGGCGTCGGCATGTCCGGCTGGCCAATACGCTTCTCTACGTAAGCACGCCACTAGGCCACAGCCGCCAGACCGGCATATTGTCTATCCATCCGATGCGCTCCTCACTCGTAAAACGCCTCGCACCACTCGCCGTGCTTGCTCTCGCCGCTGCGTTCGATATTTCGAACGCCCGGGCCGACGATAGCACGCTCACCTTCGAGCACGATATCCGCCCACTGCTGAAGGCCAATTGCTTTCATTGCCACGGCGAAGAGCCGAAATTGCGCGGTGACCTCGACCTGCGCCTGAAACGCCTCATCGTGACCGGCGGCGAATCCGGTGCCGCCATCACTCCCGGCGACCACAAAACATCACGCCTCTACGAACTGGTCTCGACCGGCGAAATGCCACCCGAGGACAATCACCAGCTAACCGCCGAAGAAATCGCTCTCATCGCCCGCTGGATCGACGCCGGTGCCCTCACCGCTCAGGCCGAACCCGAAGGCGATCTACCCGCTCCCGGTGAACTGATCATCACCGCTGAGGAAAAAAATCACTGGGCCTATCAGCCGATCAAAAAGGCCGCCCTCCCCGCCGGCGGCCCGACTCATCCCATCGACGCCTTCGTCGCGCGCAAACTCGCTGCCGCAAAAATCTCCGCGTCCCCCGAGGCCGATCGTCTCACGCTGCTGCGCCGCGCCAGCTTCGACCTGCTCGGTCTGCCTCCCACCAAACCGCAGATCGATACTTTTCTCGCCGACGAAAAACCCGGCGCCTGGGATCGACTCATCGATCGCCTGCTCGCCTCGCCTCACTACGGCGAGCGCTGGGGCCGTCACTGGCTCGACGTCGCCGGCTACGCCGATTCCGAAGGTTACAACGACAAGGACCTGGTACGCACCGACGCGTGGGGCTATCGCGATTACGTGATTCGTTCGTTCAATGCCGACAAGCCCTGGGACCAGTTCATCACCGAACAACTCGCCGGTGACGAACTCGCCGGAGTCACCGCCAAAGACGCCAACAGCCGCGCCACCGCCGATACCGACGTGCGCGAAAAACTCACCGCCACCGGTTTTCTGCGCATGGCCCCCGACGGCTCCGGCTCGAGTCCGGACGATCTTGCCATCGCCAAAAATCAGGTGATGACCGAGACGGTAAAAATCGTCTCATCCTCCCTGCTCGGCATGACCATCGCCTGCGCCGAGTGTCACCACCATCGCTTCGATCCCATTCCGCAGCAGGATTTTTACCGAATGCGCGCCATTTTCGAACCGGTCTACAACCCGCAGGAGTGGCGCACCCCGGACAAGTACAATCTGCGTCTGATGAGCGCCGAGAACTACGCCATCGCCAACCACATCGAAGCCGAAGCCAAGCGGGTCGGCGAGCTCTATCAGGCCGAACGCAAAGAGCAGATCGAGTGGATTCTCGCCCAGGAACTCGCCAAGCTGCCCGAAGATCAACGCGCCTTCGCCCGCGAATCGTTCGAGACCGCCGAGAAAGAGCGCAGCCCTGAGCACATAAAATTCCTCGAAGATCACCCTGACATTTTCATCAAACCCTCGGCCATCCATCTCTACCTGCAGAAATACAAAGGCGGCCCCGAAAAACAAATCTACGCCACCGCAATTTCCGAAGCGATGGTGGCGATCCGCAATCAAAAGCCCACCTACGACTTCATCCGCGCGGTCAGCGAAGTGCCCGAAAAACTGCCCGTCACCAAAGTCTTCTTCCGCGGCGACATCACTTCTCCCGAGCCCGACCCCGTCGCTCCCGGCGGCCTCTACGTGCTCGGTGGAAAAACTTTCCCGGTCGACAACGCCGATCTCGCCACCAGCGGCCGCCGTCTCGCCTACGCCGAACACCTGACCAGTGGAGAGCACCCGCTGGTCGCGCGCGTGCTGGTCAACCGCTTCTGGATGCATCACTTCGGCCACGGCCTGGTGCGCACGCCCGGTGACTTCGGTGCCCGCAGCAGCGCCCCCTCGCATCCTGAGTTGCTCGACTGGCTGGCCGCCGACTTCATGGAAAATGGCTGGCAGCTCAAGCGTCTGCAAAAGCTGATCATGACCTCCGCGACCTACCGGCAGACCTCCGCGCGACGCGCCGACGCCGATGCCATCGATGCCGACAACACCCTGCTCTGGCGGATGCCGGTGCAGCGCCTTGAGGCGGAAACCATTCGCGACGCCATGCTCGCCGTCAGCGGTGAACTCAATCCGAAAGCCTACGGCGAGCCCGTGCCGGTCAAAGCCAACCCCGATGGCCTGTTCGTGGTCGGCGGCGATGGTATCGCCGAGCCTGAAACTCACCGCCGCTCCGTTTACGTGCAGACCTTGCGCAGCAAACCGGTGGAAATGCTCAACGTTTTTGACGCTCCGCAGATGGAGCCGAACTGCGAGATCCGCCAGGCATCGACCGTCACCACCCAGGCGCTGGCGCTGATGAACGGCGACTTCGTGCTCGATCAGTCACACGTTTTTGCCAAGCGCGTGCTCGACGAAATCGGCACCGACGCCAGCCCGGAGGCGAAGATCGACCACGCCTGGCAGCTGGCCTTCGGCGATGCGCCCAGCGACGAAGAGCGCCAGGCATCACTCGCCTACCTCGAAAAACAGCGCGCCGTTTTTGCCACCGACAAAATCACCGAAGACGCCAAAGACGTGCGCACCCTGACCTCGCTTTGTCAGGTGCTCTACCAGGCCAACCACTTTCTCTATGTCGACTGATCCCTCCAGCCTCGAGCGTTCGTCACGACGCCACTTCCTAGCCCGCGGATCGATGGGCATCTCCGGACTCGCCCTGGCATCGCTGCTCAAGGACGAAGCCGCACAGGCTGCGCCCAAGAAGCCGAACTTCGATTCGCAGAGCTTCAACGTTGATGCCAAACAGGCGAAGAATGCTCCGCAGGCACGCGCCATGATCTCGCTGTTCATGGGTGGCGGCCCCAGTCATCTGGAAATGTTCGACCCCAAGCCGGCGCTGAAGAAATACGCCGGCCAGAAGTTTCCCGGCAAGGACGTCAAATACGACAACGCCGGCCAGGCCTCGCCGATCGTCATGCCCTGCCCGTGGGAGTTTGACCACTGTGGCGAGTCCGGCATGGAGCTCAATCGCCACCTGATTCCGCACGTCGCCGACATCGCCGATGACATCACCCTGGTGCGCTCGATGAATCTGCCCGACATCCGCAACCACGTCGCCGGCATGCGCGCCCTGACCACCGGCCGCGGTCGCGACGGCTGGCCCTCGCTCGGTTCGTGGCTGACCTACGGCCTCGGCTCGGAAACGCAAAACCTGCCCGCCTTCGTCGCCCTCATCGTCGGCGGCAACCCTCCCGGCTCACCGTTCTGGGACAGTCGTCACCTGCCTTCGATCTATCAGGGCACCGTCGTCCGCGAAACCAGCCCACGCATTTCCAACCTCGTGCCGCCCGCCCATCTGCGCGGCACCGCTCAGGGAAACCAGCTCGACCTGCTCGGCAAGCTCAATCAATCGCACCTCAAGGAACACCCCGGCGAAAACGATCTCTCGGCACGCATCGCCAGCTACGAACTGGCCGCGCGCATGCAGACCGAAGCCAGCGATGCCCTCGACCTGAGCGGCGAATCGGAAGCGACGAAAAAACTCTACGGTCTCGACGACGACAACACCAAGCGCATGGGCGAAGCCTGTCTGATCGCCCGGCGACTGGTCGAACGCGGCGTGCGCTTCGTGCAGATCTGGAATTATCGCTGGGACATGCACGAAAATATTTTCGATGCCCTCGAAACCTCCTGCCAGCTCACCGATAAACCCAGCGCCGGATTGGTTCGCGACCTGAAGGGCCGCGGCCTGCTCGACTCGACGGTCGTTCAGTGGGGTGGCGAAATGGGACGACTACCGGTCATTCAGAATCGCGGCGCCGGCAAAAAGCCCGGACGTGATCACAACACCGAAGGCTTTTCGGTATGGATGGCCGGCGGCGGCTTCAAGGCCGGCCACGTGCACGGCGCCACCGACGAGTTCGGTCACCGCGCCGTCGACCAAGTGGTCACCCAACACGATTTTCACAGCACCCTGCTGCACCAGTTCGGCCTCGAAGCCGACCAGCTCATCTACGAACACGGCAACCTTCCCGTCGCCCTCGTCGAGCCCGGTCAGGGCCGCGTCGTGAAAGAGATTTTGGCGTAGCGTCGCGTCGTAGCGGCGAGCATCAGCGAGTGGCCCTCTGGACGCTCCTTCGCCATCCCCATTTTCCACGCCAACCCCCGCCACTCGCTCACGCTCGCAGCCACCTCTGCCACACTCATTCATGAACCGCCGCCGCTTTACCGCCCTCACCGCCGCTGGGCTGTCCGGTGGATTTCTCGCCGACCGCCACGCTCTCGCCCAGTCGGCCGACCCGATCGCATCGATCACTCCCGAAACGATCTTCCGCAATCGCGACGGCAAAGGCACCACCTGGTTTCACCCGCGCGTCGCCATGCTGCCCGACGGCAAGGCGCTGATGACGATGCAGTACATCCGCGGATCCGACTACTTCGGTCCCGTGCACTACACCACCTCCGCCGACCTCGGCAAAACCTGGTCCGAACCGGCACCGATCGATGCGCTCGGCCGCGTTCCCGAGCCCGGCCATGACGGGCTCGAAGCCGGCGTTTGCGATGTCGTCGCTCAGCACCATCCCGCCACCGACACCACCCTCGCCATGGGTCACGTGGTGTTCTACCGCGGACCCAAATTTTCCCACAAAGAGCAACTGCCGCGCTACCCCGTTTACGCGGTGCGCAAGGCCGACGGCAGCTGGGGCGAACGCAAAATCCTCGCCTGGGACGACCCGCGCGGCGGCTCCATTTACTCCAACGGATGCGGACAACGCGTCGTCGATCCCGCCAGCGGCGACATCATCATGTCGATGACCTTCGGCGTCGATCCCGCGCCGCGCGCCGTCGCCGGCGTGCGCTGTTCCTTCGATGGCAAAGATCTGAAAATCCGCGAAGTCGGTCCCGCCATCGAAAACAAAAAAGGCCGCGGCCTGCTCGAGCCATCGGTGACCCGTTTCGCCGACCGCTACTGGATGACCATGCGCGCCGAAGACAATCGCGGCTACGTCGCCACCAGCGAAGACGGCCTCCACTACGACGACAAAAAAGCCTGGTCCTGGGACGACGGCACACCGCTGAACCTGTCGACCACCCAGCAGCACTGGCTGACTCACTCCGACGCGCTTTACCTCGTCTACACCCGCGAAGACGAAGCCAACAAAAACGTCATCCGCTGGCGCGCGCCGCTTTATCTGGCCCGCGTCGATCCCGACAAGGGGCAACTGATCCGCGACAGCGAACAAGTCGTTATTCCGATGCACGGCGACGGGGTCAATGATCCGGATAAGGTGCCGCTGATGGGTAACTTTCACGTCACCAATATTAACGCCGAGGAGTCGTGGGTTACGGTGGGTGAGTGGCTACCAAGGGGTGGTGCTAAAGGTGATACGTTTTTGGCGCGGGTGAAGTGGAGCCAGCCGAATCAAACGCTCTGACATTCGCCCCTTCCCCGTCCCGCTGAAGCCAAGAAGGTGGGGCGAAGCGTCCCCGCTGAGCCGCGAGCGTCGGGTGATGACCGCCATCCCAGCAAGCTCCGGGCGAGGCGGAAGCCGCTCAACACTCGACCGGCCGATCTTATTCCAGTTGATCGGTGATCACATCAGAATCGCGTCTCATATCGAGAATTCGGAAAACCAGAATTTGATCTCGTCCGTCGAATTCGTAATAGACGGCATAGGGAAATCGCTTCGAGAGAAGGCGATGGTATCCGAAGACAACACGATGAACTCCTGGAAACAGGAGCAGAGAGTCGATGTCCGAAAACAAGGAATCCTGAAAATAATCCCCAAGCCCTTCCTGCTGTCGCTCGTAAAAATTCCAGCCAGAACGCAAATCCTCAAGGGCAGATGGCAGGATCTTGATCTTCATCGACGTTCACCGCGGAGCATCTCCTTCGCCGTCGAAAAATCGATAGGAGTCTCGTCGCCCTCGGATACGCGCTTTGCAGTCTCAGAAAGGGCATCGCCGTGCCAGGAAGGCGACCCGATCTCATCACTCGAATTGGTGAGGTTCGACCAAAGAATCTCCATGATCCTAAGCTTTTCATCCTTAGGAAGTTCCAGAATTTCATCAGCCGTGATCATAAGCAACGCTACGGTAAATCGTTTCGAATTTCAAGAAGCCTGTCTTCTGGATCGGAAACAGCTCGTCCGATATCCCTGAGTATTGCCGGTCAATTTCCCGGGCGTCCCGAACAGCAGCAGGGTGAAAGATGTGGTCTATCATCCGCTGTCGCGACCACATTGACGATTGAACTCCTAACGGGAAATCCCCTCAACCTCGCCCGAATCGAGTTCATCACGTCGACGTCTTACCTCGTCATCGTCCACGCTATGGTGATCACCAACAAGGGAGTCCAGCAGAAATACCGCAAGCTCTGCCTGTTCAGAGATAGGGAGCTCGATTGCTGCGTTCCGAATCTCTGAAACCTGTGTCATGAGAGAATTCTAGCACCGAGCGAAATCGCCTGCCAGCGGCGTTTCACAGCGATCGTGCCGGAGATCTGGCTGACCGATCTGCGGCCACCTCCTCAAAGGGGTAACTCAGGTATCAGCGGATCTCAGGGGG
>JBBKXR010000230.1:0-21270 GCA_037969585.1 Verrucomicrobiales bacterium
TACCGAGACACCGAACATCAGCCCGCCGATAATCCCTATCGGCATATACACAATGCCAACCAGCGCGAAAATCAGCGCCAGCATCAACCACTGCACGCTGCTGACCAGATAAGCCAAACCCCGATCCCCACCGTATACCGCCTGAAATCCCGCATAACCGAACACCCCCTGATAAATCATCGATGCCCCATCCACCTCCGTCGCAAAGGATCCGTCATAGACCCAACCCCGCCAGCGCGCAGCCCCGATCGCCCCGAAGCGATCACCGTGGCGAGGAATCAGCAGCGCCTCCGCCTTTCCGTAGCCCACCTGCTGACGCAGATAAGCCCGCAGCGTCTCGCGCCGCAAATGCCACACCCAAGCCGCCGGATGAAAACCAATGCGAAAGCCTGCCGACTGCAGCCGCCAGCAAAAATCGACATCATCACCTGCCGTTCGGAACTCCTCGCGAAAGCCACCCACCACCTCGAGCGCCTCACGCCGTACCGCCAAATTGCAGCCCGGCAAATGCTCCGCCACCGTGTCGCTGAGCAGGACATGTGCCGGTCCACCCGGAGCCGCCGTGACACAAGCCTCGGCAAGAGACTTCGCCTGCGGCGCCACATTCGGTCCACCCACCGCAGAAAATTCCCCAGACTCTAATGCCAGCGCCAGGTAGCTCAACCAATCGCGATCGACCCGACAGTCGTCATCAGTATAAACCAACACCTCGCCCGACGATTGCTCAGCACCGAAATTTCGCGCCGCACTCAACCCCGCATGCTCCTGCGCCAAGTGCCGCACCACCGGAAACTCAGCGACGATTTTTTCGACCTCCCCATCCGCCCCATCGTTGACCACCACCACCTCAAAATCAGGATAGCGCACATCGCTCAACGATCGCAGACAGTCCTCCAGCACCGCTGCCCCTCGATAGGTACAAACGATCACCGATATCTTCGGCGGCGATTCCAATTTCACCCCATCGATCGGAGCCTCAATCTCCCGCCAGGCATTCGCCAAAGACTCCGCCGCCGGTTTGAGCGAGCCATCCCGCCGTTGCAAACCAAAGTCCCAAGCCGTGATCTCGTTCCCCGCCCGGTGCCACGAGTCGCTGAACGCAAACACCGTCGTTCCCGCCACCCCCGCGCGGCAAGCCGCATCAACCTGCCAAGCCATCGCCTCAGCCTGCATCTGCTCACCATTCAGCTGCGAATCGATCCCAAACTCGGTGATCATCAGCGGCCGATCGCCCGCCACATTCTGCAAGCGCAGCAGATAACGAAAGTAAGCCTCCTCGTCTTCGAGAAACACATTGTAGGCAGCAAAATCGGCATTGGCCGGCATCAAATATTCTGTCGATGGAAAACTCGCGTAGCTGAACAGGGCTGCCGGATCCGCCGCCCGCCCCGCCGCTATCAATTTCTCCAAAGCCCGCCGCACCCGGCTCGGCCCCATCCAGCGGACCAAGGTCGGCGAGATCTCATTGCCAACCAGAAAACCCATCACCACCGGCTCACTGCTGAAACGCTCAACCGCCGCCACCAGCTTCTCCCGCGCCTCAGACAGAGCACTCGCATTCTCAAAAAAGTCGACATGCTGCGTCCACGCCAGCGTGATCAAAATCCTCAGGCCCCGCACTCGGCACGCCGCCACGAACTCATCGTCAGGCACGCCATAAACCCGCAGCGCATTCGCACCGAGCTCGACCAAAACATCGAGATCGCGCCCCAACACCGCGCCCTGTCGCAGCCCCCCATCGGGGGGAAAAGGCCCATACGTCACCGCCCTGCAAAACCACACCTCATCGCCACAGCGGAAATATTTCCCCGCCACCGCAATTCGATGCACCATCGCCAGTCCGTCATCTTCGTCGTCCGCCACGACCGCGACCATGCCACAATCCCCACCAATCCTCCAGCGCCACCGCCCACGTCAACTCCTTCGCAAATCAAAGCCCCTGCCATCTATAGTTGCATCTCTTGCCAGCACGGCAATCAAGCGCTCGATATCAGCAACGGCCTCCCAAGATCGCAACGCCGACGCCCCATCGCGATTACTTTCCCGGTAATCTATAGTTGCGGCACCACGGGACGCGAAGCAGGGCCCCTCTTCAGACGCGCACCAAAGGCATCTAATGCCACGCTGGTGGGTAGCCTCCTCGTATCAGAGCCGTTCGCGCAGGGCGCTCATGCCTCGGCGAATTCTCGCCTTTACCGTTCCGAGGGGTTTACCCAGCCGTTCAGCGATCGCTTTCTGAGTCAAGCCTTCGAAATAGGCGAGGCGAATCGCCTCTTCTTGATCTGGAGCCAGCCGCGTCACCGCCGCATCTACCTGCAAACAACGCTCGCGACGCATTGCCAGTTCCTCACCGGAAGGGGCATGCCGGTCTTGCTCACGCAGACGACAATCTTGATCCGCACACTCACTGAGCCGAGCCCGCCGCTGCTTCAGGCGCAGACGATCAATTGCCCGATTTCTTGCCATCGACGCCAACCACGTCGCCGGCTTGCCTTTGGCAGGCGCATACATCGAAGCTTTCCGCCAGACCATCGCAAACACCTCCTGCAGCACATCCTCACTGTCCTGCCTATCGTTCAAAACCCGAAACACCGTCGTGAAAAGTAAACCATCGAAACGGTCGTGAAGTTTCCTAAAACTGGTCCGATCGCCGTTGGCGACAGCTCGCAGCCAGACACAGGCCAATTTGTCATCTTCCGAGCTACCGCGTAGCGGTGGACGGTTGGTAGCGGGTTCATTAAGCAGTGCATTCATAGTAAGAATAACTTATTTAAGGAAAAAATCACGGCAACTGGTTTCGTCATAAGAGTTTTTCATTTTGAAGATCATCAGTCGAAGCGTGGCTAATGATTAGCTTGTCCTTTCGTCCTTTCCTTGCCTGCCCACTCGTCTGGCGCTAAGGAAAGGCTTCCACTCCTCTTGCTTCTGCCATCGTGACCACTCTGCAATTCAACGCTTTTGGCGATCCCGCCGAGCAACTTGCCATCAGCGAAACTGATGCTGCAACGAGACATGCGCTGCCTCCAGCAGGGCAGGTTCGCCTGCGCATGCGCTTCTCACCGGTCCATCCCTCCGACCTGAATCTCATCCAGGGCGTCTACGGAATACGCCCCGAACTGCCCGCCATCCCCGGCGGAGAAGCATCTGCGATTGTCGACGCGATCGCAGACGACGTCGACGAACTTGCGGTCGGCGATCACGTAATTTTGCGCAGCCGGATCGGCGCTTGGCGGGACACTGCCATGATCGATACTGCAGACTGTTTTCGTGTTCCGCCGGAAATCGATCTCACCCAGGCGGCGATGCTGGCGATCAATCCAACCACGGCCTGGCGTATGCTCGCCGATTTTGCGGAGCTCAAGCCCGGTGATTGGATTTTGCAAAATGCCGCCAACTCCGCCGTCGGTCGCTGTGTGATTCAACTCGCGAACGCGCTCGGTCTGCGCACCATCAACATGGTGCGCCGCGAATCACTCGTCGATGAATTGACCGCGCTCGGTGCCGATGCAGTGATCGTCGACGACGGCGAGAAATCGACCGGCGAACGCGTTACCGAACTGATGGGTGACTCGCCGGCGCAACTCGCCCTCAATGCGGTCGGCGGTGACAGCGCGCTGCGATTGATGGCCTGGCTGGCACCGGGAGGAATCCACGTCACATACGGCGCGATGGGACTGCGTCCGCTGAAAGTTCCCAACAGCTTTCTGATCTTTAAAAATATCCAGCTGCGTGGATTTTGGCTGACCGAGTGGCAACGCCACTCCAGCCGAGAATCGATCGATGGAATGCTCAGCGAAGTTGCCTCGCACATGGCCGCTGGGCGCCTCAGGATGCCCATTGCTGCCATCTATCGCCCCGACCAGTGCTCAGAGGCGATGAGCGCAGCTGCCGGCGCATCACGCAACGGCAAAATTCTGTTCGAGTTTAACCCGAGCCCTAACTGAAGTCTGACATGGCCGAAACCATTTATACCGTCAGCGAACTGACCCGCGATGTTCGCGGCCTACTGGAAACTCACTTCGGCGAAGTCAGTGTCGAAGGCGAGATCAGCAATCACCGGCATCACACCTCAGGTCATCATTACTTCACTCTGAAGGACGGCGGCGCGCAGCTGTCCTGCGTGATGTTTCGCGGCAATGCCCGCAACCTGAGTGTCACCCTTGACAATGGTCAGCAGATTCAGGCGCGTGGCGATCTGACCGTATACGAAGCTCGCGGCCAATATCAGCTGATCGTCAAACTGATCCAGCCCAAAGGTTTCGGAACGCTCCAGGCAAAGTTCGATGCACTGAAACAAAAACTCGATGCCGAAGGCCTGTTCGATCCTGCGCGAAAAAAACCGATTCCTAAATCGCCGCGCACCATCGCCATCGTGACCTCGCCAACCGGTGCCGCGGTTCAGGATTTTCTCAACGTAGTTCGCAGGCGTGCGCCGTGGGTGCGGGTGCTGATCTACCCTGCTCGCGTTCAGGGTGAAGGCGGCGAGGCTGAGATCGCTCACGCCATTCGTCGGCTTTCGGATCCGACTTCCATCGGCCTGCCTCCAATCGATACACTGATCGTCGCACGTGGCGGTGGCAGCATCGAAGACCTGTGGAATTTTAACGAAGAAATCGTCGCCCGAGCCATCGCTGACTGCCCGATTCCTGTCGTCAGTGGCGTTGGCCATGAGATCGATTTTACCATCGCCGACTTCGTCGCCGACCATCGTGCGCCGACTCCCAGTGCGGCCGCCGAATTGGTCGTTCCTGACGGTGCGGCTTTGGCCCTGCGCCTGGATAATGCCGGAGACGATCTGGAGAACGCTATCGACCGGCGACTCAACCGGCTAACTTCTGATCTGGCGATGCTCGCCCGCAACCTCGCGGCGCGTGAACCACTGCGCGAATTGCGCGGACTCAGCCAAACGCTCGACTATCTCAGTGACCAACTGGACAACTGCTTGCTGGCAACGGTGAATAACGCCCGGACACGACTCGACCGCGCCGGTTCAAAGCTCGAGCCACGCCATTTGCTCGACCGTCTTTCCGTCGAGCAGCAAAGAATCGCATCACTCGGTGATCGCCTTCAGACCTCGACCGAGCATCACATGAGCGATCGTCGGCAGCGCCTTCGCGGCCTCGGACAAGTGCTCGACGCCTTAGCTCCCGACCGGGTATTCGCTCGAGGGTTTTCCCTGACGACTGATTCCAAGGGTAAAATTCTGCGCAGCACGGCAGACCTCGCCGCCGGCGACACCTTGGTCAGTCAGCTGGCAGATGGTACGGTGCGAAGTGAGGTAGTCGACGAAGCAGCCGGTTAACGATGTACTTTGGTCGGCTCGGTACGCAGCGAAGCCCGAAAAGCACAAGGCTCTTCGGGCTTCGGATAATGTTTTAGTCAACCGCTCCGCAGTTCGTCGGTGACAAACTGGATTCGGCGAAGTTGAATCAATTAGGGAGCGAGAATTTCACTGCCCGCCTGAAGAAGACCGCCACCGCCGTCTTCACTTCGTTCCTGGAAGATGTCTTCGATAGTTTTATCCTTCGACATCACAGTGGCACCAGGTTCTTTACTGGTCAGCTTCAGCGCGGCGACGTTGCCACCAATGAATCCTACCACCGCTTTCTTGGCAGAGAGCCAAGGGTGGTTTTCACCATAGGTTCCTTCACCGTCCATCTCATCCGCGATCAACGGCGAGCGGCTGTTGTCAGTATCAATCAGATTACTAACGTAGCTGTAGCCACATTCTTCGGATTCGAGATTTTCGTCTTCCACCGGAGCCTGAGGTTTTTCACGGTTACCGGGAACCCAGAAGATGTTCTCGACATCGACGTAGTCCGGAATCAACACGTTGAAGGCGTCGGATGCCGATGACAGGCCACCACCTTCTTCGCCACCTCCGCCGGCGTCATCACCTTCGGGTGCGTAAGGGAAGCTGCCGTCTTCGTCAGCCGCAAAGGTACGGCAGGCGAGTACGATCTGACGAGCATTACTGATGTCGTTGGTGATCTTGGCACTCATCTGAATCTTGGTGAAGGCGGGCATAGACATGCTCGCCAAGACCGCGATGATGGTGATGACCACCAGCAACTCGATAAGGGTGAAACCCTTGTTCATTACTTTCTTTTTCATTTTTCTAATGGGTTGGTTTTATGTTTTAGTTAGGTTTTATTAGGTCGCCTTGCGGCGTATGCATTACTGCGTGGAGTACCGCCTCGAAAATTACCGAGGTAACCACTCCGTATATACTTTGACATTTTTGCCCAAGCGAGGCAAGGCTTTTGCAGCGATTCCCTGATAATCGCTAAAGCACCTTTAATTGCTGTAATTTCCAGAAGGAAATCAGCCTGATGGAAACTCTATTGAGTTCAATATCCGGCTAAGACAGTCTAAAAAAGACTGTCGCCAAAGGCGGTAATTTGACCTGAATCGAGTCATCGCGCCCCTGCCAGGATACCGATTCGCTGTCGATGCCACCAGCATTTCCAAAGTCCGAGCCGCCGTAGCAGGCAGCATCGGTATTAAGGACTTCTTCGTAGCGTCCCGGTCGATTGACCCCGAGACGATGCGCATCGCGAGGCACTGGCGTCGCATTGATCACGACCAACGTTTCTTCGCCTTTGAGGCCACGTCGAATGAATGAGAATACGCTGTTGTCCGAATCGCTGTGCTCGATCCATTCGAAGCCGCGGGCCTCATGATCGAGTTCGTGAAGCGCCGGATCTGCGCAGTAGATTTTATTGAGGTCACCCACCAGTCGTTGCACGCCGGCGTGCTCGTCGAACTCAAGCAGATGCCAGTCGAGACTTTTGTCGTGATTCCATTCGTCGGGCGCGGCGAACTCGGCACCTTGGAACAATAGCTTCTTGCCCGGATGAGCAAACATCCACGCGTAGAACAAGCGCAGGTTGGCGAGCTGCTGCCAGCGGTCGCCGGGCATCTTTGAAAGCAACGATTTCTTACCGTGCACCACTTCATCGTGACTTAGCACGAGAAAGAAGTTTTCATGATAGGCGTAGATCATCGAGAACGTCGCTTCGCCGTGATGAAAGCGGCGATGCACCGGCTCGCGTTGCATGTAGGCGAGGAAGTCATGCATCCAACCCATGTTCCATTTGAAACCAAAACCGAGCCCGCCCTGATCGGTCGGTCGCGACACACCGGTGAAGGCGGTCGATTCCTCAGCAATGGTCATGACGCCGGGATGCTCTTCGTAGACGATAGCATTCCACTCGCGCAGAAATGAGATCGCTTCCAGGTTTTCGCGACCTCCGTCCTTGTTGGGAATCCACTCACCTTCTTCGCGCGAGTAATCGAGGTAAAGCATCGAAGCAACCGCATCAACACGCAGGCCATCGATGTGATACTGCTCCAACCAGAACAGCGCGTTGGAGAGCAGGAAATTTCTTACCTCGGTGCGGCCGTAGTTGAAGATCAGCGTGCCCCAATCCATGTGCTCGCCCTGGCGTGGATCCGCGTGTTCGTAGAGCGCGGTGCCGTCGAACTTCGCCAGCCCGTGAGCGTCTTTAGGAAAGTGCCCGGGCACCCAATCAACGATAACGCCGATGCCACGCTGGTGACAGCGATCGACGAAGTGCCGGAACTCGTCCGGCGTGCCAAAGCGGCTGGTCGGAGCGAAGAATCCGCACACTTGGTAACCCCACGAACCGTCGAAGGGAAACTCCGCGACCGGCATCAGTTCGATGTGGGTGAAGCCAAGCTTGACCACGTGATCGAGCAGACGGTCGGCGAATTCGAGATAGCTGAGAAAGCGATCATCTTCCTCCGGTACGCGCGCCCAGGATCCGAGATGCACTTCGTAAACGCTCGCCGCCTTGTGATACGGATCGGCTGTTTTGCGCTTCTCCATCCACTCGCTATCTTGCCACTTATACTGATCCAGGTCGTAAGTGATGCCTGCGGTCGATGTGCCGTGCTGCGCAAAAAACGCGAATGGGTCGGTCTTTTTGAACAACTCGCCGTGGGCGCCGACGATCTCAAACTTGTAATGTGCGCCGTAGTCAACACCCGGAACAAAGACTTCCCACGCTCCGACTTCGATGCGTTTGCGCATGATGTTCAGACGACCGTCCCAGTTGTTGAAGTCGCCGACCACGCTGACGCGCTGCGCATTGGGAGCCCAGACGACAAAGCTCATGCCGACGACGCCATCGAACTCGCGGCGATGCGCCCCGAAGATTTTGTGCAGCTGACGATGACTGCCCTCACTGAGGAAATGAATGTCCTGCTCACCGAGCAGATTGCCGAACGAGTAGGTGTCGCCTTCAGGTTTGCCTTCTTTGCCGTCGGGGTCGGTTACTTTCAGCCGGTAACTGAAGCGCTCCTTTTTATCGGCGAAGACTGCTTCGAAAAAACCCGCCGTGTGCACCTTCTTCATCTCGACTGCAGCCCCTGAATCGGGTTGCACCGAAATCGCCGAAGCATCCGGACGAAATACCCGCACCACCATGCCGCCGCCATCCACTTCGTGAAGTCCGAGGAAAGAATACGGATCAGGATGCTCAACGCGGGTGAACTGCTCGATCGCCGACGGATCGCTGGCGCGTGGATTCGAAATAGTTTCAGTGTCGGATTTCATCATCGTTCGTTGAGTGTGGCACGATAGACCGTCAAGGTGCAAGAGCAGTCCATCAGTTGGGATAACGGCGACTGTTCAACGAAAGCGCGACCCGATGCAATGATCTGCTTTGCCGCCAAATTCCGATTTCGGGCGCTTCAGCAGCCCATGCCACGGTCACCGGCCCGCCGTTGCCTGTTCCAGCGTGAACTTGTATTCTGCCCCTGTTGGGAGCTCGGGTAGACTGGCTTCGATTTGAATAGATTTCTCAGCCATAGGCCGAAGATCCATATTTCCCTTATATCGGCGGTCGAAGCCTTTAAAATCGCCTTGAGGTTCAGCAGTGACTCTTACCACAAATCCAGACACCGAGTGTTCGGTAGGATTGTAAAGGTTGCCCCATATTCTTCCGGGAGAGGCTTTGAATTCAGCCTCAATCTTCGACATAAAATCTGCAGGCAAGTCGCCCTTCGGGGAGATTTTTGTACGACTCGCAGGTGCCGAAACAACGAACGAAACAATTTCATCGCCCTTGGTGTAGATAATCTGTTCCTCGCCAAACACTAAATTTCGGTGGGCATCAAAAAGAGCCCGGCGGACAAGCTTTCCGCCATCGCCGGAGGACGCTACGATTAGATCTTCGAAGCGAACGCTCACTACGCCGTCTGCGAGTTTGAAATCAAATTTCGCTGTCACCGTATGTCTAGACGCCAAGGTAATCGGCAGTGTCACATCGGGGTGGTAGTCAAGGGCCAAGCCGGTAGCTTTCGTCACACTCGATAGGTTCTCTCCATCTTCCATCAACAATACCGATTTGATTTCGACGGAATAGCCCTCATCCGCCCGCACTATTTCGGGAGAAAGAAAACCACCGAACAGAGCGAATGAAACAGCGGCGTAAATGAGAGACAAAGTTTTCATAGGTTCCATCGGCAGGTTAGACGCTCCAGGTTTGTTGACTCAACAGCAAAACCCGAAAAAAAACCGGGCAGCGTTTCCGCTACCCGGTTTTCAAATTTAACGGATCGAGAATCTAAATTCCTAGATTCAAAATCGCGCCGTAAGCGCTACTGACACGCCTCGCATTCCGGTCCGTTCTCGATGTTGCAGACCAACTTTTCTTCGGCAGTGTATTCGCGACCTTCGACTTCGTCGCCGAGTCCACGCGTATCTTTTTTCGCATTGCCGGTGGCTTTTTCGATGTTCGTGGCGGCGGTAGTGCGCAAGTAGTAGGTCGTTTTCAGGCCTTGGTGCCAAGCGGCGCGATACATGTGCGACAGTGATTTGATGTCGGGCGAGCCGAGAAACAAATTCACTGACTGCGACTGATCGATCCATTTCTGGCGACGGGCAGCAGCCTGGATCAACCAGTTGTAATCGATGGCGAACGCGGTGGCGTATTTCTCCTTCAAGTGCTGGGGAACCTCGTCGATGTCGGCGAGCTCTCCGTCGTAGTACTTGAGACGCTCCATCATTTCATCGTCCCAGAGTCCGAGTGCTTTCAAGTCGCGAACCAGGTACTGATTCAGAACGATGAAGTCACCGGCGAGGTTGCCTTTGACGAACAGGTTCTTGAAGGTCGGCTCAATGCACGGCGTGCTACCCATGATGTTGGAAATCGTCGCTGTCGGAGCGATCGCCAACACGTTGGAGTTGCGCATGCCCTGCTTGAGAATTTTTTCGCGCAAGGCATCCCAGTCCATCTGGCCGCCACGCGGAACGTCAATCGTCTGACCGCGTTGCTCTTCGAGCAAATCGACGGTGTCGGGCGGCAACAATCCGCGCGACCACTTCGAGCCTTCGTAGCTGGAGTAAGAACCACGTTCGGCAGCAAGGTCGCTGGACGCTTCGTATGCGTAGTAGGCGATCGCTTCCATGAACTCGTCGTTGAACTCGACGGCTTCCTCGGAGGCAAACGGCGTGTTGCGTTTGAACAGCGAGTTCTGCAAACCCATGACACCGAGACCGACTGGACGATGACGTTGGTTGGCGGTCTTGGCAGGTTCGGTCGGATAGAAGTTGATGTCGATGACGTTGTCGAGAGCACGTACCGCGATGCGCACCGTTTCGCGAAGTTTTTCGCGATCGAGCGATCCGTCTTCCTTGATGTGGCTGTCGAGCACCACCGAACCAAGGTTACAAACGGCGGTTTCTTCAGGGCCGGTGTTGAGTGTGATCTCGGTGCACAGATTCGAGCTGTGAATGACACCGGCGTGATCCTGAGGACTGCGCACATTGCACGGATCCTTGAAGGTGATCCACGGGTGACCGGTTTCGAAAATCATGCGCAACATCCGCTTCCACAGATCGATGGCGGGAACTTCTTTGCCGTGGATCTCGCCGGCCTTGGCCTTGGCTTCGTATTCGACGTAGCGCTGCTCGAAGGCGGCACCGTAGAGCTCATGCAGATCCGGCGTTTCGTTGGCACGGAACAGGGTCCAGCTTTCGCGAGCTTCCATTCGCTTCATGAACAGATCCGGAATCCAGTTGGCGGTGTTCATGTCGTGCGTGCGACGACGCTCGTCACCGACGTTGCGGCGCAGCTCGAGGAAATCCGTGATGTCGTTGTGCCAGGTCTCGAGATAGGCACAACCTGAACCGCGACGCTTGCCACCCTGATTGACTGCCACCAGCTGATCGTTGTGCAGTTTCAAAAACGGCACGACCCCCTGACTCTCACCGTTGGTGCCTTTGATGTAACTGCCGGTGCCGCGCACTGCGGTCCAGCTGCCTCCCAGGCCGCCCGCCCATTTCGATAGGTAGGCATTTTCGGAAATGCCACGCTGCATGATCGATTCGATACTGTCCTCGACTTTGTAGAGGTAACAGGACGACAGCTGCGAGTGCAGCGTACCGGAGTTGAACAACGTCGGTGTGGACGAGCAAAAACGACGGCTCTTATAGAGATTGTAGAGCGAGATGATCTTGTCTTCGTGGTGTTCGTGTTCGCCGACGAACAGTCCCATCGAAACACGCATCCAGAACAGTTGCGGTGTTTCCAGACGACGATGCGGTTTGGTCTGCTTGTCGATAATCAGGTAGCGATCATAGAGTGTCTGAATACCGAGGTAGTCGAAGTCGAGGTCAGCTGCCGGATCGATAGCGTCAGCGAGGCGATCGATATCAAAGTCGGTCAGGCGTTCGCTAAGACGTTCGATTTCGATGCCGCGCATCAAATTGGCGCGGAACGCACGCCGGTGCAGACCCGGTAAGCTTTCGATACCGTCGAGAACGATGTCCCATCCGAGCACTTCTTCGTAAATGTAGGTGAGCAGAATACGACCTGCGAATTTAGCAAAATCCGCATCGCGCTCGATCAGGCTCTTGGCGTTGAGAGTGATCGACTGACGCAGCTCTTCGGTGGTCATTTCGGAGAAAAACGAACGACGCAGCTCGTGCTCGATCTCCTCAGAACTGAGGCAAAGATCGAGACCGATTGAGGCGAACTCGATGCGCTTTTTCAGATCAACGCCGTCCCACAAATAGGTATCGCCGTCGGCCTTCTTGACCAGGATCATTGAATCCTGCGAATCGTCGTCGACTTCCTTTGAGTTGGCGATTTCAGCGGCACGCTGCGCTGAACGATGCTGACGATAGAGAATGAACGCCTCTGCGACCTTGTAGTGGCCCTGCTTCATCAACTCCTCCTGCACGCGGTCCTGCAAGTCTTCGATGTGGATGTAATCCTGACCGCTGCGTGCAAAACTGTCGCTCATCGCCTGGGCGATCTTAGCGGCAGGGTTGGAATCTTTCTGCTGCGAGAGAAAGGCACTGCGCACTGCGACTTCGACCTTGTTGGGATTCCACGCGACGACTTCGCCGCTGCGGCGAATCACACGGATCGGCGCGCGAGCACCGTCGCTGCCCTTGGCGATACCGGCGAGATCGCTGGTTGAGACATCGGACTTGTTGCCACCCCGACGACGCGGCGCGGTTTTGTGACGGATGACGAGACTCTTGGCGATGTCGTGAGCATTCTGTTTGACCAGCGCGCCCTCGATGATGCGTGTCATTTCGTCCGACGACAGCAGGTGATGTCCGTCGATGTCTTCTGGAATCTGGGCAAAAAGCTCCTTGGCCACCGCCTTGGAAATCGCCGACACCCGGCGACGATTTCCTTCGCTGTAAATGTCCTCTTCGTTGCGCGACAGCAACAGATCGGTCAACGCGCTGCCGATCGTGTCGGCAATTTCCGCCACGTCAAAATCGCGCTGCTGATCACCAACCTGCACCTTGATCCGCGACGGCTCCACCTCGTCACTTTTCTCAGTCAGGTCGCGCCAGTTGAAACGCGGTTTATGTTCTTGCGGCGTAGCGGCGTAGCGCTGCAGCTCGAGATCTTCTTCGATAAAATTGCTATTACGGGTGATCATTACGGATTGGGCGTTGGTTTTTGTTGGTGGAGCCGGGTAGTCAAGTCGGCGGTGTCGCGGGCGGTGGAGCAGGCAGGGCAAATCCCTGCCAGAGGGAGGTTCCGGTCAGGAACCTCATATTTTTGTCGTTGTTGTCTTTATTACTTTTGTTAAATGGCCGTTAGCGCGGGACGTCTTGCTTGCTTTGATTGGGCGTAGGAAATCTCAACACCTCGCACACATTCGGTCCGCGCTCGGCAAATCGAGGCGAACTGAACCGCTTCTTACAGCTCGTCGTCGCTGACCGAAGGCAAAGCCGAAGCTTTCTGGTATTCGGTCACTCGCTTTTCGAAGAAATTGTCTTCCTTCTTCATGTCCATGGTCTCGGCCAGCCACGGGAAAGGATTTTTCACACCCGGGTTGATCGGCTTGAGGCCGATACCTTCAAGGCGACGATCCGCGATGTAGTCGATATACTGGCAGAACTCGTCAGCACTGAGACCGACCGAACTGACCGGCAGACAGTCGCGGATGAACTCCTTCTCCAGGTCGACCGCCTCCTTCATGAGGTCGACCAACTCGGTTTTGAATTCAGCATTCCAAATCTCCATGTTCTCGCCGACGAGATCCATGAACAAGTTGCGGAACAACTCAATGTGGTTCGATTCGTCGCGCAGCGTGTACTGGAACATCTGGCCGATACCGGGAAATTTGTTCTGGCGGTAGAGACTCAGAACCATACCGAAAAGGCCGTAGAACTGCGTGCCTTCCATGCACTGGCCAAACACGAAGATGTTCTTCGCCAACGCCTTCTTGTTCACCGGATCGGTCAGGTCGAGGTCGCGGCGTAGCCCCTGCGACGTGCGCGTCACAAATTCGTTCTTCTTTTTGATGGTAGGGATCTGCTCGAACATCGCCTCGCACTCGTGCGGGTTGATGCCAAGACTACTGATCATGTAAAGCAGGCTGTCGGCGTGGATGTTTTCCTCATGCGCATGACGGCCAAGCACCAGTTTCAGTTCCGGCGCGGTGACCAGCTCACGCACCACGTGAATGACATTGTCACCGACGATCCCCTCGGCGGCGGAAAAGTAACCGATCGCCATGCGGATGATCCAACGCTCGTTGTCGCTGAGGAAATTGTCTGACTGCCACTGCTCGATGTCCTTCTGCATCTGGATGTCTTCCGGCTCCCAGTGGTTGCTCTTCATTGTCCGATACAAATCGTAGGCCCACTGATATTTCAACGGCAGCAGGTTAAAGGCCATCGTATCGCGGCCATTGATGACGCGCTTGGCAGCGAACGCCTCTTCAGCTTTGTCCTGGTCGAGAACGAATGTGCGGTCTCCGATTTTAAAGGTCTTTTCCATGGTTTTCAGTCAGCTTTAAAGGTTGCTAATGACAGACGCGGTTGGCAGGCGAATGTCGGCGGTCAGAGTAGTGGTTTTGGCTAAAATGCCAGGTCGAGTTGAGGTCACAAAGGCCGGCATGCACCAACCTTCGAGATTGTTTTAAAAATGAGAAGTTTTCCTATTTTTGAGAAGAGCTACTAGGGGCTCCATTTCTCGTAATACACCATATATTGGTGTCGGGAGAGATTGATAGCGCAAGATATGGTATTCGGACAAGAGAAATCTTATTTTTTTTCGGATTTCCTTATTTTTCGGGCGTCAGGGAATCACCCCTCCTTGGAGGGACAAAAACTGCCCCAAAAATGGTGCTTTTTCACAGCTCGGCCCGCCACCCGCTGAACGACAGGCATTCAGCCTCGATCCGCCCTGACAGACCCCTCAAAATCAGCCCGACTTTCCGGACCCGGATCAGGCGGACTACCTAGCCCTTACCGCGCGTTTTGGTACTGCCTTTTTTCGCCGTGCGCTCGATGTAATCGATGACCATGCCGGAAACATCCTTGCCGGTCGCGTTTTCGATCCCCTCGAGACCCGGTGACGAGTTCACCTCCATGACCACCGGCCCGTGATTCGAGCGCAACAGGTCGACCCCGGCAACGCCGAGGCCCATGATTTTCGCCGCGCGTGTAGCCGTCGAACGCTCCTCCGGCGTTATCTTGACCACACTGGCGTTGCCGCCACGATGCAGATTCGATCGAAACTCACCTTCCGCACCCTGCCGCTTCATCGCCGCCACGACTTTGTCACCGACCACCAGGCAACGCAGATCCGAACCGCCAGCTTCCTTGATAAATTCCTGCGCCAGAATATTCGCTTTCAAGCCACGGAACGCCTCGATGACCGACTCGGCCGCCTTCTGGTTTTCCGCCAGCACCACGCCGACGCCCTGAGTGCCTTCCAGCAATTTGATCACCAGCGGCGCACCGCCGCACAGTTTGATCAGGTGCTTGGTCGCCTTGGTGTCGCTGGCAAATCCGGTCACTGGCAGGCCGATGCCCTTGCGCGCCAAAAGTTGCAGACTGCGCAGTTTGTCACGCGAACGACTGATCGCCACTGACTCGGTAACACTGAACACACCCATCATCTCAAACTGCCGAACCACCGCCGTGCCGAAAAAGGTATTCGACGCGCCAATGCGTGGGATGATCGCTTCAAAGCCCGTCAACTCCTCGTCACCGAGATAGATCTTCGGATTGTGCGAGGTGATATTCATGTGGCAGCGCAGGTAATCGATAACCTGCACTTCGTGACCACGTTTTTTGGCTGCCTCGACCAGACTATTGGTCGAGTAGAGGCGTCGGTTGCGAGACAGGATTCCGATTTTCATAAGGGGTCTTGGGTAAAATTTTCGCGGAGTGATAAGACTTCGCTTCCGCAACATTGCAGATGAGCGGCGATTCACCGCCGCGACTCGAAGGGAGCCGATTTTCTTAATTGCGATACGCCGATTCGAGAGATTTTCCAGTCAAATACGAAGCATTTGAATCAACCACAAACAACCCCGCCAGTGCCGTGCGACCGAGTAACATTCGAAACTTCATTGATTCTCTATTTGTCAGACTGACTCGGATATTCCACGAGAACTCGCCCAGTTGCGCTCTCGTCAAAATGAACGGTCGCAGCTCCGCGTGACCGCCCGAATCCTTGACCTCAACCTCATCGATCACCGCCGCATCGCAGCTGAGTTCGATCTTTTCCTTGCGTCGCAGCGGGCGCAGATGAAAACGCACCCTCCGCTCGCCTTCGTCGTTGGTGTAAATTTCATAGTCGTGCGTGTGCAGTGCCGACGTCCGCGCCCCGGTGTCGACCTTCACCTTCACCGCCGGGATCCCCAACTCGGGCATCGCTATCCACTCCCGCCAACCAATGACAAACTTCGCAGAGCCCGCCCCGCGAGTCGGCTGCGACAAAGTTTCGGGCCAGGCCTCGTGATTATGAAAATCCGCAATCTTGGTCGGTTCTGAAACAAATTTCGGCATAATCGTCCTTTGACCTAAGGCAAGTCACCGCCAAGTGCAAGGAGACGACAGTGTCGACTTCGCAAAAGAACTCACCCCGTCCCTGATCAGGGACAGACCAACGCCACATTGGGAAAATACGTGCGATACCGTGCGGTATCTCTCGTCAAGATAGCAAATGATCCCGCTTCTGCATGGCCGCCAATAAAAAAATCAGGAAGTACGAAATCCTTTCTACCCCCATTTTTCTTGTACTCTCGAAATGCCTTTGCGGCCCGAAACAACCCATCGCGAGGTATCTCCAGGTAGCCGAGTCCGAATTGGCGAACAACGTTCTCCGCAACTGCCAATGCGGTACATCCATAACACAGCTCAGCAAAAATCGCCGGATTGACGGAAAGTGAGTCTGCCGAATGTTCTATCAGTTTCGCTTCAGACCAATCGGCCCACTTCGGGTCGTCGGTCAGAATGTCGACGATGATGTTGGTGTCGACGAGAACCGCCATGGCTTAGTCCCCTCTCGTTTCATCCATCCATTTCTCGGTGGTCGTTTCACCTTTCATAATCCCGCGCAGCTTTCCAAAGCGATTCTCTCGCGAACTCTCCTGATCTGGATCGACCTTCACGAGAACGACCTCATTCTTCCGGATATAAAAATCGACTTCCGAATAGGCCGATATCCCTAAAAATCGCCGAATGTGCTGAGGTATCGTCACCTGCCCTTTTGTCGTCACTTTCACAGTAATACTTTCGGCTGCATTACAGGAGGCGTCAACCTCCTGTGAAAATCGAAAGAGACGGTCATCCACTTCAATTTCTAGTGCAATAATTTGGAAATTCGAATTCGCGGAAGATCCAGACGAATGAAATCGATGTCGTGTTGTTCTACGAGCTACTGAGGCTTAGCTCAACAGTCAATTCACACTCACCAGCCAACCGGGACAATGCCGGAGGCAACAACAGCGAATGGATTTTATCAATCGTCGCGGCCAATTGAAGCGTGAAATCTGTGCTGTCTATCCCCAGCTACCCCAGAAGCGGACGAATCGCCGAAAGGTCGACAACGATATTATCAAAATCCTCTGGAAGTTCGCGAACCCAAAGATCTAAATCCTCTCTGACGAGCTCGAACGCAGATTGTGCAAGCCGGTCTGCTCATGTGCATCTAATCAGTGCATTCGTGATTTCTGCTTTCATCGACTACTCCTCGCGCACTACTTGGGTGCAAGGAGCACTTGAGCGTTAACCAAAATAATATCCAGCAAAACAGAGGACCTTGGACACCAATAGCCTCACTTCAACTCCATCAACTCATCCTCCGTATACGGCGCTCTCGCTTCGTTCGCCTTCCGATACGCTGCGACGTGTGCCTCACGGATCGGCGCTGCGCGGTTGCCCCAGGTGTTGCGCACGTAGGTCAACATGGCGGCGATCTCTTTGTCGCCGAGCTCGGGATTGACGCGCAGGCCAGGCATGACCGGTTGAATTTCCGGGGCTTCGTATTTCTTGCCGTTGACCGTGATCGGTCCCATCAGTCCGTCCATGACCAGCGCGATCAGGCGCTGGTCCGGACCGTCGACCCACTCGGAATCGACGATCGGCGGGGCGATGAATTGCAGGCCTTTGCCGTTCGCCTGATGACAGGCGATGCAAATTTTTGAGTAGTGTTCCTCGCCGAGTTTGTATTGCGCCTGGTCGGCCTTGGTAACGATCAGCGATTTTTCCTCTTCGCCGCCGATGACGAACAGCTTGGCCAGCTCCTTCTGTTGCGTGTCCGAGAATCCCCCTGCCAGCTCGCCAGTCAGGTGGATTGGCTTGTATTTCCCCGGCTTGCCTGACGCCAGACCGTCGAGCACTTGCTTGCGCAGATTTTCATCGCTGGTCGCGCCCGCAGATTCGAGCAAGCGTGAACACAGCACCGCGCTGCGCCCGCGCACGGCTGCCGAAGACAGTTCTTTGACCAACGACGAGTCATCGGCGGCCAGAACTTCATCGGCGAGCTGGAGAATATCATCCGCCTTCGCCGAGCGGATAATTGCCGCCATCAGGGGAGCGGTCACCGCCGTATCGAGCGGGGCGATCTGAAAAAATTCCAACTCGGCACCGGCCAGTCCGCTCATCGCCATGTCGACCGTCAGGCGCGAGTCATCGATCTTCAGAAGCATCGCCAAAAACGTAAAGGCATCGGCGCGCGCAGATCCCGAGACACGCCCGAGTGTGGCCACCAACTCCCGCCGCAGCGCGGGCGGTTCGATCACTTCGATCTCGCCCAGCGCGTTGACGATCGCGGGTGCGACCGCCTCGTCTTTGTTTGCATCGATCAAGACTCCGGCGACGCGCACTGCCTGAATGGCCAGAGCACCGTTGCTTGTCCGAGAATCTTTGGCGTCGTAGCTGCCGAGGATCCCGGCGATATCGGCGGCGTTGGCTTCAGCCAATCCCTCAAGCGTCCACAGGGCGTGAACCGCGCCGAGAACGGAATCGCCGGAGAGAAGTTTGCGCAGCGCGGGCGCCACTGACTTGTCACTTTTTTGCACCAGCAAACGCTGGGCGTTGTCACGCCACCAGCCGTTCGGGTGCGACAAATGTGCGACTAGTTGAGCGGGAGTTTCGTCGAGCATTTGCGGGCGCGGACCGGGCTTGGCGCTTTCGTGAACGATGCGATAGATGCGACCGAGGCCGATGTGTTTGTCGAGCTCGCGATCGACGATCTGCTCGCGCAGGTAGCTGGTGACATAGGTTTTGTGCTGCACAATGCCACGGTAGAAATCGACGAGGTAGAGGGTGCCATCGGGTGCGTTGTAGGCGTTGACCATGCGCGAGCGTTCGTCGGTCGAGGCGAGAAATTCTTTGCCCTGATAGGCGGCTTTGATCTTGAAGGTGCCGTCCCCGGTCTCGGTGATGATGGCCCGCTTCACCAACATGCCGACCGGCTCGGGAATGAACAGATTTCCTCGATACTCCTCTGGAAAGCGATCGCCGCGATAAACGACCGGTCCGCAGGTCGCGGTGACTTTGGTGAGAAAGCCGTCGTCGGTAAGCATGTCTTTCTGGTAGCCGCGGTTGATTCCGCAAGTGATGCGGATCGGCCACACGCTGTTGTTCATGCCGGCGCTTGTGCTGGCAGCGAAGTCATGATTCGGGTTGCGCACTGTCGCCCCGGGCCAGATGAACTCAGCGTTGATCAGGTTCGAGTTGGTGTTGCTGTAGATGCGCCCGTAATTGTCCTGAGTGATCCCCCACTGGCCGCGATACTCGGTTTTCTCCTTCACCCACCCGCCGTCCATCTTGCGATAACGAGCATCGGTCTTTGCATTGTAGAGCCAGTTATCGAGGCCATACATCAGGCCGTTGGTCTTGTGCTCGACGTTGCCTTCCGTGGACCATTTGTCATCTACGACGGTGATTTTACCGGGCTTGTCGTTTAGGTTTTCGACGAAATAGAGTTTTTCCTGATCGCCATACAGAATTCCGCCCTCAACCGACGCGATTGCGCGCGGCAGCACGATGCCATCGAGAAACACGGTCGAGCTTTCCATCGTGCCGTCGCCGTCCTTGTCGTCGAGGATGACGATGCGCCCGTTCGGTTCGTCCTCGTTGTTGCCATCGACATCGGGCATGTAGCTGCGCAACTCGACTACCCAGATGCGACCGTTGCCATCAAAGGCGATCGCCACCGGGTCGTGAATGTTCGGCTCGCTGGCGACCAGTTCGGCGTGAAAGCCGTCTTCGAGCGTGAAGGTCGCTGCACCTTTTTCCGCAGGCACCACGGGAGCCGGCGGAATGTCCCACTCAGCCGGCGGCGGCGTCATGACGTGGCCATCACGGTTGCCCTGCTGAGCGTCAAGACCGGTGGCAAAAGCAAACAGCGCGAGAACAGCGCAGGCGGCAGACTTCAGGGCAGGAAGAAATTTCATCGTGCGATTTACGCACCGGAGTCCACAGCGCGCAACTATTGCGTCGTTTCAAGACCGGAGTGCGCGTGGCTTGCCACACACTTCGCGTCGGTCGAGCTTAACGTCGATCGTCCAAGGGGAACCACAGGAGTGTGGTTCTTCCTTGCGATACCAAACCGACATCCGCGCCACCTTTGGCGCCCCGGGGACGCACGACACTTCTCAGGACTCAGCGCTTCGCCAGCGCCTTTTTGATTTCAGCGGAAACCTGTTCGGCGAGCTTGGCCGATCCTTCGGGACTGAAGTGGACATTGGCCGGCAGCTGAATCTCGGCGAGACGCTCGTTGGCGAATGAGTAAAGATCATCAGTGGCGACGCCCTCGGCTTTCATCACTTTGGCAGCGATGGCGTTGTAGGCTACTGAGTCGCCGACTTTGCGACCGTTGGAACCCTCGGGCACGGGCGTCGTCGAGCACCAGATCAGCGTCGCACCGGTCTCTTTTAAACGCTCGACCAGCGAGGTGAGGTTCTTCTCGTAATCCGCCGGCGGCACTTGCTGAACGCTGTCGGCCGCGGCGGGATCGGCGAGGCCTTTGCCGGCTTTATCCTGATATTTCATATCGTGCAGGCCCCAGTTAAAATGGATGACATCCCACTTCTTGTCAGCACCGCCAGTTTCCAACCAGCTGTCGATCGCGGCGAGCCCACGTGTCGTCGGACCACAGTTTGCCGCTGGACGATGCACGTTGGCGACACCTTCGAGCTGTTTGCGCACCGCCACGGTGTAGCCAATCGAAATCGAGTCACCGAGCAACAGCACGCGCGGCAGGCCGGCGACATCTTCGACCTGCGCCAGCGCCGGGTTTACTTTTTTGGCCGGCTTGGCCTTGGGCTTGGTGTCCGCCGATGCAGAAACTGCGAGAGCGCAGACAATGCTGACAGAGGCGAAGGCGCGGAGAAAGCGGGAAAGCGGCAAGTTCATCGTCTGACTTTTCAGCATTTCGCCGCCCTACTCAAGAAGCATTTGCAGCGCAAACTGGCTAACGCGTATTTACGATCTACCGCTCTAATCGTCCAGAATATGGGCTGGAA
>JBBKXR010000231.1:0-12976 GCA_037969585.1 Verrucomicrobiales bacterium
CGGGTATTTCTCGAAGAGTTTGTTGATTTCGATGACGAAGGGATGCGTCTCGGAAAGGACCGGATAGTAGACGTAGTCGATCTTGTCGGTGCCTTCTTCGCCCCAGTAGATCAGCTCAAAGAATGCAGGGTAGTGCTTGCCGATAACTATGTGCGCATTTGTGGTGTCGGCGCTACCGGCTTCAATATCCGCTAGTTCGACTTTAACTGGGTCAGGAGTGGTTCCCTTGGAGACCTTGAATTCTTGAAATCCGAAGTAAGCAAGTGCGCCACCGGCGACGATGAGAATGAGTTTGATTCGAAACATGATAGTAGAAATTTGTGCGAATGAAGACGGTAGGGAATAACGATGGGTGAGGTCAAGCTTGGCTTTTACGGTTAGGTTGGGCGCTTTCGGCTGAAATTTATCGCATTGCCAGTGGCGTCGATTCGCGGTAACCAGAGCGCATGATGTTCAAACCACTTTTTCGAAATACTTTGGCAGCCCTTGTGCTGGCGACGGTTGGAGTTCTCGCTGCTCAGGCGGCTGACGATGCTGGCGATGGCTTCGTGTCGCTGTTCAACGGCGAAGACCTGAGCGGCTGGAAAGATTCGGGAGAGGTCGCCGATTGCTTTTCCGTCAGCGACGAGGGTGAACTGGTGGTCAAGGGTGGCCGTGCACATCTGTTCTACGTCGGCGAAGATGGTGCAGCTTCGTTCAAAGATTTCGAGCTCAAGCTGAAGGCGAAGACCTTGGCTGGCTCTAACTCGGGAGTGTATTTTCACACCAAGTTCCAGGCCGAAGGTTGGCCCGATTTCGGTTATGAGTGTCAGGTCAACTCGAGCCATAAGGACCCGAAGAAAACCGGTTCGCTCTACGCCGTGGTGAATTGCTTCGTACCGCAGGCCGACTCAGGCATTCCGACGCAGGAGTTGCCGTATGTGATGATCGATCACAAAGCCGGCGTCAACCGCGTCATGAAATCGGCACCGAGCAAGGATGGCGAGTGGTTCGACTATCACATCATCGTGAAGGACGGAGTGATCACGATTCGCGTGAACGGAGAAATCACGGTGCAGTACTCCGAGCCAGAGGGTGATTCGGCGCCGAACCCGAAGATGCCGGGTCGCAAGCTCGCGAGCGGCACTTTTGCTCTGCAAGCACACGATCCTGACAGCGAAACCCGCTTCAAGGACATTCGCGTGAAGTCGTTGGATTAAGGGAGTGGCTTCCGAGCACTTTCAGCCTGGCTTTCGCCTGTCGATGATAGACATCGCCGTGCTGGGTGTCGGGGCGATCGGTTCGCTATTCGCGTGGCGGGAAGCTTGGTGGGCGGGATTTGCGGTCGCGTTTGTGGTGCTCCATTTTTTTCTTTTCTGCAATGTATTCCGCATCGCCAGAGTCCCCGAATTGGTTTGGGCGACGACATTTGTGTTGCTGGTTTCGTTGCGTATTTTTCTCGAAAAACCTGGCACTGGGGTGGTGATAGGATTGACTCTATTGCTGACGACCTTTCTCATTTGGCGCGAAACACGTAAGCCGAGCTATCACGGTATTTTCTGGAAGCGGTGGAATCCTGAGCTGCGTACCTGGTGGGAGAACAATGGCCGTGCAAACTAGTTCGCCCAGCGACGGGTCGCCTACACGCGGCGAGCAACGCCGCGTTCTAATAACCGGTGGCGCCAGTGGTCTTGGCCGGGCAATGGTTGCGGACTATTTGCAGCGCGGCCATAGCCATGTGTCGGCGATTCATGTCTGGGACATCGATGAAACGGCGGGACAGGCGCTCGCAGATCAACACGAGGTAGTGCATTTTCAGCGCGTCGATCTTGGTGATCAGGATGCGGTGGCTACCGCGGTCGGCGATTTGCTCGCACTCGTCGATGGGGAAAACATCGACACGGTGATCTGCAATGCGGGCATCAGTTCGTGCGGTGGCTTTCCCTACACCGATTGGGATGCCGAGATGCGCGTCATGCAGATCAACCTGCACGGGCATCTGCGTCTCTTACGTGAGTTGCTGGGGCCTGAGCGCCGCATCAGTGAGGGCGGGCGTATCGCTTTCGTGGTGTCTGCCTCGGTGGTCTTGCCGTTTCCGGTGGCGGTAGTTTACGCGGCGAGCAAGGCGGGGCTGAACGGCTTTGCCGATGCTCTTGAGCCATGGCTGTTTCACTACGGAATTTCGGTGACGCGCATTTATCCGGGGCCGATGCGCACGCCGCATCAGGAAAAATACTACACCGAGATGAAGCCGCACTCGGGTGCGACCCCGGAGAAAATCGCGGGCATTTCGGTGAAGGCTATCGAACGTCGCAAGCGCCGGGTCTGGCCGGACGGACCGTCGAATTTTTTCCGCGTGTTCGGCGCCGTCGCCAACTGGGCCATGCCGTGGCTGATGCACCGCTACTCAACCAAGTTCAGCGACATGCTTTATCCGGAGGATAGCAAAGGTGACGATGAGCGACCCTGACAAAGCCGCGAGCGTGGTGACCGGCGTGACGTCGGGGCTGGGCCGAGAGCTACTGGCGCAGTTGGCGGCGCAGGGCGGGCCGGTGATCGCGGTTTCCCGTTCGAGTGAAAAATCGCGGGCGGTGATAGACGAAATTTGCTCTGCATCGCGAAATACGCAGCTGCATTTGGTTGAGGTTGATCTCAGCTCGCTGGCGGAGATTGCGGCTGCGACGAAAGCCATCGATGAAGCCTGCGGGCCGGCGGGAATTCGTCGCCTAATTTTGAATGCGGCGACTTTGACTGCGCGGCCGGAATGTACGGAGGAAGGTTTTGAATCAATGTTCGCCGTCAATTACCTCTGCACGGCGGCGTTGGCGCTGGGTCTTGAAGCGGCGTTGAAGCGCTGCCAGCAAAGTCAGATTTGCGTAGTGTCATCGGACGCCCATCGCTGGGTCGACGAGCTCTCGGTCGAGGCGTTGTTGAAGAAGAATGAGTCGAAGAGGCTTTCATCGATGAAGATCTACGGCGCGACCAAACTAGCCGGTCTGGTATTTTTCAACGAACTTGCGCGTCGCTGGCCGGCGGTGACGATGAGCGCGCACCACCCTGGATTTGTCTCGACCAATCTAGGCACGCACGGCTCGTGGTTTTTGCGTCTGTGGTGGCGATTTTCGCGCTGGCGGATGCGCGATCCTGGCGAAGCAGCGGCGGAATTGCTGTCGGTCGCTGAGAGTAGTCCGCGAGGCGACGGCGAACTGCATTATTGGGAAAAGACGGAGTCTCACCTTTTGCCGAAAGCTTGCTCGGACCAGAGTGTGGTCGAGAAGCTGTGGCGGACGACGATCGAAGCGTCGCCAGCGTCAAACTAGTTCAAATAGCGCCGAATTCGCAGTCGCCGTTGAGCGAAGCGCCTTCGTCGAACTGGATCTTCTCGACTTTGATGTGGCCGCTGAGGGCTGCGCCGGTGAACACGCGGCATTTCTTCACATCGGCGGCTCCATCGATCGTGCCTTGAATGTCGGCAGTTTCAGCGGTCAGCTTGCCTTTGACTTTGGCGGTCGAACCGAGGGTAACATTGCCCTTGGAGACGATGTCGCCTTTCATGGTTCCTTCGAAGACCAAATCTTCGGTGCAGTTGAGGGTGCCTTCGATTTCTACGTCGTTGGAAAGTTGGCTGCTCATCAGGGGGAGGTCGCGGAGTGCTGGCTGGGATTGGATGGACTCGAAACAGCTCCGACGAACCTTCGTCGATCAACGCTTTCGAGCACTAGCTTGTAGCGCGACGCGGGCGGCGAAACAAGAACCATATCGCGGAAACTGAAAAAAACAGTGCGCTGGCCGGTTCGGGAACAGCTTCGGTTTGCAGGTCGAAATTGCTGCCGGTGAAGTCACCGGAGATGCCTGTCTCGCTGCCGCTGTAGGTGTTGTCGATCGCGCCGACGATTGCAGTTACCCCCGTGTCGGAGCCGCCGGTGGTGAGGAGAAATGATGAGACTGCAGTGCCGGCAAGGGTGCCGGTAGGGAACAGCCACGAGCTGGAAGTGAGCAGGACCCATTCGTTGCCGGAGCCAACGGAGCCGCCGTTGGTGCCCCAGATATAAGCCTGTGTGCCGGCGGCGAAATTGGCATTATCAGCGGGTACGAAGGGGACGTTATTGTGGAAAAAATCGGTGCCCTCGTTGTAGGGAGTGGCGTCAAAGGTGCGCCAGTTTGAGGCCCATGATCCGATGTTGGAGCGGTCGGGTGTGAAGCTGCCGAGCTCATTGAATGCACCGAGATAGAAGGTGTAGCTGTCGGGACTGATGTCGAAGGCGACACCGCTGCTGTCGATACTGGTGGTCCCCAGGGCATCGAATCCCCAGTCAATGATCTCGGCCTCGGCCGGACGAATGGCGACGCAGCTGAGTATTAAAACGGCAAGTGCCAAGGTGCGGGCCAAACGTCGTGAATACATGTCAGTTCTCATTTTTGAATTCGGTTAGCGTGCGGCTGGTTGTGAGCCGCGAGGGCCTTGGTGGGGGCGCGGGAGAAACATGTTGGCGCGATCGACGTCGGTGCTGGGTTCGAGTTTCGGATCGGCAAACTCGAGGGTTTCTTCGAGGATGCTGGCGCGGCCGCGTTCGAGGTCGTTGGTGGTCAAGCCGCCGGCAGCTCCGCCCGGGATGATGTGTGGCTGGATGAAGATCAGCAGTTCCTCGCGGAGTTTGTTTTTCTCGGTGCCACCGAAAATGCGTCCGACCACGGGAATGCGGCGGATGACAGGAATGCCGGTGACGTTTTCTTCTTCGCGTTCGGTGATCAATCCGCCGAGCACGATAGTCTCGCCGTTCTGCACGGTGATGGTAGTGACCAATTCCTGAGTGCTCAGGGTCGGGATTTCGTTACCGGAAATATTCTGGCTACCGACGATGTTATCGTTCAGCTGCGCGATCTTGAGGGTGACCTTGTCGTCAGAATTGATCAGCGGGATGACTTCGAGTTTCAGCACGACGTCGCGATACTCGATGTTGCTGGCGACCGAGCCGGGGAACTCGGAATTCTGGCCGTTGTTGACGCTGGTCAGGGTGGTCACCGGAACCGCGATACGCTGGCCGCTGGAAATCATTGCTTTGACGTTGTTCTGCGCATAAACGCTGGGGCGGGAGAGCAGGCGGAAGCGTTGATCGCGGGCAAACAGGCGTAGCATGCCGCTGACCGAGTGCATGTCGCCATAAGCGAACTGGCCGTAGAGGCTGAGGCCTTTGGCGAAGTCGAAATTTCCAATGTCGTCGAGGCCGCCGACGTCGAAAGCCTTGCTGCGGCCGTTGTTGCTGAGGCTGCCGGCACCCATGATATCGCGGGCGTCGCCGTCGACTTTAAAAGTGTCGAGTCCCTGCAGCGCGTCGAGTCCGTATTCGAAATCGTCACCGAGGGCGAGCTGGCCGATGATGGTTGAGATGTAGACCTGGCGGGGTTCGATATCGACTTCCTCGATGAGTTTCTGGATGATTTCGAGGTGCTCGGGTGAACCGGAAGCGATCAGGGTATTGGCCTGGGGATCGGAGATCAGCAGGGTGTTGCCGACGACGTAGGATTGCGGCAGGCCTTTGTCTTCGGGTTCGTTAAGTCGGTCGGGTGCAGAGATGGAATCGCCGCCGCTGTAGCCGCCGGTACTGGTCGAGCCGAGTCCGCCACCATTGGATCCTGCGCCGCCGCGAGCGACGGCTTCGAGCATTTGGTCGCCGTCATTTTCGATGTCGGTGCCGCGAGCGAGAGCATTGTAGAAAACCGGTAGGTAATCGCTGACGCTGACATAGTTAAGAGTTTGCTTGAGAAAATTGGTGCCGTCGCTGGGCTGATCAAAGGCGGTGACGAGGCTTTCGATATAACGTAGGTCGACCGGGCGGGCGATGATCAACAGGCTGTTGGTGCGGCGGTAGGGGACGATCATCACAGGCGGACGCTGACCTTCTGCGGCGGCGGCTCCATTTCCGGGAACGGTTCCGGGCGTTGGGGCGCCTTCACCGCTGATCGATACAGTGGCGGTGCCGCCGGTCTGTTGTTCGAAAATGCCGCCGATCAGCTCGGCGATTTTTTCGGCGTCGGCGCGTTCCAATTTGATGAATTGGTTGGCGACTTGTGCGGACGGCACGTCGATGTGCGACTGCAGGTCGAGCAGACTGCGAATGACCGATGTGTTTTCGGTGATGACGATGCCGTTGGCATTGCTCAGCGGAGTAATCGCGCCGTAGGGGTTCAGTGAGATGACCTGGGAAAAGGTGCGCACCGCTTCGTCCGGGGTGATGTTTTCCAAGGGCATCACGTAGTTCACCACGGCGTCGGTCTCAGGGAGATCGGACGGTGTAGAAATCACGGGCAGGCCTTGACTGCGCGGGCTTTTGCCAGCGGCGAAGTTGACCAGCTTGAGGGTGTCGTTGTCGCCATCGACGGGGAGAAAGGCAAAGCCGTTGAGCAGAAACACGCTCTCGATATAAGTGATCGCTTCGAGGCGAGTCATCGGCTGCTCGGATGAAATCGATAGATTAACGCCGGTGAGGTTGGCGTCCTGCACGATGCGCGCGCCGGTCAGCTTTTCGTAATAGGGCAGAATCGCTGCGACCGGTGAGTTGGGGAAATTGATGCGCACCGTCGCAGCCTCTTCGGCGGGCAGGCCTGGTTGCTGGCCGTGAGCCGGACGTAAGGCGCTCGCCACAACGATCAGGAAGGCGGCGGCGAGCAAAAACAGGCGCGGCAGTCGGCTGGAATCTGGAATGAATGGAGGCATGAAAGTCGGTAAATCCGAAAGATTTAGATTATTATACTATTTATGGAAATTATTACCAATTATTTTTTAAATAGTTTTAGCTGGGTAGTTTCGACTTGAGGGAAAGCGGTTACTCGGCGTGGCCGACCGGATCGAAAAATCGACCCGATCGACCATTAGTATGATTATGGTATTTATAATAAATATTGACAATCAGGGGGCGGAGAGCTACTCTCATGCCGAATAAAACCTTAATTTCTCGAGTGTTATGGGCCCCCCCCTCCATCTCCTTATCGTCGATGATAGCGTCGACGATGCTGACCTGATCGTTCGCGATCTGAGCAAAGCGATGTTCGACGTGGAGTCGAAACGGTTGTTCCGTTTGGCGGACATCGAAACGGCGCTGAGCGGTGGTACTGCATGGGACCTGATCATCTGCGACCACGATTTGCCTGGTTTTGATTCGCAGGACGTACTGCGTGTGGTCAGGGCAAAAGGCTACAGTGATGTGCCATTTCTTTTGGTCTCCGGTATCATCGATACCGATACGGCGGTGGCGGCGATGCGCCACGGGGCTTCAGATTTCATCTATAAAAACGATCTCTCTCGGCTGGTCCCGGCAATTCGCCGTGAGTTGGAGGAAGCCCGGATGAGAAAGGAAAAGGCGCAAGCCGAAGCGGCCTTGGAGGAATCCAACTCGCGGTTGAAGCGCACCCTGAAGACTTTGGCTAATACCCAGGACCTACTGGTTGCAGCTGAACGGTTCCGAGCACTCGGACAAATGTCGAGTGGCATCGCTCACGATTTTAACAATGCTCTGATGAAGATGCAGGGGACGGTGGAGATTTTGCGGGAACGACTGCCGGAATCCGACCCTCTGCATCGCCAACTTGTAGTTCAGCTAGGCGACGCGGCAACTGTGGTTCGACGTTTGTGCGATTTCTATCGCGCCAGTCCAGCGACCGATGAAACTGCAGTCGATGTCGAGGAACTTCTGGCTGATGTCGTCGAGTTCACCCGGCCGAAATGGCAGAATACCGAAGCAGTTGCGGGCACAAAGATCGAACTTGAGGTTCATCATCACGCGCAGCGTCAAGCCTGGGCCTGTGCTTCGCAATTGCGTGAGGTGCTCACCAATCTGGTCTTCAACGCATGTGACGCGATGGAAGAGACTGCAGGAACCATTCTTTTGATCTCGCGCGATGTCGAAGCGGGCGTCGAGATCGAGGTGCGCGACAACGGTTCAGGAATGACCCGTGAAGTAATGGGCCGTTGCTTTGACCCGCTCTATACGACCAAAGGTAGCAGTGGTACCGGTCTTGGTCTGGCGATCGTGCAGAGCATTATTCAGTCGTACGGCGGTACGGTGATCGCGCAAAGCGAACTTGGGCAGGGTACTGCGATGACCCTGACCTTGCGGGCGGCTGACATCGCTGCTGTCGCGGTGCAGGCCCCTCAAGTTATCGCCAAACTTCCCGGGGCCGAATCCAGGCAACTGAAGATCCTCGCCGTTGACGATGAGCCGACGATAGGAAAAATGCTTCAAGGCTACTTGAATGGTTTGGGCCACGACGCCAGTTTTTGCGTCGACCCTCTTGAAGCGGTCAGGTTGTTCTCGGAGAAGAAATTTGACGTCGTTCTATCGGATCGGTCGATGCCGCAAATGAGCGGTGACGAACTGGCAGTCAAGCTGCACGAGCTTTCACCTGAAACTCGATTCGTAATGGTCAGCGGCTATGGTGACCTGATGCTGATCAACGGCGAATTACCCGATGGCGTCGATTTGGTCGTGCCGAAGCCGATCTCAGGTGACCTGCTACGCGAGGCACTGGATTCGCTTTTTCCTGCGGCCGAAAGTGGTAATGAGGCGGCGGTGGCCCTTGCTAATTGAGCGGTTTATCAGTCAACGTCCGGGTCATCAACGATCGCCAAGTTGGTGCTTAGCCAGTAAGCTTTCAGTTGGGCGATGACATCAGAGAACTCGGCAGAGTTGACCGGTTTGCGAACGTAGCTATTGGCACCCAGTTCGTAGCATCGGCGGATGTCGCCCTCTTCGTCTGAGGTCGTCATGATCACCACTGGCAGCGTCTTTGTGGTGGCGTTTGCACGGATCTTGGAGAGCACCTCAAAGCCGTCTACGTTGGCCATGTTGAGGTCAAGTAGAATCAGGGTCGGCACCTGGGAAGCGGCCCTTTCTTCGATAAATGCCAAGGCGGCGGCACCGTTCTCGATCGAAATGACCTCGGCGGGCGGGTCTGCTTTTTCCAGCGAGCGGATCATCAGAAGGCGGTCGTCTTCGCTGTCGTCGACAAGTAAGATGCAGGCTGTGTAGGATGGCATTGCTAGACTTACTTTAGGAATTGGTTGCCAAAATGGAAGCAGGCCCTGGTGCCCGCGTCTACCGATGTCTCAATCCATATTTTGCCGCCGTGCCGCTGGATGATTCTTCGCACCGTGGAAAGACCAATGCCGGAACCTTCGTAGACGCTGTCATCGTGCAATCGCTGGAAAGGTTGGAACACTTTCTCAGCATATTTTTGATCGAAGCCGATGCCATTGTCGCTGACCAGGAAGTAACGATCGCCGCCTTCGCCATGTTGAGCGACTTTGATTGTCGGTGCCGCACTTTTCGAACTGTACTTCCACGCATTTTCCAGCAGATTTTGTAGCACCGACTCGACCATCGCCCGGTCGCCGCTCGTTTCCAGGTCGGGCTGCACGGTCCACGCCACCTGATGATCAGGCTGTTCGCGCTGAAAACCATCGAGCACCTCTTCGGCGATCTGGGAAATATCGACCGCTTCAAGTTTCACTGGTGCCCGGGCGACTCGAGACAATCTCAGCAGGTCATCGATCAATCGCCCCATTCGATCAGCGGCAGCGGTGACACGGTCGAGGTAGCTGATCGCGCCTTCGTCGAGCTTGTCTGCATAGTCTTCCCGAAGCGCCGAAGCAAAGCCATGTACGCTCCGCAGTGGTGCACGTAGATCGTGACTGACGCTGTAGGAAAAAGCTTCTAACTCCTGGTTGATCGCAACGAGGCTCTCGGTGCGCTCCGCGACTCTCCTTTCGAGGGTGCCGACCAACCTATTGACTCGCTGCTCGCTCGATCGGAGTTCTGATGTCATTCGCGTAGCCAGATCGAGGGCCTTGGATTCGGTGCTGCGAAGATTTTGATGAATAATCGTGGCCAGGAGGGTCAGCAGCAAACCGGAGGCGAGAATAATTCGACTGGAGGTGTGATCAGAAGCAGTTTGAAACGCCGGTTTCGCGGTGACATCTGCAGTCCAACGGTGATTGGAGACTTTCATTTCAAAACGCCGTTGGAGGGGCGCCGACCGAAAGTGTCGGAGAGGTTCTGAAGGCGAGCTTCGGAACATCAATGCTTCTTCACTTGCGGTTGCGCCGTCATAGACTTCGAGAATGAACTGCTCCGTGGCAATCGGACTGAGCAGGCCGGCCATGAAATTGTTCATTCGAAAGGGGCTGTAAACGGTTCCCAAAATAGCTGCCCTTCGCTGTTCAGCCGTCGAAGTGATGGCCCCTTTTTTGTAGAGCGGGAGGTAGGTCAGGAAGCCGGCTTGAACGTCTTGGTCGGTCTCTTGGACAAGTGTGACCATGCCGGTCATCGTGGGCTGCCCGGAATCGATGGCTTGGGAAATGCCCCGATTACGAGTCGGTTCAGTAAGCATATCGTAGCCGAACGCCCGGCGATTGCGCTCATCGAACGGTTCTAGAAACTCGATCGCCGATCGCATGGGAAGATCGCTGTCGGGCCAGACCTTGAAATCGGCAAAACCTTCTGCACGGACACCCGCGGTAAATGCCTCAACCTGGCTGTCTAGAACCAGGATTCTGGCGAAGCCGATGCCCTGGATGCCAGGATAATTCTGTTCGAGGTCCAGGTCGGTGAAGTAGTCGTGCCATTCGCCTCTGGTCACGGATGCGCTGGCGTGCAACAGACCGATGCCACCGCGGAGTACCTGCTCGTAGGCGTGGGTGCGGGCCTCGATGGCGGTTTTGATCATATGAACCCGATCGTCGAAACGCAAGCCGATGGCTTTATGTTCGGTGCCCACGACAACCAGAAACGAGATAATCGTTACCGTAACCCCGACCAGCGCAGTGATAGTTGGACTGAAGAACTGAACCAGAGGATGAGCATCAGCCGAACCGGCCGGGCCGGGAGGTTCCGGTGCACGGTGCGCCAAGGAAGCATCGTCGGAAGTCGTTGGCGATGAATCTTCTGTCACTCGGAAAAGGTAAAGCGGTGGGTAACCTGCGCCACGATAGTTCACCGCTGGATATTACGCAAAACTTAACGAATTTCCTGTTCTGGTAGGTGACAGCGGGCACTGGCGGCTGTAAATGTGAACAGGCAAGGCAGTAAGGTAACCCTTCGACCCTTTGGAAACCGAACCCCAAAAACGAAAGATCATCCATGTCGATATGGATTGCTTCTACGCGGCCATCGAGGTGCGTGATCATCCGGAGCTGCGTGGCAAGCCGGTGGCGGTGGGTGGTAGCAGCGGACGCGGCGTGCTGACGACGTGCAACTATGAGGCGCGAGAGTTCGGCTGTCGTTCGGCGATGCCGGCGTTCAAGGCGAAGCGCATGTGTCCTGATCTGGTGATGATGCCGGTGCGCTTCGATGTGTACCGCGAGGTGTCAGCGCAGGTGCGCGAGATTTTTGCGCAGTTCACGGAACTGATCGAACCGCTGTCGCTCGACGAAGCGTATCTGGATGTGTCGCACCTCGGATCTTCTTCGGCATCGGTGGCGGCGGAGGTGCGCGCGCGGATTCGCGAGCGCACTGGGTTGACGGCATCGGCGGGGATCGCCGGGAACAAATTTCTGGCCAAAGTGGCCAGCGACTGGCGCAAGCCGGATGGGCAGTTTGAAGTATGCGAGAACGACGTCGCGGATTTTGTTGAGGCTTTGCCGGTGGAAAAAATCTGGGGGGTGGGCAAACGGACCGCCGAGAAAATTCACAAGCTCGGCGTGAAGACCTGTGGCGACCTGCAGAAGCTCTCGCTGGTGGAACTGGATCGACGTTTTGGAAAATTCGGGCAGGATCTCTACGATCTAAGTCGCGGCATCGACGAGCGGCGGGTGAACCCTAACCGTGAACGAAAATCGGTCAGCAACGAGCGCACCTTTTCGGAGGATCTGGAAAATGTCGATCAAGGCGTCGAACAGTTGAAGCCGCTGGTCGACGAGTTGCGCGACGACGTCGGCGGAGAGAAGCATCGCCAGCGGACGATCCGTGAAGCGGTGGTAAAGCTCAAGTTCAACGACTTCACCACCACAACCGCGCAGCGGCCGGCCGGGGAGGTCGAGTGGCGGGCGTTCGAAGAGTTGATCCATCAGGCCTGGCAACGTGGTGAGGGAAAGTCGGTGCGCCTGATCGGCGCTGGAGTGAGGTTCGTGCCGCTGGCGGATGAAGACGGCAAAAGCGGTCAGCTGGAGTTTTTCTGAGGGCGGGGAGGCGAACGTAGCTGCGAGCGTCAGCGAGTGGCCCGGAGGATGGGGCTTTAATGAATGAGCCGCTCAAGCTACTCTCATCGGGAGATGGGAACGCTTGGAATGAGAGACTTTTGCCAAAATTTGTGGGCGAAGGTGAAGGAAAAGGAAGCGGAAACGGATCCGCTGAAGAAAACACGATCATTTCTAATCGCATGTTCGCTTCCACAAGTTGTTGCGATCTATGCCGCGGTTCGATCGACACTCTACTCTGATGCGCCAATTTTTATGGCATCGTTGATGCCGGAAGGAACGCAGATGCCTGCCGGCACGAGTCTTTTGCTTTGGTTAACCGATAATGAGTGGTATCGCGCAAACTCGTTGGCCGATATTTCGAATATGCAGTTAGGGATGGTGGCTGCTGCATCGTGGCTGGCGGCAATTTTCTGCGTTTTATGGAGGGTGAGAGAGCCTCTTACCATCACCCGAAGATGGATCGTTCTCACAATGATCGGCTGGATTCTGGTGGTCGCGTGGCTGGGTGGTGTGCTAATTGCGACGTGGTCGCCTTTTGCTCGGCTGGGAATCGAATATCGGGAGACCCCTTGGTGGAGGGATGCTACATCGGGCCATCTGGTTGGGCTGCTATGGAGTGTGGCCGTCGCGGTGATCGTTTACCGCGTATGGCGACGAGATAGCCGGTCAGCGGAATGACTGACCTGTCCACCGCCGACCGGCGGGACGCCGGTATCACACTCTCGTCCAACGGGTGCTCGTCCAGAACATGAGCTGGAAGCGCCATGCCACGGTGGGACCGTGGACGAACTCCTACCTCCCAAC
>JBBKXR010000232.1:0-12348 GCA_037969585.1 Verrucomicrobiales bacterium
TAACCGTCTTTTGTAGAATCCTTGTCTTCGGCCAGGGCCCCGGTTGCGATCAAAAGGCCGGCCAGTATTAAAGGGATAAAGGTGATGCGCATTTTCATAACACCGGACAGACAATCGGGGGGACTCCCGATTGCAAACTTTGCCGAAAAAGGCGCAGCGCTGGCATTCGCCAAATCTTGCGGCTGTCAGCAACATCAAAAAGTGTCAGGCGCACTATTTCAAATTTCCAATGCCTTCCAGTCTCGCAAATAACCCTCCAACTCCCGCGCCTCGATGCATTCGAATTTGCACACGCGCACGCCCTTGTTATTCCTAACGATCGTTCTCGGAAAATGTGCTTTCCCGCCGCCTGCCCGAAAAACGTGACAATGGGATGTTGGATTCGGATGCCGTGCTAAACTGCAGCCTTCCAGCTGTCTGCAATCGGGTCAGCTGTCTTAGCTCGCCCAGGCTAGGGCAATCAGGATTCGAATTATCTGTCGAGTTGCCTTCGAAAACTTTGCCCCTTTCAATTTCAGGCTTTTCCCAAACAAACCCATCCATGATCAATAACGACATCCTGCGCCGCTTGCGCCACGCATTGAACATCAACGATTCAATAGTCGCGGAAATTGTTGGCAAAACTGGACAAGAGACCAGTCGCTCTCAGGTGAATCGCTGGCTGAAACGCGAAGGGGAAGACGGCTTCGAAGAGCTTTCGGATACTACGCTGTGTCGATTCTTAGATGGCTTGATCATTGAAAAACGCGGTCGTCGTTCCGATAGCTCAGTTCCTGAGCCGCAGGCGTCGCTTACCAATAATGAAGTCCTGAAAAAACTCAGAATCGCGCTCGAACTTCGCGATGGCGATCTCATCGCCGTGTTTGAGCGGGCCGGGTTTGTCGTCACCAAAGCCGAACTCGGGTCGTTCTTTCGGCAGGAAGGGCACCGCAACTACCGGCCCTGTCCAGAACAGGTGCTACGAAAATTCATTCAAGGTCTTGGCACCTAGACGGAGTGATCAATCATCGTCGTCCTGCACACGCTCGCTGACTTTGCCTGATTGATTGCCGCTGCCTTGGCGGTAGGGACGATCTATCGCGAGATGCTGCCAAGGCGAGCCGCGATGTTTCCGAAGAAGACCTTGCGGCGGCTCACGCCATCGACGAATCAATCACCGGGGAGCAGGAAAATTCGGGCGACGAAACCTTGCTCGAACCGATACCGAAGAATGAGCACGCCGCTAAGTATTCAACTGCCTCGCTGGTTCGACCTGCACACCCATTTCCGCCAGGGCGAAAATGTCGCGCTCTATGTGCGCGATCATCTCGCGATGGGCTGCGCCGGCGCTCTGGCGATGCCGAACACTCAACCTCCCGTGTCGCGAATCGACGGTGCCGATCGCGAGGACAGCTGGTCGATCGAAAGTTATCGAAACACTTTGCTGGCAGCCGGAGCTGATGCGTTCGAGCAGCTGATCGTGCCGCTTTACCTGACCCGCGACACGACGCCGGAAGCTATTGAGAGAGGCGCTTCGAGCGGTTTGCTTCGAGCCTGCAAATACTACCCGCCCCACGGCACCACCAACTCCGAGCACGGCGCACCGATCGAGCACTGGATCGACAGCGATGTGCTGCGGGCGATGGCTGACCATGACGTCGTGCTGTGCCTGCATGGCGAGCAACACGGTTTACAGGGGGCTGACTATTTTGACGCTGCCGCCACTGCAGAGTCAAAATTCTATGATCGCTGGATGCCGCAACTGCTTGAAGCGCATTCCGGGCTGCGCATGGTGTGCGAGCACATCACCACTTCGGCGGCGGTCGATTTTGTCTCTGCTGCACCAGCGGACCGGGTGGCTGCGACGATCACGCCGCAGCATCTTTTTTATACCGTGGGCGATCTGATCCAGGGCCTGAAGTATCATCTCTACTGTCTGCCGGTGGTGAAGTTTGCCGCCGACCGCGCGGCGCTTCGAGGGGCCGTTGCGAAACAAGGGCAATCGCAATTTTTCGCCGGCACCGACAGCGCGCCGCACACCACCAAGGCTACGCAATGCGGATGTGCCGCCGGCTGCTATACCGGCGGCTGCGCAGCGCAACTTTATGCCATGGCGTTCGAAGCAGCAGGCTGCGATCTCGCTGCGGACCCGGGCCGGGAGGCCTTTGAGCGTTTTCTGTGTAGCAATGGACCGGCGTTCTACCATTTTCCGCGATCGGATAAGACTTTCACGCTCCGCCGGGAACCCTCGCGAACCAGCAGGCACCAAACTGCAGGCGGTCCCGTGGTACCCTTGCCAAGCGGAATGGATCTGGAGATGACCTGGTCGATCGAGTGAGCGTCTCTGCGAGGGCGGGCGACCAAACGTTCGGCTTCCGTCCTGCCCAGTTGAAAGTCCGCGATTTCGTTGGCGATGACTTGCTCTGCCGCGAGTTCCGCGAAAACCTTCGCCTGCCCTTTTCCCATGATGACCATCGCGGCCAATCTCACGGTACTATTGCGGCATGGGTCTCGATGACGAAGGGGATGATGTTCCGCCGCTGACCAGATGCACGACTTCGTCGGAGGTGGCGAATTTGATATCGAGTTCCTCGAACGCTTTGAGAATGCGGAACTTCACTTTCTCGCGGTGCTCGATGTATTCCCAGTAGTCGGGGATACCGAACCAGTAGACTGCGGTGATCTTGAAAGCGTTCGGGGCGATGTTGTCGGAAAAGACTTGAGGGGGCGTTTCGACACCCCCGGCCGGCGGGTGGATAGTATCGCTGATTTCTGATTCTTCGAAAATGCTGCGCACTGCAGCGAGGGCGGATTCAATTTTTCTCGCAGCGGTATCTGAGCCCAATGCCAAGTGAATCTCATGGCGAAATGCCGGACGCCGGCCAGTGTTTTCGACACACAGGCTGGTGAAGACTCGGTGGGGAATCGTAACGAGGAGGCCGTCCGCTGTCCGCAGCCGGGTGGACCGGAATCCAATCTGTTCAACGACGCCATCGTAGTCCTGCAGCACGATTCGCTCGCCGACATGGGAGGGGCCATCGATGAAAACAGTCAGGCCACCGAAAACGTTGCGGATCAGGTCCTGTGCGGCGAACGAAAGCGCCAGGCCGGCCAGACCGAATCCAGCGAGAATTCGTCAGGCCCTCAGAAAGCGCTGAACAAAAGACCGAACCAGACTAATAGAGCGCCGTGCGCAATGGGCCTCATCTGAGAGAGGTAGAAGACTGTTCAGCCAATGTCGACTGGCTTTTTCCCAGCTGCCGGGCAGCGCGACCGGAGCCTACTCAGGCAGGCCCTCGATCACCCAATGCGCAGTCGTTTGCTCTCTATTGCCTTTGCGATTGAGGTAGGCGGCGGACTTGGACTCATCCACCCAGAGATCCTTGGTCGCTTCCAGGGCGACCAACGGATCGGGCTTCATGTTGCTCGTCTTGTAGTTTTCCCAGCCAACTTTGGAGCGCGTGCCGACTTTCCAGATGACGTCACCGCTGGTGAAGTCGATGACGGCATCCTGGGAATGCGAGTGCTGTTCGCAGCCGGCGGTGCACAGGTAGCTCTTCACTTCACGGATGCGTTCGTAGTTGTCCTCGGGGATGCGCACGATGTGCTCGGAACTGAAGGCATCTTGAAACAGGTGAACCGCGCGACCGAACAGGAAGTAGTTGAGGTCGACCGTTGCATCGACTGCGAAGCCGATGGCGGTGAAGCGGACGACCGAGCTGAATTTACGCCGCCGGTAATTGGGGCGAGGGGAATCGGCGGAAAATATCTCGCGTGGAGCCGCAGAGCAGGAAGCAGGAAGCAGGAACTCTGCGTCGCTGCGCGAGGTAAAACAGATCCGTCTCATCCTCGCCAATGTTCCTGAAGTCAGTGCCATTCTGGCCTGATCCCATTCCAACCACCTGACACAACTCCCGGTTCAGCTGTCATCAGACGACACTCTTACCCCACTCCTTCAAAACTTCCTTGTCACCGCTGAGCTCGGTGATCTCCACCAGTGAATTTCCTTGCAGGGATTTCAGCAGTGCCTCGTTGCCACGAAATTCCGGCAACATCACTTTGGAAAATTTCCCGTTACGCGTCTTGATACCAAGATAGTGGACCTTCACGGGCGGTCCCTTTCCGCCGCTAGCGGTGTCCACTCGAATAGCCGTTATCAGGCTCGCGAGTGCGGTGATGTCATCGAACTTCCAGGAGTGCGTGCGGACAATCTTGCGGACGATCAATTTTGATGGCGTCAGGATCGCATAAGTGCCGAGGGTAACGCTCCCGAATCGCCAGGCGAAATAACAGATCACCAGCCCGCCTGCCAGCATCGCATATTCGTCGGCACCCGCGTACGACAACTGGTTGAGAAAAGAACCTATCATCAGCAAGCCGAAGGCCGCGATCCCTACAGCGACAACAATAACCGCCACGCGCGATGGCACCTCTGCGTAGTAGCGCTCGTTTCCTGAATCCGGGTCGTTGTCGCTGGGGCGTTTCGTCATCGCTTGTTACCTATCTTCCCGGTTCATACCAACTGGCCGCGCCGACGTCGATTCTCGAATGGTCTCTACCTTTTTTCCAAAATGGATGATGAGTTTACGGAACCGCCGCCCGTAGGAGCCGTCGGTAGCCGTGCGCTCCTCGTCGCCGCCAATCAGTTCAGCGGATACAGTGGCGGCGGCTTCGCCTTCTGTTTCCGGGTCGAAGGTGACTCGCAGAATGGCGGCTATCGCTATCGCTATCCCGCCGCCCTGCAGGATGCCGTCGAATCCATGCGCCAGGTGCGTGGTGCGGCCGAAAAGTGGCAGATCGATCCCCAACGCATCGGCGTCATGGGATTCTCCGCGGGCGGGCATCTCGCCAGCACCCTGATCAATCGCCCCGAAGACGCCGAGGTCGAGGGTCGCACCGTCTCTGACGCCACTGTCAGCCCGCGCCCCGACGTCGCGATCCTCTGCTATCCCGTCATCAGCAGGATCATCCAACCCCACGCCAGATCGCGAAATCTTCTGGTCGGAGAAATGCCCGACGACGAACTCCTTCGTCGCGCCTCCAGCGAACTGCAGGCGCATCCCGACCTTCCGCCCGTCTTCCTCTGGCACACCCAGGGAGATGAGCTCGTCCCCGCCGAACATTCCCGACTCTACGCCGCCGCCCTCGAGGCGAACGGCATTCCCCACGAGTTCCATCTCTACCAGGACGGCGACCACGGCACCGGACTCATCGGCACCTCACACCCCTGGTTCGCCGACCTGCTGTTCTGGCTGAAAGCGAGGAAGTTTCTTCCCTGAGCGACTTTCTGTCAGGCCCCTCATTGCGCGCAGAACACTCCCTGTTTTTCGTCCCGACGCCACCGGATCACACCTTGGGCTTGGCAATCATCTGCTGCGCTTCGACGTCCCAGACTTTCAAACGCAGGCAACGGAACATCTCGCGTGGCTTGAGTGAAGTGGTTTTGGGATTTTGCAGCTCCGGCATTTCCCTGAGCACTTCGGGAAGGCGGTAGAAGGGGATCTTGGCATTCAGATGATGGATGTGATGGTAGCCGATGTTGGCGGTGAACCAGGCCATGATCCGGCTGGTTTTCATGAAGCTGGACGATTCCAGAGCAGCGCCTTCGTAGGTCCATCCGGCTTTGTCCTCAAAGGTGACGGAGGGGAAGTTGTGTTGGGCGTAAAAGAGATACGATCCGATGGCCGAGGCTACGAAGTGAGGGATCACCTGGGTGAGAATCCAGGCCTGCCATCCAAGAAAGTGAAACAGCGATGCACCGATTGCGATGTGAACGAAGAACGCGATTCCACAATCGATGCTCTTTCGAGGCGACTTGAAAAAGGGATAAAGACACATGCCGTGCAGGAAGATGAAAACGTAGCCGAAAAGGATGGTGACTGGATGGCGGGCGAACAGATAGATCCGGCGCTCGGCAGGGGTGCGCCGCAGGTACTGCCCCTTGGTCATCACCGGAAAAGATCCGATGTGAGCGCTGCGCAGTTTCGAGTTGTGGCTGTGATGGTAATTATGTGAACTCTTCCAGACGCTGCTTGGGCTGAGGGCAAGGATGCCGAAAATCTGCATCAGCAGCTCCGCCGTCTTCGATTTTGAGAGAATGGCGCGATGTTGTTGGTCGTGATAGATCACGAAAAGGCGAAGGATGAGCAGACCGGAGAGCACGCTGCAGGCGATTTGACCGACCACATGAACGTTCCAAATCGTCCCGACCAGCGCTGCGCTCAGCAAAACGGCTGTGGATAGCACATGCCACCAGCTTCGGGCCGTCCTGTCGACGGCATAAGGTTTGGTGGCTTTTATCAGGTCTATTCCGGTACGCATCTGGGCGGAACTTGCCTTCTCCCAGTGCGAAAGTCCACGCAATCAGTGAAAAAGTCGGAGACGAAATCCATGGCTCCAGTCTCCATTCCCGATAAGTTGGTGAAATGAAATTCCTTTTCGCAGTCATTTTCAGCCTGCTCGTCGCGATACCGGCTCGATCTGACGACACTGCGCTCGACCTAAAAAAAGGCGGCATCCTTCTCACCTTCGATGATCGAAATTTTGACCACTGGATCGCCGCGCTTCCCCTGTTTGAAAAATACGCAGTTCACGCCACTTTTTTCATCAGCGGAAAAATTGATGAGCAAGCGCTCAAAACTGCACACGAGCTGATCAAGCACGGCCACGCCATCGGTGCCCATTCCGTAAATCACATCAAGGCCACCGAGTATTTAGAAAACCACACGGCCGAAGAATACCTTCACGGAGAAATTTTGCCTCAGCTCGATGCCTTCAAAGCCGCCGGGATTCAGGTCAGTTCTTTTGGCTATCCGATGAGCAACTACAACGAGAAAACCGACCAAGCGTTGCTAAAAATCTTCCGACATCTCCGCTCCGGAAAAGGCATCGACTCCGAGAAGAAGATCAGTGATTACGATGACTTTTTTACTCCTATTGAAAAGGTAGCAGAACGCGGCCAACTGCCTGGAAAAGGCATCGACTTCGCACCCACCCAACCCGATCGAACCTTTGAGAAAATAGACGAGGCCCTCGCTCGCGCCGCAAACAACAAGGAAATCGTCACCCTCTACGCCCATCAAATTACCGTCTTGGGAGCCGGCAATTTCATCACGCCCGCAGCGCTGGAACACATCTTCCAAACCGCCAAAAAGCTGGAGCTCCCGTTCTACACCTTCAATCAGCTGCCGTGACAACGCACCCATTGATCTCTGTGGGTAAAAAGGGGACGGGCGGATATCCGCGATGGGCGGGAAAAGTTCGACAAGGGCATCGGGGAAAGCCATCTACTTGCTTAGTCACCATTACCGCCATCGTTGCATCGCATGAGTCGCCCTTACCGTTTTCTGCTCACCATCGTTTTTGTCCTCCGCGCCGGGCTCGCCCCGCTATCCGCGGAGGAGATTCCCGCTCCCACTCCCACGCCCATCGTCCTGTGGTCCGAGGGAGCACCGGGAGCACTCGGCACCGCCGACAAAGACATCCCGACCTTGACGCCCTATCTTCCTGACGAAGCCAACGGCGCCGCCATGCTGCTCATTCCCGGCGGCAGTTACAGCGGGATTTACGAAGGCCAGGCGGAACCTTTCGCGCTGTGGTTGAATGAGCAGGGCATCACCGCTTTTGTGCTTCGCTATCGGCTCGGCAGTGGCGGCTATTGTTATCCCGCCGCCCTGCAGGACGCAGTCGAATCCATGCGTCAGGTGCGCGGTGCAGCCGAAAAGTGGCAGATCGATCCCCAACGCATCGGCGTCATGGGGTTTTCGGCGGGCGGGCATCTCGCCACCACGCTGATCAATCGCCCCGAAGACGGCGAAGTCGAAGGGCGCCCCTTCTCTGACGCCACGGTCAGTCCGCGCCCCGACGTCGCGATCATCTGCTACCCGGTCATCAGCATGATCACTCAACCCCACGCTGTGTCGCGAAACCGGCTCGTCGGAGAAAACCCCGGCGACGAACTCCTGCGCCGCGCTTCCAGCGAACTCCAAGTGCATCCCGGCCTTCCGCCCGTCTTTCTCTGGCACACTCAGGGGGACCAACTCGTCCCCGCCGAACATTCTCGACTCTACGCCGCCGCCCTGCAGGCGAACGGCATCCCCCACGAATTCCATCTCTACCAGGACGGCGACCACGGCACCGGACTCATCGGTACCTCACATCCCTGGTTCGCCGACCTGCTGTTCTGGCTGAAAGCGAGGAAGTTTCTTCCCTGACATCTTTCCCAACATGCGCGTGAGCCTGACTCCACCAACATTAACCGGTGGCTACGGAATCAACGAGCGCGTTGCCCGGAATGGGTGGTGGCCCGGAATGGAATGGGAGGAGATCAGTGGAATTGTCTGGAAATTATGGTAAAATTGGTAATCCTGATTTTAAAAAGGGATGTCGCTTTCCCGATAACCGAAGTGAAATGAATCGGTTCAGTGCCAATCAGAGTTCCAATCAGAGTTCCAATCATGGCTGCTGGTGTTGTTGAGAAAGATAGCAGTAAACCGTCGGGAGCATCGGAGGAGTTGAGCCAATGAACCGGGACACATGAACGGACAAGTCGCCAACATCGATGCTGCGTGCCCGGGAAACCGGCCGAAAACAAAGTGGCGCTGGCCGACGGTGGTATTCGCCGCGGTGCCGGCGACCCTGCTGGCTTTTCCGGCTGCGCTGGCGATCCTCCTCGGAGGGGTGTTCTCGCTCTCCTTCAAACCGACCGCTCTTGCCCTGTTCTTTTGTGGTGTGCTGGGCTGGGCAGGAATGATTTCGTTGTGGCTCGCAGCGCGAAGTCCCGGGGTGGTGACCAAGCGCACGGCGTGGGGCTTAGTTGGCGGAATCGTCAGCGTTTTGATCTACTATGGCTTCGAGATATTCACCGACGAGCAGGACAATCGCTTGTGGGCGTCGACACCGCTGGTGACGATCGGGCCGCTGCTGTTCGCAATTGCCTACCTGAAGGGCTACCGCAGACAGGCTTGCCAGATCGAGGCGAAAAAGGGTGGAGGAAATTCCGAGCGAGTCCGAATGTCGCATGGCGACGTGCCGCCGCCGATCACACCTGTTGCCCAACCGGTCGGCGCCGCACTTGCCCGACCGTTCAACGAAGTGCGAATGCGGCGGATTCTCGAGTTGATGCTGATCATTCCGGCCATCATCGAACTGATCTTTGTCCCCCGCCAACTCATGGATCGACCCGGGCTGGGCACGGTTGCCGTCATCGTCGGCGTGTTCCCGTTCTACCTTGCCATTGCCGTCACCGCTGTCTGGTGTTTTTGGCGCTCACGCAGCTTGCGATGGCTTGCCGGAGCCGCGCTGGTAACACCGATCGTGCTGCCCTTCGTGCTTCACGGCGCGGTGCACGCTTTAGGTCAAGAGGCCACAGAGAAGGTCGCCATCCACACGGCTATCGCGATTCCGATTCTTATGCTCCTGCTGAAACCGAAGCGAATCGCAAGCTACCTGCCGTCGTTCGTTGTCGAGGGGCGTGGTTGGAACATGGCGTGGACCGCAATGCTGGCGGTCATGCTGATTGGCTGGGCGTTCCTGGCGATCCTGTTTTTTGCGCTCGGGGAATCCGCCCTCAAGTCGTCATTCGCGTTTGTGATGTGGTACACCGGAGCCTCAATCATCGTCGCTTCAGGCACGCTCATCGCGGTCTATGTTGGACTGCGCGCGCAGCGGCGGCGACAGACGCGGTTGAGAATCGCGCAGCTGGTACTCAGCCTGCTGCTGCTGCTCATTGCGGCTCCCGCCGCAATAGCGATTTGGCTCATGTTTAGTCTCGCCGGTCTTGGCTAGTCTGTGTCTGCGGGGTGAGTCCTTCAGGATTAAAAATCCGACAATTGGTTCAAATCTAAAGGGGGCAGACGATCTATTTCAAAATTCGATCGCTTTCGACTTTCGTAAATTCCTCGGAAGATTCCCGGGCGGCGATAGATCGAATCTGCTCACTCCCTCACTGACATTCCTCTTTGATCCTAAAGCGAGTCGTTGCCCGATCCATCGTTGCGATATGGTGGTTTGGCGACAAACCGCCCACGCGGTGGTTACCGCACGTAAATTGCTGCCCGGCATCTCCGGAAAATTTCTGTCTTCGTCGATGGACACGCCGGAGTGCTCGAACTTTGAGTTTTTTTGATAATCGCTACCTGACCCTGTTACCCAGCGGCTTTGCGCGGCTGACATTGGAGCTATGTGCGGCGCGCTTTTCCCTTGAACCCGCGACGCATCGCGGCAGTCTTGCGCATGCAACACCTACTCGTCGCCACTGTCAGCGTCTTCATCGGCTCCAGCCTGTTTCTATCACCCAACATCGGTGCCGCCGAGCCGGACGCGGAAGCGACCTTCTCCTCGGTAACCGTCGATATCGGAATGGTGGCGGCGAACCTGGAAACGTCGGCGAAGTTTTACACCGAAGCTCTCGGCCTGAAAGAAACCAAGGGCTTCACCGCCTCCGCCGAAAAAGCCACCGCCTTCGGCCTGACCGACAATCATGAAGCGGTGATCCGCGTTTTCATTCTTGGCGAGGGTGAGGGTGCCACCCGGCTGAAGTTGATGTCATTTCCGGATGCGCCGGGTGCTAAGCCGGAACAGAAATTCATCCATTCCACCATCGGTGTCAGCTACCTCACCTTGCGCGTAACCGACATGGACGCCGCGCTGGCGCGATTGAAAAAGGCCAAGGTTGAATTGCTCGGCAAAACTCCAGCTTCGCTCGGAGGAAACAATTTCCTGACCTGCGTTCGCGATCCCGACGGCAACTTCATCGAACTGATCGGGCCGATGAAATCCGAGTAGAATAAGTTCACGACTGGAGGGTGCACTGGCTCCGATGAGCGGCTGCAGAAACGAAAGCGAAGTGGAGTAGAAGGCGGACCCGCTACCCTTCGGCGTCGAGAATTTCTCCGATGTCGATCAGGTGCATCTGGTGGCCTTCGCGATCGTTCCACAAGATTTCCGAATCGCCGATCCACTGCAGCATGCAGCCCTGTTGCCAGCACCAGGCACGGCTTTCGCCGAGTTCGATCCACTCATCGCCGTTTTCGAGATCGATCATGCCGATGCGGACCACATCGTCAGGAGTCGGTGAGCGATGCTCGAAGTCGACCCGCATGCCCAGGGCGAAACGGTCGCCGTAATCAAATTGCCATTTGTCGTAGTAGCTGAACCAATGGTGCCCGGGGCCACGGGTGATGGTGCGAACCGGCGGGAAATCAGACGCGTCCGCTTGAGCGTAGAGCTGGTCGAGAAAATCGGATGCCATGGCGCCCTTCTCGATCCCGCCCGGAACAAAATCTCGACATCGTGAAGCCATAGAACCGGGGGTTCAGACTTCGGTCACGATCCCTGCCCGGTGATTGATTTCTTCGATGAAACCCTCCCGGTCAGCGGGAGAAACGAGATGATACTTGCCGTCTTTCATCTGGATCTTAACCCTCCTGAGGGAGGGTGCCGGGGCGCTTAGCGGATTCGATGTGGGAGTCACTGATTGAACTCCGTCGATCGGGACACGGTAGCGGATGACGCCCGAGCGAATGAGAATATCCGACTCCTCGATGGCATAATAACAGGGAAACAGCAGGACGCCGAAGAAGATGCCGTCAATGATTCCGGCTGCGATCAAGATTAGGGCTTCAGCCCGATCGCTCTGCCACAAAAAGCCACCCCAGACGATGAGCCCAATTGAGGCACCAATCAGGATCGGCCAGAGCCACCAGTCGATCTTCGCCGGGTAAATCGTTGATTTCATCATGGAAAGAAAGCAGTCGGCTTAAACTTCTTCAAGGATAGGAGCAGGATAGCCAGCTACCAGGTGTACATTTCGAAATTTCATTTTATTCCAGTCGCGCATTTCTTTCTCCAATTTACCTGCGCCGACAGCACGATTTTATCTACTTTCCTGGCGCGGCGGAACTAACCGCAATCCTGCTATGGGGTTGTATTTCAGAGCCGTTTATGAAAATGTCGGGCATGATGTCCGATACGTCGTCCAGTGATCTAACGGAATTTTTGAAACGGGCGCTGGGAGCCCAGTGCGCTGAAACGGACGAGCCATTGACTGAGGAAAGGCTCAAAGAGATTGCCCGGAACGCGGGACTAAGTGAAGAAGACTGGGAAACGCTGTGCAGCCAGCTGAGCGATCACCTCGCCAAGGGTCGGAACTTTCTCAAATTTGGCAACTTCACCGACGCGATCCCCGAGTTGGAGCATGCTGCCGCAATCGCCCCGTATCGGTCGGATGTTATCGTCGATTGTGGAAAGGCCCATTACGGGCGCTGGCAGGAAACCCGCTCCCGTTCATCCCGGGAACGGGCAGAGGAACTGTTCAGGAAGGCTCTCGAAATCGATCCCGGCAATGTCGATGCGGCGGAGCAGATCAGC
>JBBKXR010000233.1:0-31131 GCA_037969585.1 Verrucomicrobiales bacterium
TTGCGACTTTTGCGTTTGTCGTACGATGAAGAAGGCGTGGTCAGTGAGCAGCAGGTCGCGGCGTGGGATCTCGATCCCGATGACGATGGCGCCGCTGAGCACCGGCTGACGGCGGACAGCGCAGGACAGTATCGGCTCGCCTACAAAGTGACCGACGCCAAGGGGCAGTCGATCGAAGGCGGCTATGTGTTTGTGGTGCGCGGCGATGGCTTTGACGGCGGCGAGAAATTTCGTTTTAACACCCTCGAACTGATCACTGACAAGGCCGAGTATTTGCCGGGAGAAACATTGCGATTGATGGTTAACACGGCGCGCGACGACAGCACGGTTGTGCTGTTTGTCCGGCCGTCAAACGGGGTCTATCCGGCTCCGCAGATGATCCGCATGGATGGCAAAAGTTCGCTGGTGGATGTCGAGGTGGTGGCAGGGGATCAGCCGAATTTTTTCATCGAGGCGCTGACCATATCGGACGGCAAGGTGCACCACGGCACTCGCGAGGTGGTGGTGCCGCCACAGAAGCGGGTGATGAATGTCACGGTGACCCCGTCGAAGCAGGACTATCGGCCGGGCGATATGGCGACGATGAAGGTCAGGCTGACCGATCTCGACGGGCGACCGTTCGATGGCTCGGCGGTGGTGACGATTTACGACAAGGCGTTGGAATACATTTCCGGCGGTGGCAACGTCGAACCGATTCGCGAATTTTTCTGGAACTGGAAGCGGCATCATCAACCCAATTTTTGGCAGATCGGGCAGAATCGGCGTTTCTATAATCTGGTACCGCCCAACCTGCCGGCGATGGGCAGTATCGGCGCCTTCGGGGAGATGTTGGCGGATGATGCAGATGGTGGAACGGGATCGGCAGGTCCTATCGTAGCTACCTTCGGGGCGCCGGCACCGATGGCGATGGCGAAGATGCAAAAATCTGACCGGGCGGAAGGAGCGGTGCTTGCGTCGCCGGCCAGTGAGATGTCGGCGGACGCCGAAGGTGCTGATAATACGGCGGGTGGCGGCGCTGCGGAGGCGATGGTTGAGGCGACGCTGCGCACGGATTTTGCCGATTCGGCAGTGTGGGTCGGGTCGATCAACACCGATCATGACGGCATCGCCGAGGTATCGCTGAAGATGCCGGAAAACCTGACCACCTGGCGCGTCAAGGCGTGGGCGATGGGCCACGGCACGGTGGTCGGTGAAGGCGAAGTGGAGGTCATCACCAGTAAGAACCTGATCATTCGTCAGCAGGCGCCACGCTTTTTTGTCGAGACTGACGAGGTGGTGTTGTCGGCCAATGTTCACAATTACCTCGATGAGGAAAAGGAAGTCACGGTGTCGATCGAGCTCGATGGCGATTCGCTGGCTCTGCTGCGCGACGGCGATGCCACTAAACGCATTCGCATTCCCGCCGCTGGCGAGCAGCGCATCGATTGGCGGGTCAGCGCGCTCAAGGAGGGCGAGGTCGCGGTGCGCATGAAGGCACTCACCAACGAAGAGTCGGATGCTGTCGAAATGAGTTACCCGGGTTATGTTCACGGTATGTTGAAGGCCGAGTCGTTCAGCGGCGTGCTGCGGCCGGACGAAAAAGTCGCGGCGCTGGAATTTTCGGTGCCGACGGAGCGACGCCCGGAGGAGAGCCTTTTGCAGATCCGCTACTCGCCGACGATCGCCGGCGCGATGGTCGACGCTTTGCCTTACCTGGCGGAGTTCCCCTACGGCTGCACTGAGCAAACGCTGAACCGTTTTGTGCCGACCGTGATCACGCAGAAAATTCTCACCGAACTGGGTGTCGATCTGAAGGCGCTGCGTAAGGAGCATGCCAATCTCAATCCGCAGGAACTCGGCGAAGGCAGCGAACGCGCGGCGCAGTGGCAACGCTTCGATCGCAATCCTGTGTTCCGCGAGGGGCAGATCGATCGCATGGTGCGCAAGGGCGTGCAGCGACTCGAATCAATGCAACTCAGCGACGGGGGTTGGGGCTGGTTCTCGGGACGTGGCGAACACGCTTCCGCACACACGACTTCGACCGTAGTGCGTGGCTTAATCGTGGCGAAGGCGAATGGCGCTGCGGTCAACGAGAACTCGCTGCAGAGTGGCGTTCAGTGGCTGCAAAATTATCAAAGTGCCGAGCTGAAAAAAATCCAAAACGGCAAGCCGGAGAAAAAGGTCAAGCCGTGGAAATCGCAGGCGGATGCGACCGATGCACTGGTGGCGTCAGTGCTGGCTGAAGCGAAGTCTTTTGATGAAGCCATGCTCACTGAAATCTTCGCCGCCAAAGCTGATCTACCGGTGAGTGCCAAAGCGCTGGCGGGCATGGCCTTCCATCGTAGAGGCAGTATGGATCGTCGCGACGAATTGCTGCGCAACATAGAGCAATTTTTGAAGCGTGACGATGAGAATCAAACGGCCTTCCTGGAGCTGCCGAATGGTGGCTACTGGTGGTACTGGTACGGTGATGAAATCGAAGCGCATGCGCACTACCTGAAGCTGCTGGTTGCGGCACAACCTAAGAGCGAAGTCGCGTCGGAGGTGGTGAAGTATTTGCTCAATAATCGCAAGCACGGCACCTACTGGAAATCGACGCGAGATACCGCGCTGTGCATCGAGGCAATCGCCGATTACTTCCGCGCCAGTGGCGAGAATAAACCCGATATGAAACTCGAAGTTGTCGTCGATGGCGAGGTGGCAAAAACGGTCAATATCGACGAGACGAACCTATTTACGTTCGACGACCGGGTGACTCTGAAGGGTGAAGAATTGACCGATGGCAAGCATCGTGTCGAATTTCGCCGCGAAGGGGAAGGGCCGTTGTATTTCAACGCCTACCTTAGCAATTTCAGTCTCGAGGATTTTATCGAAAAAGCCGGACTCGAAGTGAAGATCGAGCGACGCTATTTCAAACTGACAGCAGTCGACAGGGGCGCTGAAGTGGCGGGTCAACGGGGACAGGTTGTTGAACAAAAGGTCGAAGCCTATCGCCGCGACGAGATCAAGAACGGCGATGCCGTCAGCAGCGGCGAACTGGTAGAGGTCGAACTCGTGATCGAAAGCAAGAATGACTACGAATATTTGATCATCGAAGATCTCAAGCCGGCAGGTTTCGAACCGGTCGACGTGCGCAGTGGTTATGATTGGAACGGCGGTGGATGGGGGATCGGTGGCCTGCGCGCCTATCGTGAAATGCGCGATGAAAAGGTGGCATTCTTCGTCCAAAACCTGACCCGCGGCAAGCACACCCTCAGCTACCGAACCCGCGCAGAAGTCCCGGGTTCGTTCAGTGCTCTACCAGCAAAAATCGAAGGCATGTATGCACCCGAATTGGTGGGCAATTCAGACGAATTGAAAGTGACTGTCGACGACTGAAGAGTCGACTGGTCATAGAAATCCAAAGGTCATCTCTTCTGATATCTGACAAGTAAATATAAGCTGCCTATCTATAATCCCCCCAGCGATTGGTGGTTTTATGCGCAGTTGCGGCAAATTCTGCGTTGTCAGCTTGCGCTTGCTAGTTGAGCATTCGTATCAGTTATGGATACAGAACAACGATTTTCGGAACAGGTGGCGATTGTCACTGGTGGAGCGGACGGTATTGGTAAGGTAGTTGCCTGCAGGCTTGCCAAGGAAGGGGCCAAAGTGACGATTTTTGATGTGGGCGCGGAGAAATCGGAGGCTACATGTGGGGAGTTCGCTGAAGCGGGGCTTCGGGTCGATTTCGAGATTGTTAATATCGCTGATGATGCTGCGGTGAAAGCTGCCATCGATGCTGTCTCCGAACGCAATGGGGGCCGCTTGGATATTCTTATCAATTGCGCGGGTATCGTTGGTCCAACCGCTACCTCAATCATTGATGTTGATGTGGAAGACTTCGATAAAGTCAGCGCGATCAATCTGCGTGGCACCTTTTCGGTGACCAAGCACGCGCTGGCTGCGATGAAATTGCGGGACTACGGTCGCATCCTTCTTTTTGCTTCAATCGCGGGGAAGGAAGGCAATGCGGGGATGGTCTCTTACTCTGCAACTAAAGCCGGTGTCATTGGCTTGACCAAGGCAGTTGGCAAAGAGTTTGCAGAGACTGGAATTACGGTTAACGCCATAGCCCCTGCTGTCATCCGCACCCCTATGGTTGATGGTATCGCGCCCGAGCAGGTGAAATATATGACCGATAGAATCCCGATGAAGCGTTGCGGTACCCTCGATGAAGTGGCGGCTTTGACCTGCTGGATCGTCTCCCCTGAGGCGAGTTTTAACACCGGCTTCACCTTTGATCTAACAGGCGGCCGTGCTGTCTACTGATTGATTGGCGCTAGAGAAACTCGACCACGTGAGAGGGGTGAGAACGCTTTGCAGATGTGTGAGTGTGTCGAGAGGATTGCTTATGCTGAGTCCGCTCTTAAATCTCGCAAACTCTGGAAGTCGTCTGTATCCAGGCTGCGAATCGGTCGGCCGGAAGTCTTACGCTGCGGGCTTACCTGTTGCGGTCTATTTCTGATCGTTGCTTCCAGGAAAGTCGCAGAGCCTAACGCTGTGCCCTGCGTCATGTGGCGCAAGCGTAGGCGAAAGCGCTGGGAGGCGGGGAGTTTTCCGCCTTGGTTAAGGACTGCTGCGACATTCTCGGGCGTTATCCCCTTGCGCACTGTACCACCTACTCCATCCTCGATATGAACCGCCTTACCAAATATTAGCGTGCGGTATTCTTCGGCAGCTTGACTCCAAGGAACGGGGCAAGGTTTAGGAATGTGCTCACTTTCACCAAAATCGCTAGTGAACAGTATCTGCCGGAGTCCGGATCGCGCCGAACTTACGCCTCCCATCGCTTGGGCGTAACCGCACCAACGGTAGTCCTTCGGATCATTGACGATGCCGGCGCGCACCGGGTTGAGCTCGATATAGCTGGCGACAGTCCGTAAGGCAATGGCAGAGTTCTCTACCAGAACACTGCGGAATCGAGCATTCCACAACGTTCCGTCCCTGCCGTGGTTGGAGTTGAACCAGATTGAGTAGCGCTGCTTCAGTTCTTTGATGAATACGGACAGGCTTCCAATTCGCCGAAGAAATTTTTCAACAATCGCCGCCGCCGCCGCGTCATGCTCTTCGTTGCGCAGTTCTTCAATCTCCATGGAAATTTCCCGGACATCAGACTTCTGATAGATGATTTCCAAATGTTTGAGCAGTGCTTGTGGATCATTGCGGAGGCGTGATCGCAGATTTTGGGACTCCGAATCCGAGATGCGTATCAGCAGGTGAAAATGATTGGAGAGACAACACCAGGTCAATATTTCAATCCCGCAAAATCGAGCTGCCTTATCCAACATGCGCCCAAACATTTCACGCTCAGCAGGTCCGAACAGGTATGAACGGCCGGCAGTCCGGCTGACAACATGATAAACGCTGCTGTCCTCCCATCCGATGAGTCTTGGTCGATGCATGGAGAGAGTCTGTCCCACGAAGTATTCAATTGCAAGATAAAATAAGCAGCTTCTATAAAGTTGCTAAGGCGATTACATGGTGGCGTTGTAAGTTGACGGATAGCGCTAGGTGGGTGAAATGAAGACGCCCGCGGAGCCTCTAGTCTTACCCTGATCCTCACCCCCCTCGCACTTTGCCTGAGCCTTCTCATTCGCAGGTTGTCTTGATCCCATCGTACAATACCGGCGAGCGGGTGTTGCTGACGATTCGTGAGGCACTTGAATATTGGGCTCCTGTTTGGGTGGTGGTCGATGGCAGCGATGACGACAGTGGGGCTAGACTGGACGAACTGGCCAGATCTGAGCCGCATGTGAGAGTGCTGCGTTTTGCGCGGAATCGAGGCAAAGGTGCGGTGCTCCTCGATGGCGCGCGCGAGGCGGTTGAGGCGGGTTTTTCTCATGTGCTTACGATGGATGCCGATGGGCAGCACTCGGCGAGGCACATCGCGGCGATGATGAGAAAATCTGAGCAGAATCCTAAGGCAGTGATCCTCGGCAAGCCGATGTTCGATGATTCAGCGCCGGCGTTGCGGGTTCATGGCCGGAAAATATCCAACGCCCTGGCGGCGATCGAGACACTCGGTGGCGGAATTGGGGATTCGCTGTTCGGAATGCGCGTCTATCCAGCGACGCCCTTGATCGAAGTTATGGAAAGCACACGCTTTGCACGGCGCTTCGATTTCGAGGCGGAAGTGGCGGTTCGCCTGGCTTGGGAGCAGGTGGAAATGATCAACGTCGATGTCCCGGTTCGTTATCTCTCCAAGGAGGAGGGTGGCGTTTCGCATTTCAATTACCTGCGCGACAATCTGCTGCTCAGCTGGATGAATTTTCGTCTTTTGCTCGGCGGTTTGTTGCGTTTGCCGAGGCTGATTCGCGGGCGGCAATTACAAAGAGCTCTCGATGATCCAGATTCCGAATTGTCGATCGAGCGCGCCGCTCTGAGAGTTGCAGGCCGGTTCCCCAGTCATTGGTTCAAGCGCTACTCGCGCTCGAAAATGGCTACCGATCCGATTTTCGAAGCGGTGCTTTCGGAACTGCGCCCCCTCGACGGCGAGATTCTCGACCTCGGTTGTGGGCAGGGGGTGATGGCATTTTACCTGAAAGAGCGCGGGCTGAAGCGTAAAATCCGAGGTGTCGATCACGATGTGGACCGAGTGCATGCTGCTGAATTGTTGGCGAGACGGTATTATCACGGCATCACTTTTGAGCCAGGAGATGTTTGTGACCGAGTGTCCGGATTTAACGGGCACGTGGTGATTACTGATGTGTTGCAGTATCTAAGTGCTGAGAATCAGCAGCTCGTATACCACTCGGCGGCACGCTGTGTTCCACCTGGAGGACGCTTGCTGGTCCGCACAGCGCTTGCCGATAAAAGTTTACGATTTGCGATTCAGCGGAGCGCTGATTTTTTGGCGCGGTTGGTGCGCTGGATTCCGGCAAAAACCCGACACTACCCTGATGTAGACGAGTTGGTGGAAGGCCTTGAGCGCGAGGGGCTACAACTTCAAGGGGAGTTGCGCAAGCAGTGGGGGCGAACGCCTCTAAATCTTTATCTGGCGGTATTTGCTCGAGAGCCGGTTGACCATCTCATGCGGCCAGTGGATCCCGAGTCGGACTCAGCTTAGATGGCCGAGTGACCGATACAAGTTGCGCGCAAGGAGTATCGCCCAGGCAAAGAGATTCAGTGCTGTCCAGAGTAACCAAGGACCGCCGGCGGCAATCAATAGCCATTGGTTAGAATTTAAAGCAGCCGCTGCGATGGCGGTCAACCCTGCAAGGCTTAGAAAAGACGTCAGACTACTGCTTTTTTTTCGCCCAGCGATTCCTAAGCTGTGCAGACCAGTTCCGAATAGCGCTACAACGGCGGTGAACAAATGCAACATGACGAATGAGGCAATCGGTGCCGCTGCCAGGGCGATTGGCCAAGACCACCATCGCTCGTCGAGCAGTTCGATAATCAGACCTGTCGCAATTCCTGAGGTCAGCCAGAAGCTGAGAAAAGCCAGGGTAACGGCTTCGACGCCGTTTTGTCCGGGACGGTTTGCCCACAGGCGTAGCGTGCCGCCGCGATCATCATCGGCTTCGGAGAGATCGCCGGCTTGGAGCAATGTCGCATCGACTGCGACGCCACTTAGCAGCGTGAAAAAACTCGTCGAGCATCGCTGAGGCGGGTCGAGTTCTGTATCCAAGCCATTGAACTCCGATTGGTTTTGTCCGATTTGAACGTTCACGATTCGGTGGAATGTCTCCGGAACACGGGTTCAAAAACATACCATTGATGCCAGCGCTCGCGCATCAAGGGGGTCAGTTCACTCATCCAGTCGGCTGCAGCCTGGTTGATTGCTTGATCGCGAGCTTTGGCGCCACGCGATGCGGCTAGGCACTCGATCGGCGGTTTCACCAACACCCGATAACGCCGGTGGCCGGTGCGCAAGATGAACAGCGGATGAATCTGAGTGCGTGTCGTCAGCGCAAGCACGAAAGGCCCTTTCGGCACCGCCATGACGTGCTCGGCATCAAAGTCTGTGTCGAGTGCGCTGACTTCGAAAAGGATGCGATCTCCCTGAATGGCGACAAATTCACCGCGCCCGAGTGCCTGAGTCAGTTCGAGTCCGAGGACGCTTTCGGGGGAATTGTAGCGCACGGCGTAGTTGTCGGATTGCTGGCCTTCAAGTTCGCGCTTTCGATAATCCTGCTGCTTCTGGGTGCGTTCCGGGGCGCGCACCGCATTGAGTCGACGACTGAATTTTTCCGAAAAAACTGGAGCGGCGACGTCGTAATTGCCCATATGGGCAGTAAGAATGATGGCTCCCGATTCGCTGTCGGAAATTTTTTCAAAATGACGAACCCCGACTATTTCCCAATCGACCGCCGGAAGCGGCCGTGTTTCATCGTCAGGGCTTTGGCGTGAGCGAACGGCATCAGTGATACTCGACGCGAAGCTCCAAAATACCCGCAAGGCTCGCAATGAATTGTCGAGTCGAGTCGATCCGGGAATCAGAACGGCAAGATTGCTCATCACCGCACGCCGTGGGCCTGCAGCGATCAGAAAAAACAACAACGCGTAGCCGGCAAGAAAAATTGGCTCGAGGAAAAACGGGCAATGGCGTACCGCCCATGCCTGAAAACGCGGTCCGACGTCGCCATGTAGGCCGAGTCTCTGGAGAAGGCGTTGCATCACAGTTTAAGCATCGGGATTCCAATTTCGGTGTCTTGAACGTATCGATATGTTAGTGGCAAAGACACGACGTCTATGGTTGGATACCGTGCCGAGGGACAATTCGCGAATCGAAAATACTGGAGGCAGGCCGATTTTTAAGTTGTCCGCGGATCTCTTGTCTTAACCGTTGTTCCGAGGGCACTTAGCTCATGAAAAAAGATTCAAAAATGGAAACGCGTTCCAAGGAAGAAATGATGCCCAAGACGGAAGGGGAGACATTCCCGGATGTCGACTACGACATCGTCATCATCGGTGGTGCGTTTTCGGGCGGCAGTACGGCGTTGCGCATGAAACGCGAGCGCCCCGAAGCGCGTGTGTTGATCATCGAAAAGTCCAAGCAGTTCGATCGCAAAGTCGGGGAGTCATGCTCCGAGTTGGCCGGCTGCTTCATGACGCGGAAACTGAATCTCGACGATTATCTGGCGCGCAATCACATCGTCAAACACGGGCTTCGCCATTGGTTTACGAGTGAAGGTAACGACTGTTTCGGTCGATGCGCAGAAATCGGCGCGCAGTTTCAGGTTCGGTTGCCCTCGTATCAGATCGATCGATCGACCTTCGATCAACACATTCTCGATCTCGCTATCGAAGCGGGCTGCGAACTCTGGCGGCCTGCCAACGTAAAAAATGTCGAACTCGGTGGCATCGGCAAGAACCAGATTGAAGCGGACGTTGAGGGCGAACGACGCACAGTCAGCGCTGCCTGGGTGGTAGATGCTTCGGGAAAAGCTTCGTTTTTGCCACGTAAATTAGGGCATCACAAGCCACTCGACGGTCACCCGGTTAATGCGATCTGGGGACGTTTTAGCAATGTTCGCGATCTCGATCACTACGAGATCAAATCCAGGTTTAAGGAATACGCCTACGCTGTCAGTTCACCGCGCAGTACGGCGACCAATCACCTGGTAGGACACGGCTGGTGGTGTTGGCTGATTCCGCTTAAGAATGGCGACTTGAGCGCCGGCTTGGTCTACGACGAGCGCTTTTTCACGCCCGATAAAAAGGTCAGCCTTTCCGAAACACTGCATCAGCACCTACTCACTCATCCGGTTGGCCGCGAAATGTTCGCCAATGCCACGCCGCTCGAGCGTGATACCCGTTCTTACAAGCACGTCTCGTACTCGACAAGCAAGGTCGCTGGTGCCGGATGGTTGGTGGTCGGTGATGCGGCCGGATTTATCGATCCTCTTTACAGTCAGGGACTCGACTACTGTTGTCATACCGTGGCTGCAGCGGAGAAAATTCTCACATCCTCGCTCGTGGGCAACTGCGTCAAGCAAGCGACGATGGACTACAACGAAGGCTACACGCACAGTTATCACTGCTGGCATCAGTCGCTTTATTCCGGGAAATACGAATACATCGGTGACGCCGAGCTGATGTGGACCGCTTTCATGCTCGATCTTTCGGCCTATTTCCTCGGCCCGGTTCGCCATGTATACGAAGACACCGACAATCAGTTCGGCACCCTGCCGTTTCATGGACCGATCGGTAGCTTTTTTGCCCGATTGATGGCGCGCTACAATCGCCGCCTCGCGGTCATCGCTCGCAAACGTCTCGCCGCGGGCGTCTACGGTGCCAAAAATCTCGATCGGCGTTATCTAATCGACGGCTTCATACCTCGCACCGAAGTCGGTAAGAAATTTATCAAAGGCTTGGCGATGTGGGCCAAGCTGGAGTTCAAAACGCTCTTTCTGAACCCAGATCCCGAGCGATATGCCGAACTGGAGGCAATTGCTCTGAAGGCACCGACTCTGTCGCCTGCCGTTTCTATCCCCGGCAAAAAAGCCGAGGCGGAGATTCCGATCATCGCTCAATCGAAGTCGGTCGTAGAGCCGGCTTCGGCGGGTAAATAGACGGCGGGGTTTACTCCAGTCCGGTATCCCTGCCTGAAGGTTATTGATAAGCAGGTTATTGATAAGCAGCTTATCTATACTTGCGGTTTGCCTTTGGTGGGGTTGCCTTTGCGTATTTTGCTATGTTGAGAAACTGCAGAGGCAGAGGATAGTGGCTCGCGTCAGCGTATGTGCGTAATTCGCGGACTGATAAGGGCTGGCTTAAGTTCTCGCTTGGAACGATGACTCGGATCTATAAATCACTTTTGAAAGAGGCGGTGGCCGTGGCGTTCATGGCTGCAGCTGTCTTGGGGTCGAGCGGCGTTGCGGGCGGGCAGGACGCGGAATTCTCATCGGAACAGATCGAGTTTTTTGAAAAATCGGTGCGACCTCTGCTCGCTGAGAGCTGCTACGAGTGTCATCAGGGCACCAAGGCCAAACTCGGTCTGAAACTCGACTCTCGTGCGGGCGTTTTGAAGGGGAGCGATTACCACCCGGTGGTTGACCTCGAAAATCCCTCAGCCAGCCGCCTTCTGCTTGCGGTCAAGCACGCTGGCGCAGCGCAGAAGATCGAAAACATGCCGAAGAAGGGCGGGCCGCTTTCCAGCGAACAGATCGCCGTGCTGGAGCGTTGGATAAATGAAGGGCTCCCGTGGGCGACTGAAGTCAAGACCGCTGAGGATCAGGCGGAAAATCCTGATAACCACTGGGCATGGCAGCCTGTTGCTGCTCCCAATTTGCCTGCCGATGCCGGGCATCCGATTGACTTTTTCATCGACCAAAAATTGAAGCAAGCGGGCCTGCAACGCGCTCCCAAAGCCGATCGCTATACCCTCTATCGGCGAGCTCACTTCGACTTGCTCGGCCTGCCTCCAAAGTTTGCCGATATCGAGAAATTTGTTGCTGAAGAAAAACCCGATACCGGAGCTTGGTCGGCATTGATTGATCATCTGCTTGGCTCGCCGCATTACGGTGAGCGTTGGGCGCGGCATTGGATGGACGTGGCCCGTTATTCCGACACTAGGGGCTACGAGGCCGGCGGTCGCGAACGTCGCTTCGTGTACTCCTATACCTACCGCGACTGGCTGATACGGGCGATGAACGACGACATGCCGTATGATCAATTTCTAATGTATCAGTTGGCAGCGGACCGAATGCTTGACGACGACGCGACTCCTGATGAGCGCCTCCATCTCGCAGCGCTTGGCTTTATCACTCTTAGCAAAAATGGCCGACGCGAGGAGATCATCGACGACAGGCTCGACACAACGTTTCGCGGAATCATGGCGATGACGGTCGCCTGCGCTCGCTGTCACGATCATAAATTCGATCCTATTTCCACCGCCGAGTATTACGGACTCTACAGTGTGTTCAACAACTCGATGGAGCCGAAGGAAATGCCGGTCATCGGTATGCCTGAGGACACTCCGGAATACCGAGCTTATCTCAAGGAATTGGCCGCCCAGCAAAAAATTGTCGATGATTTCCTCGAACCGAAGTTGGCTGAAAAGGCCAAGGAGTTTCCCGATCTCGCCAACCGCCGCTTCCAGCTTGTAGCAAAACTCGACCGAGCCGACCGCCGTCAGTTGTCCAACCTCGAACGGGTCGTCGACAAGTTCGTTGCCGATAAAAAAATGGAACCCGACAAGGCGCTCGTCGTCGAGGAACGGGTGCCACCGGCCGGCCAGCGAATCTTCGTGCGCGGCAATCCTTCGCGGCAGGGCGACGCCGTCGAGCGTGGTTTTCTCCGTGCTGTGATGCCCACCGGTGAACGCCCCCTATTCGATCCCAAAACGAGCGGTCGTCTGGAAATGGCCACACTGATCGCCAGTGCAGACAATCCACTTACCGCTCGTGTCATCGTCAACCGCGTATGGATGCATCACTTCGGGGAAGGCCTGGTGCGCAGCGTCAGCGACTTCGGCATCATGGGTGACAAGCCGACCCACCCCGAGCTGCTCGATTGGATGGCCAAGTGGTTTGTCGACAACGGCTGGTCGTTGAAAAAGCTGCATCGTCTTATTTTGACATCGCAGACTTGGCAGCAGCAGAGCATTCATCCGGAGGCGGAAAGATTCACAAATATCGATCCAGAGAACCGTCTGTTGTGGCGCATGGAGCGACGCCAGATCGATTTTGAATCGATGCGTGATGCAACGCTCGACGTAGTAAGAAATCTGAGTAACGAAATTTACGGTCGGTCGGTAAAAGTTCTGCAACCACCGTTCAACAATCGCCGCACGGTCTATGCTTTCGTTGATCGCCAGAACCCGCTCCCCGAGTTCCGAATCTTTGATGCCGCCAACCCGCAGGAGACTACCGGCAAGAGACCCAACACCATGATCGCCCCGCAGGCGCTGTTCGCTATGAATGGGGAATTCGTAAAAGCGCAGGCCCGCAATCTTGCCCAGCTTCCCGAAGTTGCCGAAGCGATCCGTTCCGGTCAAAAGGAACTCGCCATCAAGAAGCTCTATCACGCGGTATACGCCCGGCAGCCGAGCAACGAAGAGATCTCCCTGGCGAAAAATTTCATCGGTGATCAGAGAGCGATGGAATCACCCTATCACGGTCGCCAAAACCTCACCGCATGGGAGTATGGTCATGGCGGAATCGATGCCGAGACCGGCAAGGTAGTGTTCACCCCCTTTACCGTCTGGAAAGAAAATGAAAAGCGTTGGCAGGCTGGCGACGTGTACCCCTTGAAGGATTCGCCGCTCAGTTACCTGAACTACAGTTTTACCGGATCGTGCCATCCGGGGAGCTACGACGCTAACAGCCTCATTCTCCGATGGACGGCGCCGCGCAGCATGAGCGTAGACATCGAAGGAACGCTCAAGCGCGGTTCCGTAGACAAACCGAACGGCGTTCGTGGACTCATCGTTCGCGCCGACGGAAAAATAGCTACCGAAGCCACCGTATTCGAAAAAGGCGAAGCTCCCGTCACGGTGAACAGCCTTCAGGTTGAGGAAGGTGAAATCATCGACTTCATAGTCCAGCCGATCGACAACTCTGCCTTCGACAGTTCATCGTGGGCTCCGGTAATTTCCGAGACTGGCAAACCGTCGCGACGCTGGGACATTCTTGCCGATTTCGCTGGTCCTGAGAACATCGCCACCCCCTGGCAGAACCTTGCCCAAGCGTTGTTGATATCGAACGAGTTTGTATTTGTTGACTAAGAAAAGATGAACCCTAACTCAGCCACCAACCATCCTCTCACCTGGACGCGTCGCGACTTGCTCAGTCGTGTCGGCATGGGCATGGGCGCGGTTGGTTTGCAGGCTTTGCTTGGCGGTGAGGCCGGTGCAGCGGTCAACGGACTCAATCCGCTGGCACCGAAGGACACTCAGTTTCGTGCGACCGCCAAGCGGGTCATTCACATTTTTGCCAACGGCGGTCCATCGCAGGTCGACACCTTCGACCCCAAACCGATGCTCGACAAATACGACGGCAAGGAGCTTCCCGGCGGTGGCTTAAAAACCGAACGCCAAACCGGCGCGGCGATGAAGTCAGCGTTTAAGTTTCGTCAATACGGTCAGTCCGGCCTGCCGGTCAGTGATCTGTTCCCCAACGTCGCTCGATCTGCCGACGAGCTATGCGTGATCCGATCGATGCATGCCAACGTGCCGAATCACGAGCCATCGTTGATGCTGATGAACACAGGCGATGAACGCTTAGTGCGCCCGAGCATGGGCTCTTGGGTTAACTACGGCCTCGGCACCGAGAATGAAAATTTGCCCGGCTTCGTAGCACTCTGTCCCGGTGGAGTGCCGATCGTGGAAACGCAAAACTGGCGCTCGGCGTTCCTTCCCGGTGCTTTCCAAGGCACGCACATCGATACCAAATCGACGCGCATCGAGGACCTGATCGCCAACATTCGCAATCGTCACACGCCGGGGCCGATCCAGCGTCGTCAGCTCGATTATCTACAGGAGATCAATCAACGCCACCTCGAAAAGCGTCAGCAGGACGCCGAACTCGAAGCGCGGGTCAACACCTTCGAACTCGCCTACCGCATGCAGACCGAAGCCAGTGATGCCTTCGACGTGCGCCTTGAGCCACAGCATGTTCGTGACCTTTACGGCGACACTTTACAGGGACGGCAAATGCTCATTGCCCGCCGCCTGGTTGAGCGCGGCGTGCGCTTCGTGCAAGTCTGGCATGGAGCCGGTCAACCGTGGGACAATCACGCCGAGATTGCCAAAAACCACGCCAAGCTTGCCGAGGATTGCGATCAGCCGATCGGAGCTCTGCTCACCGATCTCAAGCAGCGTGGATTGCTCGAAGATACACTGGTCATCTGGGGCGGTGAATTTGGTCGCACTCCGACCGTCGAACTGCCGACTCCGGGGGCGAACGCCGCCGACACCAAACTCGGTCGCGACCACAACCATCATGGTTTCAGCATGTGGATGGCGGGTGGCGGCGTTCGCGGCGGAACTGCTTACGGATCGACCGACGAGTTCGGATTTAAAGCGGAAGAGAACCCCGTCCATGTGCACGATTTGCATGCCACGATTTTGCATCTGTTAGGCTTCGATCACGAGAAGCTTACCTACCGCTACGCCGGTCGCGATTTCCGTCTGACCGATGTCGAAGGCCACGTCGTTCACGACTTGATCGCCTGATCACCTGATCACCTGATCACCTGATCGATTGGTTGGCCGGTATCGATCGCGCCCGCGATCGCGTGTCTTTGTGTTGAGGAATGCTTCGGGCAGTCTCGATGACTTGCTTATGAAATGCCAAACCGTTCTTCTCGCCTGCTTAATTGCCTCCGTCGCTCCCTTCGTTGCTGCGCAGGAGCCTGTCGACATCGGTTCTCGAAGAGAGCTTTTTGTCGATAGCGCGTTGGTCGAAAAAATCGAAGGCGGCGCTCAACTGCGCATGCATCATCCGATCGCTCGCGAGTTGGCGATGACCCACGATGTCGCCTGGGAGGGGACTAGCTCCGGCTATCATACCGTATTTCGCGATGGTGATATCTATCGACTGTACTATCGGGGGCTGCACATCGAGGTGACGGAAAAAGGTATCAATACCGGTCGTCATAAGCCGTTTTACTGTATGGCCGAAAGTCGCGACGGCATCACTTGGACGCGACCTGAGTTGGATCTGGTCGAGTTCGATGGATCGAAGAAAAATAACATCATCCTGAGCGGACCGGGTACGCACAACTTCGCACCGTTTAAGGACAGCAATCCCAACTGTCATCCGGAGGCTCGCTACAAAGCGCTGGGCGGCGGTCAGAGTGAATCGGGCGGATTGCTCGCCTTTCAGTCTCCCGATGGCATTCGTTGGACTCGCCTGCAGGAGAAGGCGGTGATCACGGTCGGCGCCTTTGATTCGCAGAATCTTGCTTTCTGGGATGCGTCGATCGCCAAGTATCGTGCTTACTACCGGATCTTTTCCGAAGGAGTCACCGATGCCGAAACCTGGAAGCCGGCCGGTGTTCGCGCCATCCGAACCGCTACGTCGGATGATTTTATCACCTGGCAGAATGAAGCGGATCTGGTTTACGAAGACTCTCCTGAGACGGAGCTCTACACTAATCAGGTGAGTCCTTACGTGCGTGCGCCGCATCTGTTGATCGGACTGCCGACGCTTTATATCGAACGCGGTTGGTCGCCGTCGATGCGGGCACTTCCTGACGGCAAAGATCGTGAAGCGCGAGCCAACGCGCACCTCCGCTACGGCACCGCGTTGACCGAAGTGCAGCTGATGGCCAGCCGCGACGGTGAGCATTTTAAGCGCTGGAACGAGGCCTTCATGCGTCCCGGGATTGAGCGTCCGGGCACTTGGCAATACGGACACCATTTCGCCGCCAACAATGCTGTGGTCACCAAGTCGGCCATGCCGGGAGCCGGCGATGAACTTTCAATCTACTCCAGCGAAAGTGGCTGGCACGGGGACAGCAACGCGCTGCGCCGCTACACGCTGCGGCTCGATGGGTTCGTGTCGGTGAACGCGCCGATGAAGGGCGGTGAGGTGACCACCAAGCCGGTGATATTTTCCGGTGATGACCTTGAGCTTAATTTTTCGACATCGGCGGCGGGGTCATTGCGGGTGGAGGTTCAAGATGTATCGGGAAAGGTGATCGACGGCTTTGCGCTCGAAGATTTCCATGAGATGTTTGGCGACAGCGTGGCACGGAAGGCCGGCTGGAAAAACGATGCGTCGTTGAAAAGCTTGGCGGGAAAGCCGGTACGACTGCGCTTCGTTCTCAACGACGCGGATCTGTATGCGTATCGTTTTGTGGGTGGATCGGATCAGTGAGCTTACCGGTCGAGCCGTGCGCAATCGATCTAGACTTTGGCCGCGTGGCATCTCACTATGCAGTCGATTCGCCTTATGAAATTTCGCTTTTCCCTGCTCATTCCAGCCATCACTGCGGCATGCCTTTTCCCGACCCTGGCGGGGGCTGCCGATAGGCCCAATATCGTGTTCGTCTTTTCTGACGATCACGCGACGCAGGCGCTGAGTGCCTATGGTGGTCCGCTCGCTGAGATCGCGCCGACACCGAACCTCGATGCGATTGCCAACGAGGGGATGCGCTTTGACCGTTGCATGGTCACCAACTCGATCTGTGGGCCGAGTCGGGCGACGATTCTGACGGGCAAATACAGCCACAAGAACGGCTTCTTCATGAACGAGTCGACCAAGTTCGACGGCTCGCAACAGACTTTTCCGAAACTGCTCCAGAAGGCTGGCTATCAGACAGCGGTGATCGGCAAATGGCACCTGGCCAGTGATCCAACGGGTTTCGATCACTGGGAAATTCTTCCCGGCCAGGGCAGCTACTACAACCCTGACTTCAAGAATGCTGAGGGGACTCATCGCGAGACGGGCTACTGCAGCGAGATTCTCACCGAAAAGGCCAAGCATTGGATCAGTGAACAGCGCGACAAGGACAAGCCGTTCATTCTCATGCTGCAGCATAAAGCGCCGCACCGCGCCTGGGATCCGGCACCGAAATACCTGACGCTTTACGACGACGTGACCATGCCTGAGCCGGATACCCTTTTCGACACTTACGAAAACCGAGGCACGGCGGCTCGCGATCAGGACATGACGATTGAAATAACGATGACGCTTGGCAGCGACCTAAAGGTGAAGGAGATGGATCCGACCGAAAATTTCATCAACAGTGGTTACGGTCGCCTGACGCCGGAACAAGCGGTGCTCTGGGACGCGGCTTATCAGCCGAAGAACGATGCGTTTGTTGCAGCCAACCTTACCGGCAAGGACTTGGTTCGTTGGAAATATCAGCGCTACGTGAAGGACTATCTGCGCTGTGTGAAGTCGGTCGACGACAGCGTTGGCGAAATGCGCGCTTTTCTGAAGGAGAACGGTCTCGCTGAGAACACCGTGTTCATTTACTCCAGCGATCAGGGCTTCTACCTCGGCGAGCACGGCTGGTTCGACAAGCGCTTCATGTATGACGAATCGTATCGGACGCCGCTGTTGGCCAGCTGGCCGGGAAAAATCAAAGCCGGCAGCGTCAACAGTGACCTCGTCTCGAATCTCGATTTTGCCGAGACCTTCCTCGACATCGCCGGTGTCGACATTCCTGGAGACATGCAGGGCGCCAGTCTAGTTCCCATTTTCGAATGCAATAAGCCGGCGGACTGGCGGACGACTCACTACTACCACTACTACGAATATCCCGGCTGGCACATGGTGCAGCGTCACGAAGGGGTTTACGACGGACGCTACAAGCTGATGAATTTCTACGACGTTAAGGAATGGGAACTCTACGATCTTGAGTCCGATCCGAAGGAGATGCGCAATGTCTACGACGACCCGAAATATGCCGATGTGAGAAAGCGCCTGCACGAGGAGTTGGTGGTGCTACGCGTGCAATACGACGTTCCGGAAAATCAGCTGCTGGATCTCACGAACGTCGACAGGCACTTTCACTCGGATGAGATTCTGAAGCGCGGCCTTGAGCAGAAAAAGCGGCGCGATGCAGCCGCGGCGAAGCGCGATGCCAATCCGGCAGGTAAGAAGGGCAATTAGTATATCTTTTTTCAACACCGACCCATGAGCAACCTGCGGATACTTTTTAAAGCATCTGTTCTGCTCTTGGTTTTAGCGGGCGGAGTCTCGGCACAGTCGGCCAGCGGCGATGAAACACTGTTGGCATTTCCGGGCGCGGATGGGTTTGCCGCTCATACCGTGGGAGGACGCGGAGGTCGTGTGGTCCACGTCACCAATCTGGATCGCCGTGGACCGGGTAGTTTTTCGTGGGCTGTCAACGAGATCAACGAACCGCGGACCATCGTGTTTGACGTCAGCGGTGTCATCGATTGTCGGGACGACATAGGATTTTTGATTACCGCGGATAATGACCAAGTCACCATCGCCGGCGAGACGTCGCCCGGTGGCGTCGCGATTTACAACTATCGGAATTTTGTCATTCGCGATGAGGCAGAGCAGGTAGTCATGCGCTTTTTGCGATTCCGGGGCACTCGGATTCATACTAAGAATGATCCGGATGCACTGCTGGTCTGGCACGCGAGAGACGTCATCGTCGATCATTGCTCGTTCGCGGGTGCCTGCGACGAAACCATTTCTACCAGTGACGCCGAAAACGTCACTATCCAGTGGACCGGTTACGATGAATCACGCAAGGACCAGGCGCACGCTGACTTTTTCGAAAATGGTGGGCAGTGGCATAACTACGGAGGACTCTATTCGACGTCGAAAAACATCAGCCTTCATCACTGCTTGTTCGCTCATCAGAGCAAGCGCAATCCGCTCACCGATGCCGAATCGAATGTCGAAGCGGTCAATAATGTCATCTACAACTATTCGAACGAGCAGCAGACCTGGGGGGCCGAAGGCGAGGGGCTTGCGATTGCCAATTGCGTGTTCAAATTAGGTCCCGACCGGCGGAAGAACCCGATTCCCGTTCGCGACAATGCGCACAGCATTCGCGGCTGCGAGTCCTGGTTGAGTGACAATTCGAAAGCGAGGCCGGAAGTGGCTGACATCGGTGACGACGTCGAATACAGGCTGAGAAAAGTGGACTCCGCCGCTGCCGCTTATGAAAGCGTCTTACAACGATCGGGCGCTCTTCCGCGTGACGCCACCAGTGCTCGCATGATCCTCGAAACCCAAACCGGAACGGGTCGGCAGGGATACCATGCCGACATCGATGCGGATCGTGCGGCGCTGGCTCAGCACGCACAGCAGAATCCGGCCCAAGCGGACAGCGATGGTGACGGCCTTCCCGACGAATGGGAAGGCGAACATGGCCTCGATCCGCAAAGCGGGGAGGATTCGACGAGCCGGTCGCCAAGCGGATACACGTGGTTGGAAGTTTACTGCCATGAGCGCGCGGAGCACTGGATGGCAACTGCCTCCGCTGCTGCAGACCCGCCATGAAAGTGGAGTATCCGCGGGCTATTTCGCGGGATCATCACCCGAGGGTGACTTTCGAAAGGTGAAGGCGAATAATTCTGCGCTCTTGAGGTGAATGCGAAGCGTGACCGGCTGACCGGAAAGCTTTCCTAAATCAACCGCTTCGGTCCATGCCACTCGGTGTCGCAAGTCGTCGCCGGTGAAGGGCTCCGATTTCGAAAGCGTCTTGCCCGCGGAATCCAGAAGTTCCACGGTGACTTTTCCGTCGGCTGCGGTTTTGGCATTCAGCTCGAGGTAGTCACCGTTGAACACCACTGGTTTGGTGACCACTACTGCGCCGTCGGCCGGACCCTCGGCGGATACGAAACGGTCGAGCTTCCACTTCGCCAAGCCGATGCTGCTGGTGTATTTGGTGCCACGGCCTGTGCCCTCTTCTCGATACAGGCAGGGGCTGCCGTGGGTGTAGTTTGCGCCACCGTAGTAGAGCCACACTTCATCGCCGACTCGAAGGGCGCGGGATGATGAGGTGAAAAATCCGCTGTCCCAATCGCCGGGCTCTCCCCGTGGGATCGCCGGTGTCCGGAAGTCTCTGTGCCACTCCTTTAGATCGCGGGACACGGCGAGTTGGATTTCACTCGGGCCCTCATGATTGCCGTAGCGCGCATTGTTATTAACGGTGAACACCCAGGGAAACGCGACGGTGCAACTCTCGGCGATGTAGGCGCCAACTCCGTAAAATTCGGTGCGCATCAATTCAGGATCATCGGCGACGTCAAGCATCGGCCGGACCTCTTCGATGCGCGCTTTCGTTCCGGCATCATCGAGTTCATCCGGTCTAAAAACGTAGCGAGGCGGTGTCCAGTTGAGAAAATCGGTGCTGGTGGTGATGCCGAAACAGCGACGAACCACGCCGCGAACGTCAGTGCTCAGCTTCGGGTAGGCGACATAGAGTTCGCGGGTTTCGTCGTAGTATCCGGTGATGACATCGCTCGACCGGCAAATGGGTTCTTTGCTCAGGCGGGTCCAATCAATGCCGTCGGGTGACACAAAGGTGTGCGGACCGCCTTCGGGTTTGAGCTTCTGCACCCAGGCGAGCATTTTGTAACGATGCGCCGGATTCGGATCGGCTTTGTCGTAGATAACACTCGGTAGCAGGCACGAATCGGCGACCGCATTGTGATCGGTCGAACCGGTCGCGGATTTGATCGCACCGAGGTTCGGCTTGGTCCAGTTGATGCCGTCCTTACTGGTCGCGTAGTAGGTGGCGAAGGTCGGAAAATCCTCGGTCATGTCGCCGATGTACCACATTTTGAAAAGCTTCTCGGTCTCGTCGTAGAGGACGGTGCCGTAGATCGAAACCCGCCATCCCTCCCACGGCTTGTCCGCGGTTAAGACGGGATTACCCGGGTGCTTCTCGGCGGGATGCAGAGAAAAATCGATGCCCTCGGCGGAGTGAATCCAAGACTTATCGGCGGCGAGTTGTGCGCGGTTGCCGATGTTCAGCGGCTCGTCCGCAGCCACGGCTTCGGCCAGCGTGGCCAGCGCCAAAAGACCGATCACAAGGACCCGCGAAATGAGAGAAATTTTTGTCGTGGTCATTGTAGGTGATCGTCAGTTGGATCTTAACAGCGCCTGCTTTTTATCGTCGCTCATCGAACTGGATTCGATCCACGCCGCCGCTTTTTCGGGCTGAGTGCGCAGGTAACGAATTGCGGAGTTTTGGATGGTTCGTTTCCGCAATTTTTCGTCGTCAATTTGCCCGGCCCAGTCGAGGGCACTTTCCGGTTCGAATTCTTCGGCGCGTCCGGCGTAGTTGGCGATTGCCTGGTCACGGCCCGGTCCCGGGTCAAGGTTTTGCAGCCACGTTTCGCCGCCTACCGGGTCGCGGTAGCCCCATTGATACGCTAACCGGGCAAGGCACGCATCGTGCAGGGGGCCTGACGGAAGTGCCGCAGTCCAGTCGGAGGCACCACGCAAGTTGTGTTCGGCCCACTGTCCGACAGCTGATGCGATCTGGGCGCTGTGTGTGTGGGCGTCGAGATTTTTGTGAGCCCACTGGACCGCTGCGGGAGCGTCGAGGTAGCTCCAACGGTTGAGGCAGTAGTCCGCCAGACTTTGCCGGGGAGCTTCAGCATCTTTTTTAAGTGCGTAGTCCATCGCCAGCGACGCATCTTCCTCGAGCCAGACGGAGAGAGCTTCCTGGAGCGCACTGGCTTTCATCTCGCCTTCGGGTAAGGATTCGGTCCAGGCGATGGCCTGCTCGATATCGCGTTCGGCCATGGTTCGGGCGACGGTTCCTGCCGCGGATGTGTGGCCCGAGTTCAGTCCAAGCTGTTTCAGCAGCTTGAGGCCGAGGTCGACATCTTGTGAGGCTGCCCGACGAACGATGTCTTGAAGGGTGCTTTTACGAACGCTGCCGGGCTTGAGGTCCTTCAAGGCGGCCGCAAAAGCTTGCTCGGGATCGTGGATCGCCCAGATCGAATGAGCCTGGCCAAGAATCTGTGAATCTTCGTCGGTCGGCAGGCTTTGTTTGACCAGTTCAACCGCTTTTTCGGGATGGTTCATGGCGACCGTTGATAACAGCGATGAGACCACTGACCGTCGCGCTTTGCCTTCTGGAAATTGTTTGAGCAATGTACAGGCTCGCTCCAAATCGTTGATCGCGAGATAGGTGACCGAGGTCTCCATCGCTCGAAGACGCTCGCTTTCCCTGGGTAGTTGCTTTGCCCAGGCCCATGCCGCGTTGGGATCCCGCGCCATCCAGGCGCTGATGATTCGCGAGATTGCGCCGCGGCGGTGGCTTGGATTTTTGAGATTCGCCTGCAGGTGTTTCGCTGATGCATCGGGATCGTTGGTAGCCCAGCTTCCGTACAGGAAATCCGGACCATTTGAGGAGAATGATCGCTGCATCGCCTGACTCTCCGAAAAAAGCGCCAGTGCCTTTTCGGGTTGCTCGCGGGCGATGGTAGTCAGGATCGAAGTGCCCGCATAGGGCTGCTGGATTGTCTCAGCGTTTTCTTCAAACCATCGCCATGCCAGCTGCGGTTCGCGCTCTGCCCAGAAAGTCACCACCGATCCCAGGCTGGATTGTCGGTTGTTGCCGGTGAGATTGAGCGCGTGATCAAGGGCCGCCGGTCGATCCAGTTCCGTCCAGTGGGCGTAAAGGGAGCGAACCAGATCGAACGCTCCGCCGAACGAATTCTGCGCCTGAACCCGGTCGAGTGTCGGGCCGAGTTGCGCGGCATCGAGTGATTCGACGAAGGCCAGCATGCGCTGTAGCCGGTCGTTGCCAAGCCCGGTTTGATCGGCTTCGGCCAGCACTTGATCGAACGTCGGCACGCCTGCGCTGGCGGATGTGTTCGGCTTTGAAGCAAAGAAATCTCTGGCGAGCAAAATGACAATCACCCCGACGAGGCAGATGATGAGCCAATAGGTTCCTCGACGAGTTTGGCTCTCAGATTTCATGGCGTCTTAGCAGCTAAGGATATTGGGGCGGTTGCCGAATCCTGGGCATTGCATCGGCTCATGGCAATCTTTTGAACGGCGCAACCAAGTCGATCATGCTCAGTCTAACGCGAATGCCCTGCTTAAGCAGGATCCCGATCTTCAGTTGGTCGGTGTCCGCCATCAGATCGGACGGAAGTGCATAGCAGGCATGTTCTTTTTCGCTGCCCAGCCAAGTGTCGGCGTAGGGATGCGGTAGTGGCTTTTCGATGAAGTCGGTCGCTTGCAGGGCGATGCCGTTGACGGTCACGACGATGTCGCGGTCGCTGATGTCTTCATCCGAGCGCAGGCGAAGAATGCCAGACGTGTTCTGCTCGAGGTCGGAGTGACATATAGGCAATGTGAAAACCTGCGGATCATCGCCCTGAATCAGGGTAGGCAGTGGCCACTCGCCGAGCACTCGGTCGCGTCGACAGGCGGTGAGGAAATACCAGCGCGCTTGCTGCGCGAGAAACGCGCGGTCTGTCAGTTTCGGTATGACGTGGAATGGCGGCTCGTGAAACGGACCGATGTCGTCGGTGACGTGGTAGCGGTAGTAGGGAAAATTGAACAGACTAACCCCCTGCGCACCCTGCTCGTAGCTGAGTTGGGCGGTGGTGTAGAATTGCTCGTCGGTGGTGCGCAGAAACGGTTGCGTGCCGCTGCCGTTGGTGGCCTTGCCGGTCATGGTGCAGTGCGTCATTTCGGCGTAGACGGCGACGTTGTCATTGTCGATTTCCTGCTTCGCCGTACCCACGCTGTCGTCCTGCACGGTGAAGTAGCTGTAGGAAAGGTTGACCATGTCGGCGCCGACTTTGGCCAGTGCCGCGAGATCGATTCCCTGATCGGGGCGAACATCGGCGCGGGCGGGAACGCGAACGCACAACCAGCGCCGTGGCAGTCCGCGCGCGGCGGCGGTACGGTCGAGCATTTCGCGAATGCGCCGAACGAACTCGGTGGTGATCTCACGTCGCTGCTCGATGGGAGTTTTTTCGCCGAAGCGAATCCAGTGGCGCAGAAAATCGAGTTCGAGACCGGCGAGATCGTAGTTGGCACAGGCTTCTTCGATGAGCGTGAACTTGTGATCGCGCACCGCAGCGATCGACCAGTCGAACACGCCCTGATCCCAATCAATAATATCGGAGCCGATGCGAAATCGCTGATAATTTTTCCAGTAGTGTCGCGACATGCCGTCGCTTGGCGTGCCGGTTTTCAGCGCCTCCTTGAGCTGGCGAACGTGATGGCCATCGTTGAGTCGAAAACTCAAAAACGGCGCGACCCCGATGTCGCCGCAAGTCTTGACCAGCGTGTCGAGCATGTCGCCGCCCTCGAGCAGGTAGCGACCAATCTTGTTGATGGCTTTGTGGCCGTGTTGCTTCTGAAGAAACTCGGTATAGTGATCGTGCGGAGAGTAGATCGCCGACTTCCACCACGGAATCCATCCCAGGCCGGGCTGCAGAAAATGCCCATCAACACCGGCCGCTTCGGTGATCGATTTTGCGATATGTTCGTCGGTCAGTGGATCGCTTCGATCGCGCCACGGCATCTTGCACGATAGAATATTCGTCGTGTCATTGCTGTAGATCGTGCGAAACGGGGCGATACGCGGCTCATCTTGCGCAGCGTGACCGCTGGCAACTCCTGCCGCCAGCAAGCCGGTCGAGGCAGTCTGCAAAAAGGTTCTTCGGCTGACAGATTGAGGCATGGCTATTCCTCCACCGTGCCGATCGTTTTCAGCACTTTTGGCAGGCTGAGGTTGAATAGATGTATGCCGTCAGCTCCGGCGTCATACGCCAATTTCGCGCGCTGATGATGTTCGTCGAGCGTAAGGTGTGTGCTGCGTTTGGCGACCATGGTTCCGGCGGCGATGGCTTTGTCTTCCTCCGGTGTGCGATCACGCCCTTTGACGATGCACTCGTCGCTGAACAGTACCGCGCAACCGTTGCCACTGTCGTTGGCCATTTTAACGAATGGAGCGATGTCGAATTGGTAACCGCCGTGACCGTACTGACCGACGATCAGGCAATCGATCAAATCTTCGTTGAGCCAGGTTTCGATGTCGCAGCCCCATTGGGCATATTTCTTCCAATCAATGCGAACCGACAGACCGAGGCGGCGACCTTTCTTTTCGCCGGCAGCGTCGAGGATAGCGCGCGTATCACGCACGAAGCCGGTCATGAACTCGGCGCGCAGGGGAAGCCAGCGCGGGTCATCGGCGGATACCTTGAGACCGTCTTCAGCATACTTTTCCTGAAAGGCATCGAGCATCGGCTGTTCGAAGCTGAAAAAATCCGGATGGCGCTGGAAATCGAAATTGATGCCATCGATGTCGCGCTGCACCGCCTCGCGTAGGAAACTCAGCTTAAACTCGCGCACTTCGGGAAAGGCATACGACAGTCGAAATAAGACCTCACCCGTTTCACTGCGCTGACGAAATTCCGGATGATCATGCCAGAAGCGACTGTTGAACATGGGTGCCATCTGCCCGTCCCAGGCGTTCGCCGGGTAGTCGCCGTTCATGCGCATCGACGCGTAGCAGGCGATGCCGGACTGGTGACAGGCATCGGCGACCACGGCCAGAGTGTCGATGCCGTCTTCGCGAAACTTCATCAGTGTCTCGGCAGCGAGTTTGTCGCCGCGGCGTGGATATTTGTCCAAGCCTTCGCCGATCAGTTGATGGGTTTCCGAAGGGTAATTGACCCGGCTGCCGGCGACGAAACACCACTCGAAAACGCCCAGTTGGGTATCGGCGTAGGCGCCGATTCGTTTTCTCAGCATTGCTTCGGTCGGGTAGTAGCCGCCGTAGAATTTGCTGAAGCCGTCGTCGTTGATGATCACCAGCTTGTCACCATTACGGGGTTTTGGTGGTTCCGCCGCTGTAGTGGGGGCGGCAAACGCGAGCATCAAAAATAGGCAACAGGCGGAGAAAAACTTCATGAAATCGGAGAGAGGAAATTGTTTCCGGAGCATGCTCGTGCCCGGCAATTTCTGCAACGCTCTATCGAAGCGTGAGGCTGTCACCCGAGGATTGATGATCAAAATAGCGGAATTTGTTAAAATTTCGTCGAGCATAGTATAACCAACTCACAGGCGAAATTTTGAAATGCCTTGTCTCCGTTTAATGTTACCGCTTCTCATCGTCGGCCTCACGTTGGGCACGGCTTGGGCGGTGCGCGGGCAGTTCGGTCACGAACAGGGGGCAGCGTGGGCGGGAGCGATTGGTGGGCTAAGTATTCTGGTCATCGCTCGGCGCCGTGACTGGAACGCGAACCTGTTCGGGATCACTCTGGCCGGTGCGATCGGTTGGGGGCTCGGCGGGATGATGAGCTACGGGCTTTTGGTTGGCTACGGTCATTCGCTGGAGCTGAGAACTACTTGGTATGGACTGGCGATGGTCGCCGTCGTCGGGGCGCTGCACGGCTTTCTCGGTGGCGGATTGTTCGGCTTGGCGCTAGGGCATTCAAAGAAAGCAGCGGTCCCTTGGTGGCGGTTGAGTGCGGCCATGATCGTCGGTGGTCTTACCGGTTACCAAATCGTTATCAATTGGCTCGGTTGGCGAATGACCGCACCGCGTTCTGAGGCCTGGGCGATTTGCTTTGGGATGGCCTTGGTGGTGGGCGGATACGCCGCGATAGAAAGTCGTCGTGCTGCGCTGCGGGTGGCGATTTTTTCAGCGCTCGGAGCGGGGTTCGGATTTGCCTTTGGCAATGTGCTGCATCGCATCGGCTTGCAGTCAGGCATCGGCTTCAACTTTTGGAACGTCATGGAGTATTCGATCGGTTTCTTCGGCGGAATCGGTATGGCCTGGGGAACCTTTACCGCGCAGTGGCCTGAACGAAAATCGGAGACCACCCACTGGACCCGGCAAATATTGGCGATGGCACTACTAACGCTTTTGATTCCAATGAGAGTTTGGGCGGCGTCATTTTCGACTGAAAAACTTAGCTCTGCATTCGAGCCGATCGGCTCGGTTGTTTACGTTGAGTGGGTGCGTTACATCGCGTTGTTGGCGGTGGTGCTGTTCGCGAGTTGGCAGGGGAGAAGGCTGTTTCGCGCCCGCGCCAATGAAGTTGCTTTGGGCAGGCCAGATGTGCGCCGCTTTTTCTTCGGCTATTTTATCTTCTACATCCTGCTCAGCCTCGGGGTTACCGGCTCGTTTTTCTCGAGCCATCGCATCGAGCAGTACCTCTACCTGCTGAATTTTGCGGTGGTCGGATGGCTGCTGGGCTTGCTGCTGCTGCGCCGTCGCGCAGATGCCGATCGCGCGGGCGATCGGTAAGGGAAGCCAATCCTGACGTGACGTTGACGGTTTCTACTGGTTCTCACGCGAAAAATATGGCGATCACCGCTCGACGTTCGCTGGCAAGGCGGAACTTGCCCCTCCAGATGGATGCTTAGGACCACGCAAAGGCCCATCGGGGTCTGGAGGGGCAGGCTCCTGCGTGCCCGCTCGAAGCCAATGCGTAATCACTGGAACCTAGATTGGTTTCAGGACGGACTTTACGACGTCGCCGTTGTGCATTTTCTCGAAGGCTTCGTGCCATCCGCTGATCGGCCAGACGCCGCCGATGATCGGTTGGACGTCGAGCTGGCCGCTGGTCAGGAGGGCGATGACGCGTTCCCACATGGGCCAGTTGTGGCTGAAGCTGCCTTGCAGGGTGACATTTTTCTGCACCAGGGGGTCGAGGCTGAAATTGAGTGGCTGCGGGCCCCATCCGACTTTACTGATCCATCCGGCTGGGCGGACGAGGTCGAGGGCGATCTTCAAGGTGGCGCTGGCACCGGCGGCATCGATGACGCCATCGCAGCCGAGGCCGTCGCGTAGTCTTGCCCATGGCTCGGCGTCGCCGATGATGACTTCGCAACCGTATTGTTTGGCGATGTCCAGTCGCCCAGCGTCTTGTTCGAGCCCGACGACGGCGACTTCGGCGCCACACAGGCGAGCCATTGCGGCACAGAGAATACCGATGGTTCCCGGCCCTAACACGAGCACACGATCGCCGGGTTCGATGCGGGCGTTTTTGACGACGGCGCTGTAGGCGACGCAGCAGGGCTCGGTCAGGCAGGCTTGTTCGAAGGGCAGGCTGTCGGGAACGTGATGGAGGATACGCGACGGGACGCGCACGTATTTTGTCATGGCTCCGTTGACGCCGTAGCCGAAGCCTTTGCGGGTCGGGTCGAGATTGTAGAGACCGCGCCGGGTCATCGGGTTGTCGGCATCGATGATGGCGGCGGTTTCGGAAACGACACGATTGCCTTCGCTCCAGCCCTCGACGTCGGATCCGGTCTCGATAATGGTGCCGCTGAATTCGTGGCCGAGGACGACCGGGTAGTTGACCGGCCAGGAATGATTGGCGGTCCACTGATGCAGGTCGCTGCCGCAAACGCCGACATTGGCGACTTCGAGCAGGACATCGCTCGGGCCGATTTCTGGGCGGTCGATTTCGCGGATCTCGACGGACCCGGGTTCGGGGGAAAAATTGACGACGGCGGGAGATTTCATGTTGTTAAAATGCTGTCAAAAGGGGAACCGCTGATGGGCGCTGATGCTCGTCGAGGGGATGGTAGATGAAATTTTTACTGCAGAATACACGGATTAACGCGGATTATTATCGTCCACGGGATGGCAGTCGTATTTTCGCTAATCGCTAATCGCTAATCGCTAATCGCTAATCGCTAATCGCTAATCGCTTGGTCGTGGATGGCGGTGCAGATTTTTCGTAGGGAAGCTTCGAGGTCGCCGTCGGCGGTTTTGAAGGCGTCGGCGTCGATGGTTAAAGGGGCGCCGAGGACGACGAGGGGGGCGCCGTATTTAGGGCAGGCGATAGCTTGTTCGAGACTGAGGCCGCCGACGGCCTGGACGGGGATGGAGACGGCGTCGACGACTTCGCGGAGCTGGTCGAGGGGGCTGGGCATGCGGCCTCCGGCGGCGGCGATGCCGCGCCGTTCATCGTAGCCGATGTGGTGAATGACGTAGCCGCAGCCGAGGTCTTCGAGGATTTTTGCGCCGGCGATCATGTCGCTGCTGTTGAGGTTGTCGCCCATGACTTCGCAGCCGAAATCGGCGCCGGCCTGGACGACACACTTGATGGTTTCTTCGTGAGCCTGAGACATGACGACGACGTGGGTGGCGCCGGCTTTGGCCATCATTTCAGCTTCCAGGTAGCCGCCGTCCATGGTTTTTAAATCGGCGACGATGGGGGTGTCGGGAAAGGCTTCGCGCAGCGCACGGACGCCGTGCAGTCCTTCGGCGAGGATCAACGGTGTGCCGGCTTCGAGCCAGTCGACGCCGGCACGCATGGCCAACGCGGCGGTTTCCAGCGCTTCGTCGATACTGGTCAGGTCGAGAGAGATTTGAACGATGGGTTTCATGGGCGGTGTCGCGACACGATGCCAGAATGGCACGCGCAGGCCACGTCAAAAGCGGTTCGATTTGCGCCATCGGAAACGGGTTCTCGAGTGGCTGCGAGCGTGAGCGAGTGGCTGAAGCGAGTTACTTCACAAATTGCGGATAGCGTAGAGCGCGGTCGGAGTCCGCTGGTAGATAGTGCCCTTGGCAAACGCGGAGGTTGCGTTGGCGTTGTCCTGCGGAGGAAGCATTTTGTTGGTGGCGTGAACTTTCAGTCCGTCCGGTGACGGCTCGATAATGAGAGTGGCTGATGATTTATCGGTGCTGTAGAGCAGGCCGTTGATCAGGCTGAGTGAGGACCATGCTTCGCGGCCGACGCGCTCCTTCCAGAGTTCTTTGCCGGTTTTCAGTTCGAGACATTGGGCGATTCCCGGGGCGTTAACCATGTAGATGTGGTCGCCAATGATTTGACCGGTGCCGATTCGCTGAGGTGGTTTGGGGGTGCTGATGTGCCAGAGGCGGTGGCTTTCGGTGATGTCACCGGTGTCAGTTGGGCCGGGGCGCTTCATGCCGATCGCGGCACCACCGTAGCCGCACATCGCGACCAGCACTTCGTCGCCGATCAGAACATCGGTGTAACATAGGTCGGTGAGTCCGTTGCAGTGCCAGAGTTCGTCGCCGGTGTTGGGATCGAAGCTGGTCAACTGGTCGGGCAGAGGCACGATCAATTCGGCGCGACCGGCGTTATCGATGATTCGCGGCGTCGCCCAGGAGCCTTTGAACTGGTCGAATTTTTCCGATGCGGCGGCGGGGAGATCTTTTTTCCAAATGATGTCGCCGCTGGTTTTGTCGACCGCGAACAGACGGGTGGCGACGCCGGGGCCGGTGTGGACAATGATGTGGTTTTCGAAAAACACCGGACTGGCGGCGTTGGCACCCCAGATGTGCTTGTAGTCATCGCCGAGGTCTGCCGACCAGAGCGTCTTGCCGGAAAAATCGTAGGCGTGCAGGCCGGCGTTGCCATGCCAGGCGATGACGATTTTGCCATCGGTGAGCGGCGAGGAGGAGACGCCGGGGTTGGTTTTGTGGGTGGGGTCTTTGCTGCTCCGGTCGACCGATTTTTTCCAGAGCAGTTTGCCGTTGCTGGCGTCGAAGCAGAGCAGGGAGCGCGTCTGGTTCAGATTTTGACCCTCGGTGAGAAAAAGGTGGTCGCCGTAAACGATGGGCGAGGAGTTGCCGGGCACGTCGAGCGGGGTGCGCCAGGCGATGTTTTTGTCGGCGGACCATTCGGTTGGGTAAACTTCTGCGGGAGCGTTGATGGCGCCGTCGCCGTTGGGCCCGCGCCAGCTTGGCCAGTTTTCGTCGGCGCTTAGGCGGGCGGTGCTGACAACAAGGGCGGCGGCGGTGGCTAAGGAGGAAAGG
>JBBKXR010000234.1:0-16232 GCA_037969585.1 Verrucomicrobiales bacterium
CTCTACCCTCCCACCCATAAGACTGAATTCATGAAGACCGAATCCGTTGTCAAAGACCGATACGCCGAAGGTGCTAAAACCCAGGTTGCTGAACTTTGCTGCCCGGTCGACTACGACCCGCAATATCTAAAAGTCATCCCACAGGAAGTCATCGATCGTGATTACGGCTGTGGCGACCCGAGCAAGCACGTCCTACCCGGCGAAACCGTGCTCGACCTCGGCAGCGGCACCGGTAAAATCTGCTTCATCGCCTCCCAGGTAGTCGGCGCTGAAGGCAAAGTCATCGGCGTCGACATGACCGACGACATGCTGCAGATCGCTAATGAAAACGCGCCGATTGTCGCTGAGCGCATCGGTTATGCGAATGTCGAATTTCGCAAAGGCATGATCCAGGATCTCGCGCTCGACCTTAACGCCCTCGACGAAGAGTTGAAGGCCCGCCCGATCGATAGCGCGAATCATTTTATCGAAGCCGCAGAAATGGCTGCCGAGCTGCGCGTCAAAAAGCCGCTCGTCGAAAGCGATTCGATCGACGTCGTCGTTTCCAACTGCGTGCTCAACTTGGTCAGCAACCGCGACCGCAAGCAGTTGTTCGAAGAAATCTTCCGCGTGCTCAAGCTTGGTGGACGGGCGGTGATCTCAGATATCGTTTCTGACGAAGCCGTGCCCGAGGACTTGCAGAACGACCCCGAGCTTTGGAGCGGCTGCATCTCCGGTGCATTCAAGGAAGATGACTTTTTACAAGCCTTCGAGGATGCCGGTTTCTACGGAGTCAACATCATCAAGCTCGACGAAACGCCCTGGCAAACGGTCAAAGGCATCGAGTTCCGCTCGATGACTGTGGAAGCTTACAAAGGCAAGCAGGGTGAGTGCTGGGAACGCAATCAGGCGGTCATCTACAAAGGCCCTTTCAAAAAAATCCTCGACGACGATGGCCACGCTATGGAGCGCGGCAAGCGCTACGCGGTTTGCGACAAGACTTTCAATCTCTACAAGAAGTCGCCTTACGCCGAAAACTTCGAGTTCATCGAACCGTTGGAAGATGTCGCGCTGGATGCCGCACAGCCCTTTGACTGTTCAGGCATGCGCGAACGCCACGCCCGTGAGACAAAGGGCCAGGATTATGACGCGACTACCGTAGCCTCAGAATGTTGCGGCACAGATTGCTGTTAGTTCTACCCGGCCTAATCGTCTTAGCTATCAATCAACCAAGAGCGACAACGCCCTATTTTTCCTAACCTAAATAAATAAGCAAATGAAAACCCTCACCGCTATTACCTGTGCACTTCTGATCGCCTGTTCGGAAGCCGTCATCCCAACCTCCGCTGCAGCCTTCGACCACAGCCATGCCGAGCTCGATGCGGCGATGAAGAAATATGTCGCCAGAGGCATGGTCGACTACGCCGGCCTGAAGGCGAATCGCACGGGGCTAGATTCCTACATCGCGAAAACCAGCGCCGTCAGCGAGTCTGATTTCAAAAGTTGGTCCGAAGCTCAACAGCTGGCGTTCTTGATCAACGTCTACAACGCTGAAACTGTGCAGTTGATACTCGACAACTATCCGGTGAAAAGCATCAAGGACATCGGCAATTTCATCAGTACCGCACAGGACAAGAAAGTCGTTACGTTGTTCGGAAAAACCACAACACTCAACTACGTTGAGCACGACTTGTTGCGGGCGAAATACTCCGAGCCACGCATTCACTTTGCGATTGTCTGTGCCGCCGTCTCCTGCCCCGCTCTTCGTTCCGAGGCCTTCGTCGCCGATAAGCTCGAAGCGCAACTGTCAGATCAGGCAACGAATTTTCTCACCGACAAATCGAAGAACGAATACAAAGGCGGCAAACTTCATCTGTCTAAAATCTTCGATTGGTTCGAAGGCGATTTTACCAAAGGTGGCAAATCGGTTGCCGGATATGTGAATCCTTGGTTCTCTGAGGATGTCAGTAAGGCTGATGTCGAGTTCATGGACTACGACTGGGATCTGAACAAGCAGTAAGCCGCAATAAAATCTCGATCCCCACACATACCCCCACCCCAGCCGAGCCAATGACCGATTCAACCGACAGCGAGAAAGAGGCAGGCACGTCTAAGTGGAAATGGCTGATCGGGCTGATAGCGATCATCGGCGTATTCGTTGCCCTGAAATTCCTTATCCCCAAGGAGTGGTGGGAAGGATTGCAAAGCTGGATCGAAGGCCTCGGTCCCTGGGGGCCGATCATCTTTATTCTCATCTATATCGTCGCGGCGGTTGCTCTAGTGCCGTGCTCTGCACTAACCGTCGTCGCCGGATTCGTTTTCGGTGTTGTGTGGGGTACCGTCTGGGTCTCAATCGGTTCAGTTCTCGGTGCGGCTGCGTCTTTTCTAATCGGCCGACATTTCGTCCGTGACTGGGTGGAGAAAAAGACAGCAGATAACAAGAATTTCCAGGCAGTCGACAAGGCAATCGAGACAGGTGCATTTAAGATCGTCACGTTGATCCGCTTGTCACCACTATTCCCCTTTAACCTGCTCAACTATTTCTTCGGAGTCACTAAAGTACGCTTCTGGACCTATGTGCTGGGTTCATGGATTGGCATGCTGCCGGGAACGATCATGTATGTGTATATCGGCCACTTGGGCGGCCTGGCAGCCGATTCCGGTAATGAGACAACCGATACTGCGAAGACCTGGCTCTACGTTGCCGGCTTTGTCGCTACCGTTATTGTCACCGTCATCGTCACCCGTTCAGCTAAGAAAGCGCTGAATGCCCAGACCGATGTCGATGCCGGCAAGCCTTAGCCCTCCCTTGCTTCAAATTTACAGCTCAAATTTCTCACCAACTACCGATCCATGAACGCCGTAGACATCCATCCCAAGGACGAACACAACGGCCAGCTGGTCGACAATGTTCACCCTGCAGACTGGGCCAACCCAAAACCAGCCGACAGCTACAATCTCGTCGTCATCGGCGCTGGCACCGCCGGTTTAGTCACCGCTGCCGGAGCTGCCGGATTGGGTGCGAAAGTCGCGCTGATCGAACGGCATCTCATGGGTGGCGATTGCCTCAACGTCGGCTGCGTGCCGTCAAAGTGCCTGATCTCAGCAGCCAAGGCGGCGCACATGGCGCGAGGCGGCGCTGACAAATATGGCATTCGCATCCCCGCGGGCAGTGCCGAAGTTGACTTCGGAGCGATCATGGAACGCATGCGCAGTATACGTGCGGGCATCAGTCGTCATGATTCGGTGAAACGATTCGCGGACATGGGCATCGATGTATTTTTGGGCCAAGCCGAGTTTACTGACAGCAACACCATCACGGTTCACAGCGACAAAGGTGACATCGCGGTGCCTTTCAAAAAAGCTGTCATCGCCACTGGTGCCCGCGCTGCAGCACCCCCTATCCCGGGACTCGACGACGTAAATTACCTCACCAACGAAAACCTTTTCAGCCTTACCGAGCTACCAAAACGCCTCGGCGTCGTCGGCGCCGGACCGATCGGTGTCGAAATGGCACAAGCTTTCGCCCGCTTCGGCAGCGAGGTCTACCAAGTTGAGGCTGAGCACGGCGTTTTGCCACGCGAAGATCCCGACGCGTCGAAAATCATCTATGACGCGATCAAAGCCGACGGCGTGAACATTCTGTGCTGCGGCAAAGAATTGAACTTTTCAAAAGCAGAAGGCGGCGGCATTCGCATGAAAGTCGACTCTCACGATCGCAGCTACGATCAAGTCGTCGACCAACTTCTTATATCAGTCGGTCGCGCACCGAATGTCGATGGTCTCGGCCTCGAGAAAGTCGGCGTCGATTACCACAAAAAAGGCGTCACAGTTGATGACCATCTGCGCACCACCAATCCTAACATTTTCGCGGCCGGAGACGTGGCGATGAAATATCAGTTCACTCACGCCGCAGATTTCGCGGCGCGCATCGTCATCCAGAACAGCTTGTTCTTCGGCCGCAAAAAACTCAGCGCCCTGACCATGCCGTGGTGTACCTACACGGAACCCGAGATCGCCCACGTTGGTCTCTATCCGAATGAGGCCAAAGACCAGGGCATCGAGATCGACACCTACCGCGTCGACATGAGCGACGTCGACCGAGCGGTCACCGATGGTGAAACTGAAGGCTTCGTCAAAGTGCATACTCTTAAAGGCAAAGGCAAAATTGCCGGCGCCACCATCGTCGCCCCCCATGCAGGCGATTTAATCAGCGAAATCAGTACCGCCATGGCCGGCGGCATCGGCTTGGGTGGTCTGGCTGGAGTCATCCACCCCTACCCGACTCAAGCCGAAGCGATCCGCAAAGCCGGTGATGCCTACAACCGCACCCGCCTGACCCCAACGGTGAAAAACCTGATGGAAAAGTGGCTGAAGTGGACGCGCTAGGACCGATGCAGCCGCGAGCGTCAGCGAGCGGCTCCGTTGCCTTGATCTAGCAACGGACTCCTCAACGATTACAAACGCAACACTGCCTTGCAATCGCCTTCCCACCCCATGGGTGTTCATTGGGATAAGAACCAATCATCCCCTATGAACATCATCTCCATCGTCATCGGTATTCCCTGCTTCATCTTGATGCGCTTCGGCATCGTGCCGTTTCTCGGATCGGTTAACTAGCTGGTCGCATTCGGCTGGTCGCAATTGGCTGCGTAGGCGGCATCATTTTCGGTGCGGCCGCCGAGAAAAAAACCGGCATCTACATCAACGTCGCAGTGCTCTGCGTTGGCGGCCTTCGGCTCTTGCTCGGTGGTGGAGTAATCTAATTTGCCACACCACGGGAACCTGTATTTGGCATCGCCAATCCGCCGTGCTACGCTCGCAGATGCGAAACCTTTTTATGCACCGGAACTATGCACTGCTGTTGAGCCTTCTGGCCTCAATGGCATGCACGTCGACCAGCGTCCGCGCGGAATCTCCCGCGACGGAAGAGCATTTCGACGAACCGGCTGCCCAGAACCAAAAGCTCGCCTATTTGCAGTATCTCCCGGAGGGTTACGAAGAAACAAAGGATCGTAAATGGCCTCTCCTGGTGTTTTTACACGGGGCCGGAGAACGCGGTGATAATCTCGATCTGCTAAAGATCCATGGTCCACCCATGCTCGCTGAATCGGGCAAAAAGCTACCGTTCATCGTCATCGCGCCGCAGTGCCCGACAGATAGTTGGTGGAACTGGGAACCGGTGATGCCATTGATCGAACACTTGGAAAAAACACTGCGCGTCGACAGCGAGCGTATCTATCTGACCGGGCTAAGCATGGGCGGTTATGGAACCTGGGGCTTGGCCACGCAATACCCCGACAAATTTGCTGCCGTGGCGCCCGTCTGCGGGGGCGGCGTCCCCTACCTGACCCAGCGCATTCCCCATTTACCGGTATGGGCATTTCACGGCGGTAAAGACACGGCCGTTCCTGCCAGCGAATCCGAACGCATGATCCAAGCTCTGAAACGTGCCGGCAATCCCCACGCCTGGCTGACCATTTATCCCGAAGCCGGTCACAACTCCTGGACCGAGGCCTACAATACTGAAGCTCTTTACCAATGGATGCTCGATCAGCAACGCGGAAAGCCCGGGCAGCCGCCGTCACCGCATTTGAAAAAGCCTCAACCTGTAGCCGCAGCTAATAGCGCCAAGCAATGATGCTCGCCAACGTTGCAACTGCGTGGGCGGAGGCTCACAAGGAGTGGCTATTTGCGCTCGGTGGACTGTCACTGGTCACGCTGGCGATCTCAGCGCTCGTCCTTCCGATTGTCGTCACCCGAATGAGGTCCGACTACTTTTTGCCCCACCGCGACGAGACTCGCAGCCTCGCCCATCAGCGCCCGGTGGTCCACGGCATCGGGCTCGTCCTGAAGAATTTGCTCGGCGGCATTTTATTTCTCGCCGGCATCCTCATGCTTGGGCTTCCTGGTCAGGGCATTTTGACGATCTTGATCGGTCTGATGCTGCTCGACTTCCCCGGCAAACAGAGGCTTGAGATATGGTTGGTTCGCTTGCCCGCCGTCGGCAAGGCTCTCAATTGGCTTCGCAAACGCGGTAATCGCCCACCGCTTGAAATTCCAGTGCGCAATTCGAAACCTGCACCCGCGGCAGCGAAAGCTCAGAAGTAGTTCAAGCGGATGCCCTGCGGCACTCGGTGCGTAATCACGCCCAGTGGCCGAGGCAGGATACCTGTGGTGATCAGAAAATCCCGCTCAACCGCCTGCCGCCACCCAAAGTGTGAGTAGCGATGCGCACCAGTGAGCCCGCTCGTCGGACAGCCGTAAGGCGCGTGATGCAACGCTTGATGCGGCACACCGATCACGACCCGCTGCCAGAATACCATGCGGAATTCTCCGTTCGCCTGCGCAGTTGGACGATCGTTTCCACCCTGCGGAGCTGACGCCGTCGACGGCTTTTTCACGTCGATTTCCTCCGGTTCCGGCAGTGGTTCCAACTTGGCCAGCAAGTCATCACTGAGATCATCGTAGAGCACCCGGGCGATACCGCTTCGATGTCGAAAGTAGAGCCCTATGCCGTCAGCCTTCAGCACCGTGCAGTGGGAAAAGCGACGTCCGTCCTCAGTTTCGATATCGGTCGCCGCTGCCAAATGCGGTGAAGCCACTACAACGATCATCGCAACCCATCGCGGCAAATTTTTCATGACTCTCATGCCCCCATCCAAGCCAAGTTGGAGAGCTATGGGAAGCACAATATTGCTCATATTTTCCCAACTAAAGCGTTCTTTCAACGGCACTTAATTAACGCCAATTTCGAACCAACCCAGCGCCAATGGGCGCGCGTCGATTTGCTTCCCCCGAGCCTTGATGCACAGTGTCATGACTATGGAATCCCGCGACGAACTCAAGCAGCGCCTTTCACCTGAGCAGTTTCGCGTCGCCTGTGAATGCGGCACCGAACCACCCTTCGACAACGAGTATTGGGACAACAAAGAACCCGGCATCTACGTCGACGTGATCTCGGGTGAGCCGTTGTTTTCTTCGAAAGCAAAATTCGATTCCGGTACCGGCTGGCCGAGCTTCTATGAACCGCTCGATGCCGAGGAAATCGTCGAGGTAACCGACTCAGCGCACGGCATGACCCGCACCGAAGTTCGCTCCGACAGCGGCGACGCACACCTCGGCCACGTCTTTCCCGACGGCCCGCAACCCACCGGCCTGCGCTACTGCATCAACTCTGCCGCGCTGCGCTTCGTGCCTGTTGATGATTTGGTAAATGAAGGGCTTGGGAAATATTCCTCGCTCTTTGATGCGTGAGAGATCGTAGAACGCTTCCCCGCCAAGTTGATTTGCACACGAATCGGTCCCGATGCTGAAAGCATCCAGCAAAACAGGCCCGGATTTCAATCCGGGTATTCAGCACGTCCAATTGATCGCGTCCCGAATGGGCGCCGGAAGCGATGGCAGAATCGAACGATGCCCGCGTTCTGTCGGGCGCACGCGTCAAGTTAAGCATAACGAGGTGTTAACCGCTGCCTGACAGGTCACATCGGCACATAACATCTGATTCACCAACGAGGGAAGAGGGACGTAGGCAAGCCTCCGCTAGCTACGGGTAGGAGCTCTCTCCTGGGTGAATCGAAAGCGGAGGCAAGCCAAACGCACTCCGCAAGTGGTCGCGACGCTGGGCAGAGCTGAGGCTTGCCTCAGCTCTGGCTACCGCGTTGCTCGCAGCGGCGAGAAAGACCAGTCGTGACCGAGACTTTGCTCGGCTACCTCGGCAGATCCCTAAAACTTGTTCCGCCACATCATCGACTCGACCGGTCGATCGGTGCGGTCGTTGTATTTCGCGGAGCCCTTTGTGTTGTATGGAACCTCGACGTCGCCGTCGACCATGAAGTAGATCAGCTGGCCGATCGGCATGCCGGCGTAAACGCGCACCGGTTGCTTGACCGAGATCTCCAAGGTCCAGTGATTGCAAAAACCGACATCACCCTTGCCGGCGGTGGCGTGAATGTCGATACCGAGCCGACCGACGCTCGACTTGCCTTCGAGGAAGGGAACCGTGGCGTGCGTTTCCGTGTATTCGGCGGTGACACCGAGATAGTTCAGTTGCGGTTCGAGAACGAATCCGTCCTCGGGCATTTCAAAATGTTCGATCTCGTTATGCTTGCGCGCATCCAGCACCCGGTCCTTGTAGGTCGCCATGTAAGGACCGAGATGGACGTCGTAGCTGTTGGTGCCGAGGCAGGAGCGATCGAAAGGTTCGACGACAATTTCGCCTTTCTCCATCGCTTCGAGGATCGCTTTGTCGGAGAGAATCATGATGGGTCTTGAGAAAGTCAGGCCGCAGCCACGGATGACTGGCGGAGAGGCCTATCTCTCGACAAGGAAGCGCCTGCGGTCAAGCAGGAGCTTGTTTTGTTCACTCCCGTATTAGCGAGCGCGTTTCGTCGACGGGTTCTTCCAGTAGAATGGCTGAACTTCTCGAAGCTCCCTCGCTTCCCACCGCGCTGCTAAAACAGCGGCCACTTGATGACGTCGTCACCGGGCGCGGGCTTGAGCGAAGTCTCGGTTTGGGCATTCTTGCTGGTCAACTTTGTGACAGCATAAGTGGCCTCAACTTCCTCGACGGTGACAAAACCGACGATGTCAGAACCGCGACGCACGGCGAATTTTTCCTCCGCCTGAAGGTTGCGATCTTTGCCGCCATTGATGAATACCAGATCGAAATCCCAATTGCACTCGACCACCTGAGCGATGGCGGGAGCGTTGACTAGCTGCTGACGCAGCGCCTCAACTTCGGCATCGGCGGCAGCCTGTTCGGGCGTCGCTGCCGGGGCAGCGGTTGCAGCGACTCCAGTGCGTGCCGTGCCACTGTTTCCATTGCCGCCACCGGCGCGCATCGCTTCGATCTTCTGCTGGGCAATCTTGTTTTCCTCGCGCAGCGCCTCAAGCTCCAAGTGCACTCTATCGATTTCAGGATCGCGGGCAGGAGCAGCGACGGGCTGAGTCGGAGCCGGAAGTGGATTGCTCGCAGCCGTTGCCGTCGGCGGTGGCGGTACCACGGGCGTGGTGGCTGCTGCCGGAGCCGATGCAGCCTGCGCCGCAGCGGCGGGATTTGCGCTATCCATGCCATGTTCGTGTTTGAACATGGTCACCTGATAATCGTAGTAACTTTTAACCGCGAAGCAGCCGAGGGCCACGGCGGCGATAACGAGAATCAGAAAGGTGGAAGATTTTCCATTCATAACTGGCTAATTTTTAGAAACTTAAACACCTGCCTCCACAACTGGAAAAGTGAGGAAGACGGCAAGGCGCAATCGTTAACATAGCGCAATCAGCCGTCAAAAAAAAGCCTTCATTGCAAGGCATTTACCGGCGGCTCGGATCGGGCGTCCGCGTCTTCTCCGTTATCGACTTCGGCAGCGGCCTCGCCCTCCCCGTTCGGGGTCGACGGCACAGGAGATGCGGGTGCAGAGCGAGGAATACCAGCAGGTTGTTTCGGTGCTGGCGGAGGCGGTATCGGAGGCTCAGCTTTCGCCGCTCTGGGTTCGTGGCGATAAACCTGAACGCTCCACATTTCCTCCATCCCTTTGAAATACTCATCTTTGGCAAACAGGAGCTCGTCATCCAGCACGCCGAGCACATCCGTGTGATCCTCGCGCATCGTTTGCGGGTCGGCACAGTAGATCCAGAGCGGCTTTTTATTAACGTCTGCTGCTTTGAGAAGCTGCATCAAATCCGTCGCGGTCGACAACTTCTCGGCGCGCGGATCGTAGCTCTGCCACTGGCCTTTGCCCGGCCCGAACGCAGCGGTCATCACCTTGCTCTGATCACCTGCTATCACGGGTATCTCACCCCGAACGTGCTCGACCACTTGTCGCATCGGATGCCGGTCAAAAGTTCTTACTCGATGTCGCGGCGCCCAGGTAACGAAGCCATACAGAACGATGACCAGCGATGCGACCAGCCACGCGGCTTTGCCCTGACCCGGCGATTGACCACGTCCAGATTCGGGTGATTCCCGCCGGCGCACCAACTCTACCACGAAGGCCAGCCCGATCACCACCACCAGCACTTGGTAAAAATGATACCAACTGTAGAATGCCAGATCCTGAAGCTGATGATGCAGCCAGATCAAACCAAACGCACTCGCCGCAGCTAGAATGAACATCGCCAGGCGCCCCCCTTTGGCGATCGCCGTGCCCAAACCCAACAATGCCAAAAGCGGCAGCGCCAGTCCGAATATCCACGGTCCAGCTGCACCCAGATCCGCGACACTGACTCCGTTATGCAATCCGGCGCCGACCGTCGTCCACGGCGCGCCCGTCGTCAGGTGCGACCAGAGGTCGAGAAAATGCTCTCGATCCATGGCGAACGGCATCTCGTGCTGCTCCTCCATCCAACTTTGAATTCTCGGCAATGCCGGTAATATCATCTGCACGACCACCATGGCCCCGATAGCGCTGGCGACCAACCAGCGCCATAACGAGCCACCATCCCGACGCGTCAGCAGCACCACGACCACGATCGCATTTTGCGCCGCCGCGAAATAAACGGCTGCGGGGAAGCACAACAGATACAAGCTCTGAAAAACGCCATAGGCGATCCACGACCGCCAACGCCCTTTTCCCAACGCCGCCCCCAGAGCAATGTTTGCCAGGAGCATCCACATCAATAGCTCCGAGTAGCCGCGTGCCTCGACGCTGTAGCGGATGTGCCAGGGATTAAGGGCCAACAGGGCCGCAGCTACCACTCCGACCAGCGGATAGCCCGCCGATCGTAACCACACGCCGAGCAGTGCAATCGTCGCCAGACTCGCTAGAAAAGGACCACTGCGCATCGCCGCTTCACTGAATTCGCTTTCCTCATGATCGCCAATCTGCCGCCAAATCGAATCCGCGAAGCGAGCACCGACCGTGTACACGACATGATTGTTTCCCGACATCGTGTAAAACAGCGAGCGATTCCAGTCTACCCGCTTGGTCTTTACGAACTCACCTGACTCCTTCCCGGGCTTATCCTCGACAACATAAGTTCCCCAGGTAAATTTTCGAAAAGCCTGCTCCTCGTCATTCCAGAAACTGTCGTCGAGCCGCGGGTATCGGATCCATCCCGCCATCACTACCACCAGGATCAGCAAGCACCAAAACCACACCCTTCCATCGGAAGTAGCCGAGCCACCGAGCACGCCGATCGCATCACCGCCGCCTCCACGCCACGCCTTCTCCGCTTCGCGCTGCTTCGTTTCCTGCGCCAGTCTCGTCGTCCCGACCCACATCCACGAAGACGCCAACAGCACGACACAAATGCTGGCATTGACCGCCGCCGCATACCAAACTCCCGTGATAATGTCCTCCTCAATCGTCAGCGGTGCACCGGATTGCGCCTTTTCGTGAATGCCCGCGGCCCACGGGTTCTCGCCGAACACCAGAAACACGATCAGTCCGACTAACCAAACCACCAGTCCCAGAGCAATGGAAAGGCCCGGGCCATCACCACGCTCACGCCATCGTTGCCACACAGTATTGGTTCCCCTCATCAATCGGTGCGCTATCTAAGCCGAACCTTAAACAAAAGTCACCGTCGAATCTTTATATGACAGGCAAAGGGATGGCCAAAGCCAATGAACTCGGCTAGTGTCGCAACCCATTAATTTCTGTCAGGCGCAGCATGAGCGAATCCATCGGCATCACCAGCACCCAATTTGCGAACCTCGAACTCGGAGGTAAGCCGTTCCAATTTGCCAGCGGCGATAGCCTGGATGAAATCACCCTGGCCTACGAGACCTACGGTGAATTGAACTCCGATCGCAGCAATGCGGTGCTGCTGTTCCACGCCCTGTCAGGCACCCAGCATGCCGCCGGCATCACCGAACAGGTCAACGGCATCGGCTCGCGCTGGACCAGCGAACTGCACCTCGGTTGGTGGGAGCCCTTTATCGGCCCCGGCAAAGCACTCGACACTGATCGGCTGTGCGTCATCTGCGTCAACATTCTCGGCGGCTGCTACGGCTCGACCGGCCCGGCATCGATCAACCCCGCCACCGGCAAAGCCTATGGCCCCGATTTTCCAGAGGTCACTGTCGCCGACGCGGTCCGCTCGCAGGCCTTGCTGCTCGACCAACTCGGCATCGAAAAACTTCACGCCGTCATCGGCCCCTCGGTCGGTGGCCTGTGCGCCCTGACGTTTGCCAATCTGTTCCCCGAGCGCGTACGCTACGTGGTGCCGATCGCCAGCGGCTTTCAGACCACCGTGCTGAATCGCTTGATCCTGTTTGAGCAGGTACTCGCCATCGAAAACGACCCGCATTTCAACGGCGGCGCTTACTACGAAGGCGAGCCACCGACCTACGGACTCGCACTGGCGCGCATGATCAGTCACAAGACCTTCGTCCATCTCGATGCCATCGAACGTCGGGCTCGCAAGAACGTCGACCAACCGGAAGGCCGACTCGCCTGGTATAAAATTCACGATAAGGTCGAGTCATACATGCTCCACCAGGGCACCAAGTTCGTCGAACGCTTCGACGCCAACACCTACCTGCGCATCTGCCAACTGTGGTCGCGCTACAACGCCTGCGAAGAAGCCGGCGCCGCCGACTCCCACAGTTTGCTCGCCGGATCACGCGAACACGACCATCGCTATCTGGTATTCAGCATCGACTCCGATTTCTGCTTTTACCCCGAGGAACAAACCGAGCTGGTCGCCCACCTCAAGGACGCTGACGTTTCCTGCATGCACATCACCGTGCACTCGGAGAAAGGCCACGACTCGTTCCTGCTCGAGCCCGAACTTTTCACGCCGCATCTCGATCACCTGCTCAAAGGCAACGGCTTTGACTGATCGTCCGTCGACCGGCACCCGCGACGAAAGATTTCATTGCGTCGCCGCCGAGAATTCCTAGTCTGTGCGCATCATGATCCGGCACACCGTATACTTCTGGCTCGACGAGTCGTTGACCCCCGAGCAAAAAACCGAATTCGAAGGAGGCCTGCGCGCCCTGTTCGACATCGATACCGTGGTCACCGGCCATTTCGGCAAAGCCGCCGCAACGCCCGCCCGCGAAGGCGTCACCCAGAACGACTACGATTACGCCCTGTTCCTGCAATTCGACACCATCGAAGATCACAACTCGTACCAAGTCGACCCCGACCACGACGTGTTCGTGAAAAGTTTCGGCCCCTGGTTCAAGACCGTCCGCGTCTACGATACGGCGGTCGACTAGCTCCCAGCTCCTTCCCTTAAAAAAATGAATTCCGAAATCCGCAATCATCTCGGCGAAAAACTCGACTACGCCTTCCACGGCGAAGCCACCGGCAGCGGCAGTCTGCTGATCATCGGTCACGGCGTCACTGGCAACAAGGACCGCCCCTGGGCTGAAGGACTCGCTGCGGCCGTCGCTGAAAGCGGTACGCCCGCCCTGCGCTTTTCGTTTTCCGGCAACGGCGATTCCGAAGGCGATTTTCGCGACTCGACCGTGAGCAAAGAGGTCCAGGATCTCACCGCAATCATCGATGCCGCCAGCGCCGAAGGCTACGACGACATCATCTTTGCCGGTCACAGCATGGGCGGCGCCGTCGGAGTTATAAGCGCCGCACATGACGACCGTATCAAACGCCTGATCTCGCTGGCCGGCATGGTCTACACCAGGAAATTTGCCGAAGTCGAATTCGGCGACGCCACTCCTGATCAGGGATTCATGTGGGACGACGAAGACTGCCCGCTCTCACAAACCTACGTCGACGACATGAACGCCATCGGTGACGTGCTCGAGCGCGCCCCACAGGTCACCGTTCCGTGGCTGCTGGTCCACGGCAGCGAAGACGACGTTGTGCCCATTCAAGAAAGCCTCGACATCATGCCCAAGGCCGGTGGCCCGACCGAGTTCGTCGAAATCCCCGGCAGCAATCATGTCTTCGCCGACGACGCCCAGCAACCGATGATCGACGCCGTTCTCGGCTGGCTGAAATAAATTGGCACTCAAAGCCTGCCATGCCAAACGCTGTGCAAAATGACCGAGCCGTCATTTGCAGCACTTGCCAAATGGCGGTTATCTAGTCGCGTGTCCCGGTCTTCGCACATTTCCTGTGGAGGGCCTCGTCGCCGTCGGACAAACCAAAGTTGGGTAACCTTGTTGCTGAGTAGTGCTTGCAGGCTTGTCTTGACGGTGGCGGCCACCTCTGGGTGGACGTCATTTTCCTTTGCCGAAGATTGGCCTCACTGGCGGGGCAGCGAGCGCAACGGGATCACCAGCGAGCCATCCGCTTGGAACGGAAAAGACTGGCTGAAAGACCCACCCGCGTGGCAAACCAACACCGGCAAGGGTGCCGCGTCGCCACTGGTCATCGGCGATGAAGTATTTGTCATCGGCTGGTCGGACGACGGCAAAGACATCTTTCGCTGTCTCGATCTTAAATCCGGCAGAGAAAAATGGTCGCAGACTTATCCCGCGCCCCAATACGGCCGCCACGCCGTTGGTGATCAGGGTTTTTTCCGCGGCGTCACCGGCACACCCGAATACGATCCGGAAAGCCAACGCCTATTCACCCTCAATTGCGACGGCCAGCTCTGCGCATGGGATGTCGCCCCCGGCAAAAAAGGTCAGCCACTGTGGAACCTGAACCTTTACGAGGATTACGGCATCGAGCGCAGGCCGCAGATCACTAAAAAGAAAAATACCCTTCGCGACTACGGCTACACCAGCTCCCCGCTCGCATTCGGCGACAGCATCATTGTCGAAGTCGGCGATCCTGAATCCGGTAACCTCATGGCCTTTCGGCAATCCGACGGCAGCCGAGTTTGGAGTTCCAAAAACCGCGATGTCGCCGGCCACTCCGGCGGCCCTAACCTGCTTACGGTCGACGATGTTACCTGCGCCGTGATCGCCACCTCCAACCATCTACTGATCACCCGGCTCGACGGCGATCACGGCGGCGAAACCGTCGCCGAGTATCCCTGGGCCACCGACTACTCGAACACCATCGCCAGCGCCTCGCCCCATCAGGCAAGCCAGTCCGTGCTGATCGCCTCGCGCTACAACCACAACGCCATGGCCCGAGTCGAAATCTCGCTGAAAAATGGAGCCCGCGAAATCTGGCGCAATCGCTACCCGACCGGTGTCTGCACTCCCGTAGTTTTTAAAGACCATATCTATTTCGCCAACAAAGGCATCTACTGCGTCGACTTCGCCAGCGGCAAACTCGTCTGGGAAGGTGGCCGCGTCAGTGACGCCGGCTCGTGCATCGTTACCGGCGACGAACGACTGATCACCTGGGCCAACAGCGGCGACCTCACCCTCACCGAAACCGCGACCCGCTCCCCCGATCGCTGCCATATTCTCGCCGAAAAGCCCGCCGTGCTCAACGACATGGCCTGGCCACACGTCGTCGCTGCCAATGGCCATCTGCTGGTCAAAACCGTCAATGGTGACGTGGTCTGCTACCAGCTCGAGAAATAGTCTCCTCTAGCGGAAAAACGTCATTGCGCAGTCCGGCTACTTCGGCCCAAGCTTAGCGCATGAAATTTCCTGCCCTTCTCGCCGCGCTCGCGGTTCTCATCACTTCGCCATTTTCGGCTCAAGCTCATGAAGCTGCCGATGCCATGAGCGCCGCCGCCACCAATTTTCTCAACACCCTCGACGACGCCCAGCGCGACAAAGTCAGCTACGCCATCGATGCCGACGAGCGCAAAGTCTGGGCCTTCGTTCCCAAACCTTTCGAAGGCGAGGGGGTTCGCACCGGCCTGCCGATGAAGGAAATGCGCCAGGATCAGAGAGCGCTCGCCTTCGGCCTGCTCAGCTCCGGCCTCAGCCATCGCGGCTTCACTGAAGCCGTCACCATCATGAGCCTCGAGCAATTGCTTTGGGAAATGGAAAACCAATCACCTAAGCGTAACCCCGAAATGTACTACGTCACCATCTACGGTGAACCCGGCAGCAAAGCCTGGGGATGGCGCGTCGAAGGCCATCACCTGTCGATGCATTTCACCATCGCCGATGGCAAAGTCTCCGCTACGCCCAACTTCATGGCGACTAATCCCGGTGCCGTCACCGAAGGCTCCCGCAAAGGTCTGCAAGTGCTCGCCGCTGAAGAAAACATCGCCCGCGAACTGGTCAACTCGCTCGATAAAGAGCAGATCCAGAAAGCCATTTTTTCCGAAGAAGCCCCGAACGACATTTTGACCGCCGCCGAAACCGAAGTCGCCTCGCTCGGCAAGGAAGGCGTGCTCGCCGGCGAACTCACCGACGGCCAGCAGGCCACCCTTCAACAACTCATTGAAACCTACGTCCGCCGCGCTCGCCCATCGAT
>JBBKXR010000235.1:0-4010 GCA_037969585.1 Verrucomicrobiales bacterium
GATGGGCCTTGGCGATGGCATGCTGCCAGCCATAATTTGCCGCCTCCAGCAACAGCAGCGCCAGCACCAGTCCGCGATACATGTCGAGCGAGAGCAGTCGCTGCTTCTTTTCGATACCACTGTCCGCCATTGCCAAATCATGCCTCAGTCGGCATCGTTTCTTCCAGTTCAAAACCGACCGGATCCATGTTGAAAAAATTCCTGCTTACCATCCTACTCGCATCGACATCGTCGGCGCTGCTCGCCATCGACGACTACCAGCCCGGCGCCGACGCCATGCCCAAAGAAGGTGTACCCAAAGGCAAAGTCACTCAACACAGCCACAGCAGCGAAATTTTTCCCGGCACCGAGCGGGACTACTGGGTCTATGTGCCCGCCCAATACGACGGCTCGAAACCTGCTGCGGTGCTCATCTGCCAGGACGGCGCCGGCTTCGTCAATGAAAAGGGCGCGTTCCGGGCCCCGACCGTGCTCGACAACCTCATCCACGCCGGCGACATCCCGGTCACCATCGGCATCTTCATCAACCCCGGTGTGGTGCCAGCCGATGCCGGAAAACCCGACGCGCAACCACGCAAGAACCGCAGCTTCGAATACGATACCCTCAGCGATCAGTATGCACGTTTCCTGATCGATGAAATTCTCCCGGCGGTCACCAAACAGCACGATCTCAAGTTAACCGCCAACCCCGACGGTCGCGCCCTCTGTGGCAACAGCTCCGGCGGCATCTGCGCCTTCACCGCCGCTTGGGAACGTCCCGACGCCTTCACCAAAGTGATCAGCCACATCGGCAGCTTCACCAACATCCGCGGCGGCCACGTTTACCCCGCGCTGATCCGCAAAACCGAGCCGAAAAAGCCGCTGCGCGTATTCCTGCAGGAAGGCAAAAACGACCTCGATAACTTGCACGGCAACTGGCCACTGGCCAATCAGCAGATGGCTGCCGCCCTCAAGTTTTCCGGCTACGACTTCAACTTCGTCATGGGCGACGGCAAGCACTCCGGCAAACATGGTGGCGCCATCTTCCCCGACACCCTGCGCTGGATCTGGCGCGACTGGAGCAGCATCAAGCTTTAGCGCTTACACTAACTCATTGGACGATCCCAGTGTGATACCGGCGTCTCGCCGGTCCTCAGTGGACGAGAATACAAAGAACAACGAACAAATTTTACCCATGACCTGCCGCATCCTTTTCTCCCTGGCGCTAACCGCCATCTATCTCACCCCCAACGCCAACGCCCAGGACATGCCTTTGTCGCAAGTCCTCATCGATGGTGAAGATTGGCAAGTCGTCTCCGAAGGCCACGGTTTTACCGACGGCCTGTGCACTGACGCCGAAGGCAATCTTTACTTCACCGACGTCAAAGACGGCACCGCCATTTTCAAAGTCGACCTCGACGGCAAGCAGACGGAATTCATCAAAGAAGTTCCCGGTATCAGCGGCCTGCAATGGGGCGCCGACGGCAAACTTTACGCCTGCATGGGCCGCGCCCGTCAGCTGAACCGCTTCGACGCCGACGGCAACATGGAAACACTCGCTGAAGAAGTCCGGCCCAACGACTTGGTCGTCACTCACGATGGCAATGTCTACTTCACCATGACGCCAACCAGCGAAGTGCGGCGCATCGATCCCGACGGAAAAATGACCATCGCCGACAGCGGCACCGTCGCCAAGCCGAACGGCATCACCCTTTCGCCCGATCAGGGCACACTCGCCGTTTCCGACCACGGCGGCGAGTACACCTGGACCTGGCGCATCAAGAAAGACGGCAGCCTCGACGCTGCCGAAAAATACATGACCCTGCGCTGCCCGACCGACACCCCCGAAATCTCGCGCGGCGACGGTGCCGCCACCGATGCCCACGGCCGCTACTACATCACCAGTGCCGAAGGCCTGCAAATGTTCGACCCGACCGGCCGCATGGGTGGAGTCATCGCAAAACCCCAGGATGCCAATCTGGTCAGCGCCTGCTTCGCCGGCAAAGACCACGCCTACCTGCACGTCGCCTGCGGAGACAAAGTCTATCGTCGCCTGACAAAGACTCATGGTGCCCTGTTTTTCCAAGCGCCCAAGCCCGCCGAGGCTCCTCCGAAGTAAGCCTGCGATCCAACTGACAAGCAACGCACGGACGTAGCTTGGACTGCCCAGTCCGACCCCGTTGCCTTGGCCTCCAGCCGGTCACTCGCCAACGCAATGGAAACGGACTAGGCAGTCCATTCTACTTTGCTCCTACTCCCCGCCGAAAAACCATTTTCACTGTGAATTTGAAACGCAAAAAACTCGTCCTGCTGCTCGGCGTCGTAGCTCTGCCGTTCGTTCTCTGGTATGGCGTGCTGACTTCGGTCGAAACCCGCTATGCTGGAAACGAACTCCTTGGTTGGCATAGTGTGTTGCAGCCAGATCCTGACGAAGGCACTGCTGGGAGGTCCTTTTTTCTGGAAATAATTTCGGCAAAAGGACTCCCCAAAGAAATCTGCGGACAACAATTTGAATTATTATATCAATTCCCCGACCGCCTGAAACTGTTTGCCACAATCGATGGAAACGAATACCAAATCGGCCGGCTTGGTGATGAAATTTGGCTGTATGCACCAGACAAGGGGCTGAACTTAGTCGGCACAAACGACGTGCCGCGGTTTTCCAGCGATCCGGAGAGTCTTAAATCCATCGATCTACCAGAATTCTCCTTACCGATTAAAAGGTGGCAACTGCACCTTTTGCCAGCATTGATCGAAGAGAAAGGCGATTCATTGGCTTTCAAAGAATGGGCACGGAAAATGTTCGATCTGCCTGCCGCACAGATCACTGTACCCCGATACGATATTATTCACGGGGCATCACAAATCGGAGTTAAAACCGATGACTTTGCCTTCAACGTCACCTTGGGTTTTCACTTTTCAGAAGCTGTCGCGGAGAAAAGGGCTCTGTGGAACAAGCCTGGCGCCAGCGACACCAGCGCACCGCTCGAACGCGTCGCGCTTTCCCACCTCGCTCGTTTCGCCGACGTCGCCCTCTCCAACCTCAACTCGAAAATCCCCACCCTCGGCCCGGCCACCGGCAGCCGTGAAGTGATCGCCAGCCACGGCAAGGGCCGACTTGAAGACATCGACGGCACCCGCGTGCTGTTCCTCAAAGGCACGCCCGAAGAAATGGGTGAACAGCACGGCACATTGTTGCGCGACGAAGTTCACGACTTGGTCGACCGCATCGTTTACGGCGTCGGTGTTGGTTCCTCGCTCGACAAGGGCCGCTGGTTCTTCGGCGAAATCGAAGAGGCCCAGAACCGGCTCGAACCGTTCATCAGCGAACGCTACACCCGCGAGATGGATGCCATCGCCGCCGCCGCCGGATTGCATCCGCAGGAAGTTCGGCTGTCGAATTTTTTCCCCGAACTGTTCCACTGCAGTGGCTTTGCCCTGCACGGCAGCGCCACCGTCGACGGCAAGATGTATCACGGCCGCGTGCTCGACTACCTGCGTGGCCTCGGCCTCGAGCAGAATGCCACCGTCATGATCGTTCAACCTGACGAAGGCAATGCCTGGGCCAATCTCGGCTACGCAGGTTTCGTCGGCACGGTCACCGCGATGAACGAAAAACATATCGCCATCGGCGAGATGGGCGGACGCGGCGAAGGCAACTGGGACGGCACGCCGATGGCGCAACTGATGCGTGACGTCATGGAACAAGCCGACACCGTCGACCAGGCCGTCGAGATCATGCGTAACGCCAAACGCACCTGCGAATACTACTACGTCATCTCCGACGCCAAAGACGGACGCGCGGTCGGTATCAAGGCAACGCCGGAGATTTTCGAAACCGTATGGAGCGGCGAAAGCCACCCGCAGCTCGCCGATCCGGTCAAGGACACGGTCCTGTTGTCCGCCGGTGGTCGCTACGAAGAACTCGTCAAACGCGTCAAAGCCGGCTTCGGAAAATTCGACGCCGACTCCGCCCGCGAACTTATGACCAGCCCGGTGTGCATGACCTCGAACATCCAATCGGTCCTGTT
>JBBKXR010000236.1:0-7910 GCA_037969585.1 Verrucomicrobiales bacterium
GCGCTACACCGACAACAATCCCCTCGACCGGGGAAAGATTTCGGCCAAAGAAGGCGGCACCCGCGTCCCCTTGATCATCACCGGCCCCGGCATTTCCGCTGGAGTGCAGACCAACGTGATGGCCAACGGCCTGGACTTTTATCCGACGATTCTCAGCATGACCGGCACGCCCCGTCCCGCGTCCAAAAATCTCGACGGCAGCGATCTACTGCCCCTGCTGCACGGCGACCCCACCGATCCGAAACTGGTCACCAAAGCCGATGGCTCGCCCCGCGACACCATGGTCTGGCATTTCCCGCATGGCGGAGCGCTGGAGAGCACGATCCGCACCGGCGACTACAAACTGATCCGCAACTACGACCACATCGACAATCCGCAAAGCCCCGAGTTGGAACTGTTCCGTCTCTATAACACGGAGGACGGTTCATCGGAACGCGTCGACATCGAAGAAGCGAAAAATATCGCTGAAGCTCTGCCGGAGAAAACCGTGCAAATGAATCATCAGCTAACCAGGATGTTGACTGAAATGCACGCCAGCTACCCCTACTACAACCCAGACACCGCCGCGCCGCTACCGCACAAGGAGCAGGTGTGTGAAGTCGTCTCCCACGAGCGAGACGGATTGAAAGCGTCATTCACCTACGAAGAAAAAGGCGCAAAAGTCGTTCAAGCCGATTTGATCTACACGCTCAACGGTGGCGAGCGCTATGAAGAGTGGTTTCGCGGATCCGCCGAACTGAGCGGCGATGGCAAAGCCAGCGCGGCGCTCCCCGAAGGAACCAGCCACTACTACCTCAACCTGATTGATGAAAATCAATTCATGCGCAGCTATCCGCCCGTCAATGCGAAATCCGCGAAAGGCAAAAAGACCTTCACGGAGGGTGCGCTTTCGACATCCGTCGCCCCCACCGCAAAATCCCGACCCGCTGTAATACCTAAGCCGAAAGGCAAACCCGACTACAACCCCGCCTTTGATCGTTGGGACACTGACAAAAGCGAAAGCCTCTCGCTGCAGGAATACCACGCCGGCCAGACCGGCGAAAACCTCGAGCAGCGGTTCAAAAATTTCGACCGCAACGGCGATGGTCAGGTCAGCCGCGACGAATTCGTCAATCGCAAGGCCAGATAGCCTCCCAACCAGCGTTCGGCCGAGGCCAGGTAGGATGGGATTGCCTCCCGTCCCCGTTGCGTTGGCGAAGGAGAGGTGTGATAAACACGCATCTTACCGCCACACCGCCCGCAGTTCGCCCCCTTGCGATTTAGGAAATCCCGTACACCGCTCGGGACGGCTTGCAAAGCCATCCTACGAAACCTCCGTCGTCGACGCCAACTTTAGATCCGGTCGAGTGGCAGACGCACAGCGCACTTGCGCAAGCCTGCTCGACATTCACGCCATTACGGAAGTAACCTTTCCCTCCCCGGTGGTAATTGCTGGTGCCCCTTCACTTGCCAGCGCCTCCCAAACGCACCTCTTCAAACCGAACAACCACTTCATGAACATCAACCGTTTCCGCCGCCTTCGACATCTCGTTGCCCTCCTCGCGCTCGCAGTCACCCTGGCCGCCAATAGTTCTCCGCCCGCCCATGGCGCCGATCTCGCCGGCTCCCGGCCGAACATCATCCTCGTCATGACCGATGACCAGGGCTACGGCGACCTCGGCTGCCACGGTCATCCGTTTTTGAAAACCCCCAACCTCGACAAACTCTACACCCAGAGCACGCGCTTCACCGACTTTCACGCCAGCCCGACTTGCGCCCCGACCCGCGCCGCGTTGATGTCCGGACGCGCCCCGTTCGCCAACGGCGTCACCCACACCATTCTCGAACGCGAGCGCATGACACTCGAAGCCACCACCGTTGCCGAGGTGCTCAAATCCGCCGGCTACAACACCGGCATCTTCGGCAAATGGCACCTCGGTGACGAAGCCCCCTACCAACCCGAGAATCGCGGCTTCGACGAAGTCTTCATTCACGGCGCCGGTGGTATCGGCCAGAACTTCATCGGCACCCAGAGCGATGCTCCCGGCACCACTTACTTCGCCCCGATTATCAAGCACAACGGTGTGTTTGAGCAGACCTCCGAATATTGCACCAACGTGTTTTTCAAACAGGCACTCGGCTGGATCAAAGAAAAGAAGGACGACCAGGATCAGCCCTTCTTCGCCTACATCCCGACCAACGCTCCGCACGGTCCCTTCCTCGTCGAAGAAAAATACCAGGCTCCCTACAAAAACAAGTGTTCCGAAAAGTCCGCCGCCTTCTACGGCATGATCGCCAACATCGATGAAAACATGGGTCTGCTGATGGCCAAGCTCGATGAATGGCAACTCGCCGACAACACCCTGCTGATTTACATGACCGACAACGGATCGTCGGCCGGAACCTTCCCTGCCGGAATGCGCGGCAAGAAGAACTCGCCCCACGAAGGCGGCTCGCGCGTCCCCCTGTTTCTGCGTCTGCCGGAAAAAATCAAAGCCGGCGCCGACATCGGCGGCCTGACCCGGCACTTCGATCTGTTCCCGACCCTCGCCGAACTTGCCGGAGCGGAACTCCCGGCCGACCTGAAACTCGACGGCCGCAGCCTGTTGCCCCTGGTCGAAAATTCCGCTGCCGAATGGCCGGACCGCAATCAATTTTTCCACATCGGACGCTGGGCCAAGGCCGGCGCTCCGGAGAAATGGGGCAAGGGCAGCACCGATCCCGACGCCGCAAAATACAAAGGCTTCGCGGTGCGCAATGAAAAATGGCGCCTTGTCGGCGAAGCGCTTTTCGACATTCAAAACGATCCCGGCGAAACCACCGACGTCAGCAAGGACCACCCCGAAGTCGTCAAAGCAATGCGCAAGTCCTTTGACACCTGGTGGAGCGAAGTCCGCCCGTTGATGGTCAACGAAGATGCCAGCCTCGACACTGGCAAACCTTTCGAAGATCTGTTTAACAAACAGAAAGCCGCCGGCGGCATTCCCGACTGGAAAGAACCGCAGCTCTAACTCCACCGGTGCGTAGCGAACGGCCGCAGACGGGCTTACCGTCCTGAAGACACGTTGCGATGAAGATCCCCTGGAAGAAAATTCTACCCAACGGCGGACGGGTATTCGTGGGAGGAGGGGCCAGCGTGCCCTTTTTCCTCGTTCACAAGCTGCTCAAACACGCCGAGTCTTTCGAAGACGTCGAGTGGATGCACATCCACACCCTCGGCGAGTTGCCCTGGCTGGAGCCCCGATATCGAGGCCACTTTCGCACCAACACGTTCTTCCTGACCCGCAGCATGTGGCAAGCGGTTCATGAGGGCTACGCGGACTATACTCCCTGCTCCATGTCGGAGGTGCCCCGCCTGTTTGAAAAGGGCATCATCAAGCTGGACGTCGTGCTCATCCAGGTCAGCCCGCCCAACAAAAAAGGCATGGTATCTCTCGGCGTCAGCGCCGACGTCCTCTGTTCAGCGATCCGCAGTGCCCGAACCGTCGTCGCGCAAATCAATCGCAATGTTCCGACCACGTTTGGTGATTCGGCGATCCCACTGAGCGCGATCGACTATCTCGTCGAACACGATGCGCCGCTGTCGACCATGCCGGCACCGGAAAAGAGCGAACGACATCGCAAGATCGCCGAATACGCCAGCCAACTCATCGACGATGGATCGACGATCCAGGCCAGTCTCGGCGACTGCCCGCAAACTGTTTTGCAGGAACTGAAGCACGACCATCGTGACCTCGGCATTCACACTGGCTGTTTCACTGACGCGATGATGGAACTGACCAAACTCGGAGTGGTCACCAACCGCAAAAAGACGGTTCAAAAAGGCACCAGCGTCGCCACCCACTGCCTGGGATCCGCCGAGCTGTATGACTTCGTCAACGGCAACCGCAACATCGAAATGCACAGCTCCGATTGGGCCAATGCCCCTCACCGGATCAGCCAGCACGTTAACATGGTCGCGATCAACGGTGCCCGCGAAGTGGATCTCACCGGCCAGGTGGTCCGGGATTCGCGTGGTCACCGATTTTACGGCGGCATTGGAGCGACCCAGGATTTCATTCGTGGTGCGGCCGGCAGCCAGGCAGGCCGGCCTATCATTGTGCTAACTTCGACGCGGGACGGCGGCCGCGAATCGCGCATCGTTACCGGGCTTGCCTCAGGCAGCGGCGTTTGCACCTCTCGCGGTGACGTCCACTACGTCGTCACCGAGTTCGGGGTCGCCAACTTGGTCGGCCAGAGCATCCGGCAGCGCGTGCTGCGACTGGTGGAAATTGCCCATCCAAAATTTCAGGAAGCGCTGATGGAAGGTGCGCGACGCCAGGGTTGGATCCCGAAAACTTTCGGATCCACGTCGGTCCACATCCGCGACAACGACGATCAAATAGAAACCAGGAAGGTCAACTTCTCCGGTATCGACTATGTCGTCAGACCACTGCACGCCAGCGACATGCGCGCCCTGCAGGAATTTTTCTATGCGCAGGACGAAGAAACCATTCAACTGCGCTACGGCTACGCGATGCCGAAACTGGATGAAAAGACCGCCTACCGCATGGCCTCCGTCGATCAATCCAAGGACCTGGCGCTCGGCGTATTCTATCGCCACCAACTTCGCGAAGACCTTCGCGCCGTCGGCCGCTTCTACACCGACGCCAGCGGAGACAGCGCCGAGATGGCATTTCTCGTTCACGAGAGAGCCCGCCGAAAAGGCATCGCCCGTCACTTGCTCCGGGAGATGGCTCTAATCGCCCACGAAAGAGGCATCAAAAAATTCTGGGCAAGTGTGCTCAAGCGAAACACACCGATGGCTCGCCTTTTCGCCAATTTCGGAGCGAAAAGAGTCAGCCAACCCAGCGACGACAGTGATGAATTCTGGTTGGAGATCGAACCCTTGTTATCAGCAGATAGTGTTACCAGTGCAGACACTCTCGGCATCTTCGCTTCCGAAGCGCTGTTAAAACATGACCCCGGCCCCAGTCATCCGGATTCCGTCGAGCGCTATCAGGCAGTTTTAGACGCACTCAAGCCCATCGATTGGGCCATCTCCATTTCTGAGCGCAGCGCAACGGTGAAAGACATTCTACGAGTTCACTCCGCCAACTACCACGATCTCGTTCAGATCGATATCGATGAATTTCGCGATACGCTGCGAACCGGAGATACCGCCATTTGTGAGGATTCCTACGATGTTACCATGCAGTCGGTAGGCGGAACGCTGGAGGCCGCAGACCTCATCATGTCCGGAGCCATCACCCGCGCGTTTTGCGCCGTCCGGCCACCGGGCCACCACGCCACCCAGGACCGGGGCATGGGATTTTGCATCTTTAACAATGCAGCGATTCTGGCCCGATACCTACAACAGCACCATGACATCTCCCGCGTGGCGATTCTCGATTGGGATGTTCACCACGGCAACGGCACTCAGGATATCTTCTATGAATCCGCAGATGTGCTTTATGTCTCCAGCCATCAGGAAGGGGTATTTCCCTGCACCGGAACCGTAGAGGAAACTGGCAGCGGAGAAGGCATTGGCACCACCTGCAACTTCCCCCTGCCACTCGGCACCGAAGATCCCTTATTCATCGAGACCTGGGAAACCGCACTCGAAAAAGTCGAAGCCTTCGCCCCCGATGTCATCATTGTCTCCGCAGGTTTCGACGCCGCGAAAGAAGATTCGATGGCCGATCTACTGATCAGTGTTGAAGGCTTTGCTACCGTCACACGCATGATCAAAACGGTCGCCAATCGACTTTGCGAAGGCCGCCTCATCTCCCTGCTTGAAGGCGGATACGATCCCACCAGTCTCGCGCTTTGTATCAAATGCCACGTCGAAATATTGGCTGGCAGAGATTGAGTAAACAGCAGCAACGTGAACACCACTACCAACTCCAGACGCTCAACGGCCCTCATCGCCGCCTTGCTCTTTCTCTCCCCCTCGATCAAGGCCCGCGCGCAGACTTCGTCCACGTCGATGATGCCCCTCCCCGAAGACCACGCATCCATGTGGTGGGCGGAGGGCTTTCCCGAGGTCGTTCCCGGCGCGCCGTGGAATCGCGTCATCCAGACCGGCCACTACGCATTCGTCCTCGATACCGAAAACCTGACCGTCCCGCACTTCGGACCACTTCCCGCCAGTGATGCCACCTGGAAGTCCCTGCCTCCCGCGGACCTCGAACTAACCATCGCGGTAAACGGAAAAACCTATCGCGACGCCGGCACCAAAGGCTGGAGTCGCTACGCTGGACCACGCCTGATCGAATCCGGACGATTCTTCCAGCGCGGCGACGTCACCGACCTCATTTTTCAATCTGCCGAAGGGGAGGCACTCAACGTCGATGCCCGTTTCGAAACTGCCGCATGGCCCGACCGCCTCGGCCTGATCCTCGACGCCCAACCCGGCGAGCAAGCCATTCAGGCTGGCGAATCGTCTTTCGGAAAAATCGGCGGTGGTTTCGGCCTCACCGGCAGCAACGCTTACGAAATCCCCCACTCGCCTGAGCTCGACCCCGAAATATTCACCCTCGATTTCCGGGCCTACGTGCCAGCCGACTACCGCGTCTCCAAAAAAGTTTCTCCCTGGCTGGTTTGCAAAAATCACAACGAAGCTGCCGGCGGCAACTACGGAATTCTCATAGTGGGTGACGTCGCCCACGCGCGTATGAACATCGGCGGCGGCAAAGACGGCCAATTTTCCGCCGGAGACAAGAAAGTCAAACTCGACGCCTGGAATCACTTCGCCCTCAACTACGACGGCGACACTCTTCGACTTTTTCTCAACGGTGAGCTTTCGGGCGAAACCAAAATCGGCAAAGCCCGAACACCCGGCGACGGCCCACTGGTGTTCGGTCGTCGAGCCGACAATTTCGGTGATGGCTACCCCTTTCGCGGCGTCATCGACGAGATCCGCTTTTACGACCGGGCCTTGAATCCTGCCCAGATCCGCCAGCGATACCTCAATCCCCAAAACGAATACCCATCGGTCTGGATGGAAAGCTTCCGCAAGGAAGGAACCGCATCCGAAACGAGGCCTCAGGAAGTCTGGAATGACCAAAAACTGAGTATCAAATTCACCGCCGGCGAAACGATCTTCGAACATCATGCGCAAGACAACCGTATCGCACTCGCGATCGACCCGACTTCCGGGAGAACGATCAAAACTCCACCAGCGCTCGCCGTTTTCGCAGCCGACCGCCCGGTTGATTTCGATCCCGGCACTGGCTGGCATCGCATTAATCTCGACGCCATTGAACCGATTGTTCCTGAAAACCGAACCGCCAACGACGCCATCGAACGCATACCGTTCACCCTCGCCAACCCCGGTGACGATGAGCAGGTCGCCCGCCTGATGTTCGAGAAAACCGCCCGCGGATTTCGCCATCGCATCGGCACCCCGATCACCGGCATCTCCGCCATCCTGCGCGACGCCAACGGCAACCCAACCGGAATACCCGTCCAACTCAGCAAAAACTGGCACAACGATCCAGAAGGCGGCGTCTATGCCGAAGCCTGGTTTCACGGTCTGACGCAGGTTCGCCTGCCAGCCAAGTCGACGACCGATCTCGAACTGGTCATCGCCTACGGCCACTGGGGCGGGGTCCCGGCCGCATCCCATGCGCAACTTTCCCTGATCGGCTGGGGCGGCAACCAACGCTGGGACGAAAGCGCGCTCGGGTCGTGGGGCGAGAGCATCTGTTACGACCCCTCTCAGTCCCAGGCAGAGTGCACCATCACCGATGTTCGTCCGGCAATGGTTAACTCGATGCGCGGTGAAGGTCACCAGCAATGGGGCTGGACCAACAACGTCGGTGGCGGCGACTTTTTCCGCGTCTTCGACACTTCCGGAGATCGCCTCGGTCACGCGTCGATGAATGCCGACTACCTCCGCTACGGTCCCTGCCTCACCGAAGTCACCTACTCCGGCAGCATCGGCCGCA
>JBBKXR010000237.1:0-5569 GCA_037969585.1 Verrucomicrobiales bacterium
CGCCGCCTGCTGGAAAATCGGCCGACTGGAAATCGTCCACCCTTTCAAAAAGCCCGCCCCCGTCACCGCCGAACAAGCCGACGAAATTACCTACGCCTTGCTCATCAATCTCTATCACGCTTTTGATTACCGCGACGAAGAAGCCATTTACGACACCCTCGCCGACAGCGCCAGCGGCGACCTGCTCGAACGCATCTACTTTGAGATCCGTAAATCGCTGACCCTGGAAGATCAAGGCGGCGCCAAAGTGCGAATCAAAAACGTCGACCTGCGCCGCTGCGTCCCTACCCCGCTCACCGATGCCGACGACCCCCGCGCCTTCAGCGCCGACTGCGAATGGGTCGCCATCGGCGATGTCACCCACTGGGCACACACCCACACCCGCCTCAACCGCTACTCCGCCGAACTCAGCATCACCCCCGTCGACCGGCAGTGGAAAATCACCGGCCTGCAGATCCTCGAAGAATTCTCCGAAGTGCAAAATAAAGACGAAGCCAGCGAACAAAAGTAACTTAGAACGAGTTTTCAAACTCGTTCCTCTGGACGCTCTCTGCTGGACGGCAACAAAGAACAACGCACAAAGAACCAAGAACACCGTGCGCCTGCGCAACCTAGATTTCCACTACCCCGGCCAACGCTTCGGATTGCGCGTGCCGGAACTGTCGACCGACGACGGCGAAACACTCGCCATCATCGGCCCGTCCGGCTGTGGCAAAACGACCCTACTGCGACTCATCGCCGGCATCCTGGTGCCGTCATCCGGCGAGATCAGCGTCGCCGATCAGAAGCTCACCGAACTCGACGAACGCCAGCGTCGCGCCTTCCGCATTGCCAACATCGGCATGATTTTCCAGGACTTCGAGTTGCTCGATTACCTCAGTGCCCGCGACAACATTCTACTCCCGTATCGCGTCACCTCAGCCCTGACTCTAGACGATCGCGCCCGCGATCGCTGCGCCTCGCTCGCCGAAGCGACCGGAGTCACGCACCTGCTAGACCAGCGCCCGACGGATCTCTCTCAAGGAGAACGCCAACGCCTCGCCCTGTGCCGCGCACTGGTCACCGAGCCCAAATTGATCCTAGCTGACGAACCAACCGGTAACCTCGATCCGGAAAATCAACGTCGCGCCGTCGAGCTGCTCTGCGACACGGCAAAGAAACGCAACGCGACCCTGATCATGGTCACCCATGACCCCTCCGTGCTGGATGCCTTCGATCGCCACATCGCCTTGCCCGATTTGGTCGAATATACTCAGAAAGGAAACGCCGCATGAATTTCGCCGGCGCCTTCCATCTCGGTCTCTGCTACCTGCGACGCCATCGCGGCAAAACGGTACTACTCATCGCTGCGATCAGCTTGAGCCTGATCCTGCCTTTCGCCGTCGCTCACACCGTGCGACTCGCCGAGCAGCACTTGCGCTCCCGCGCCGATTCAACACCGTTGGTTTTCGGTGCCGTCGGCTCGGAACTCGAACTGGTTTTCAACAGCCTGTATTTTACTAAGCCAGACATCAACAGTGTCACCGCCAGCGAAGCAGAAACCCTCAGCGCCGAAGGCATGAGCCGCATCATTCCGATTCACGCTCGCTTCAGCGCTCGCGGCTTCCCGGTCATCGGCACCTCGCTCGATTACTTTGATTTTCGTCAGCTTACTTTCAGTTCAGGCGATGCCTTTATCCGTCTCGGCGATTGCGTGCTCGGTGCCAAGGTCGCAAAAGAACTCGGCCTCGGTCCCGGCGATCACCTGATCACCACACCTGATGCCCTGTTCGACATGGCCGGCACTTTTCCGCTGAAGATGCGCATCACCGGAGTGCTCGCCGCTGTAGGCGGTCCGGACGACAACGCTGTGTTTGCCGACACCCGCACCAGTTGGGTCGTCGCCGGCCTGGCTCACGGACACCAAGACGCCGCTTCCACCGACGCCGATCAAAAACTTGGCGAATCCGACGACGGCAGTATTGCGCTCAATGCGGCGGTAGTGGAATACAACGAAGTCACGCCCGACAACATCGACTCGTTTCACTTTCACGGCGATTCCGCCGACTTTCCGCTCACCGCCGCCATCGTACTGCCGCACGACTCGCGTGCCGAGACGTTGCTCATGGGGCGTTTCACCGGCAACGAACCTTCGGCCCAGTTGTTGCGTCCACGCTCCGTCATGGACGACTTGTTCGATACCGTGTTTCGCATTCGCGATCTTGTCTTGCTCGCGCTCGGCGCGGTCGCTCTGGCCGCAGCAACGATCGCCATTCTGGTTTTCGCTCTGTCGAATCGGCTCCGCACCCGCGAATTTCAAAATCTCGAAAACCTCGGCGCCGATCCGTCGACCGTGCGTTTTCTGGTCAGCTTTGAAGCGACCTTCGTCATCTTATCCAGTCTCGCGATCACGGCCATGGTTGTCGCGATCCTGCAGTTGACTTCACCACTCTGGCTGAGCACCTTCTCGGCATGAAGTTATCGTTCACTTTTCTTGTCGTTCTGCCAGGCCTCGTAGCGCTCATTTCCTGCGACTCGAGCAAAGACGGCTCACCGAGGGCGATCGCCTCGGCAAATCCCGTCATCCAAACGGTCAATTACCCGCTCGCCTACTTCGCCGAACGCATCGCTGGCGACAACGCTGAGATCATTTTCGCCGCTCCTGCTGATGGCGATCCTGCCTTTTGGAAACCCAGCGACGACGAACTCAGCGCATTTCAAAAGGCCGACTTGATCATCCTAAATGGTGCCACCTATGCCAAGTGGACCACCACCGCCAGTCTTCCGAGCGGACGCACGGTCGATACCTCGGCAGGCTTCGCTGACAAGTTCATCAGCGTAACCGAAGCGACGACGCACACTCATGGCGACGGCGAAGCTCACGCCCACGCTGGCACCGCGTTCACCACCTGGCTGGACTTTTCCCTGGCTAAACAGCAGGCCAAAGCCATCGCCGACGCACTTTCCGAGCGCCTGCCCGATAGAGCGGAAACTTTCCAGAAAAACTTTACTACTCTCGCCGTCGACCTCGACTCGCTCGACGCCGACATGATGGCACTCGCAAAGAAAATCAGCGATCAACCGCTGTTCGCTTCACACCCAGTTTATCAGTACTGGAGCCGTGCCTATGGCCTCAACGTCGACGCCGTCCACTGGGAACCTGAGACCGTTCCCGACACCGGTGCGCTCAACGAACTGATCAAAAAGAGCGTTACCCACGACGGCATCTGGATGATCTGGGAAGGCGAACCCGCCGCCGAGTCGATCGAAAAACTCCAGCAACGCAATATTGGCTCCGTGGTCTTCGATCCATGTGGAAATCGCCCCGAAGACGGCAGCGATTGGCTCGCGACAATGCGCAAAAATTTGGCCAACCTCGAAACTCTAACGAGTGGCCAGTAGTCGACGGAGCCTCACGGCTGCCAGTCCAGTTACGCAGTCACCTCATGCTCATCGTCGCTGTCTGCGTCCTCATCGAACAGCACGACGTTGTAGCGGCTGCAAAAACGCATGCAGTCGTTCCATTCAATCTGCAACAGCGGATCGATCGATCGAAGGTAGCCGGTGACATTCTGGCCGAGTCGCTCAAGTCCGTCCGAAATCAACCGGCTGACGCGCGCGGCAGAACGATCCCATGCTTCACCGAGCCGCTTCTGTTCGACTCCATACAGCCAGTGAAAACGCAACAGCACCAGGGTCTCGGGATGATTCTTACGTAACTCGCCCAAGGCCCATACGAACGCCTGACGGAGCATGCCGGCAATGGCATCACCGTCTTCGCTGTCGGGAGTGATCTCGTCGAAGGCAGCGCTCGGTTCGATGTCGGCGCCACCATCCTCGGTCTGCCATTGCGACGGGTTGCTTATCTTGCGCACTTCGGCGCTGTTCCAATAATTGATCAATCGGAAGTGACAAATTCTCTTCAGCCAGCCTTCGAGTGAGCCTTTACCCGAGTATTTTTCCAACAACCCCTGCGATGTAGCCTCCGCAATTACATCCGTGGCGATGTTCGTCGCCCGGTCCCGCGATTGCCCCTCGCTGCATTTGCTGATCAAGAAATCTGCCAAAGTTTTGGCATACAGGCCCGCCAGCGATTCCGCCGCCGCCTGATCTCCATCACGCACGCGCTCGGCCAACTCCACATCTTCAGAAAGACCCATCGATATTTGGCTTTAGATAACTTGGTTCGCGAGTGACAAATCGCCAGTCGCCGTGACCTATGCGATAGCATTGCCTAACACGAGCGGTCAAGCATTTGTCGCACCACAAGCAGACAATCAAGATATCATTCGCCAATCACGCTGACCACAATACGTCGGGTATGCGGCGCCCGGCGATGTTCAAACAGGAATAGTCCCTGCCAGGTTCCCAACGCCAGCTGGCCATCGACAATCGGCACATTCTTGTCGCAGTCCGTCAGCACCATGCGGATGTGCGACGGCATGTCGTCCGGCCCCTCGCAGGTGTGGACGAAATACGGTTCACCTTCCGGCACCAGACGATCAAAATAAGCGTGCAGGTCCTCGCGGGCGGAGGGATCGGCATTTTCCATGATGATCAAACTGCAGCTGGTATGCCGGATGAAAACCGTCGCCAGACCATTCTTCACCTCACTATCGCGCACCACCGCAGCGACATCCTGGGTGATCTCATATGTCCCCTTACCGGAGGTGTCCACCGTGAACGCATCGCTGGTCGCTTTCATCGTAAGTCACTCGACAGCTTGTCAGTTTTTTCGGCGATCTTCGCTGATCAATCGCTTGAGCACTTCCGGCGTTATCATTCCAGAAACGCTGACCTTAAAATCCGGCAAATGCAGCGGTGCATCGCGCGACTCGAGCATCACGCCCACCAGTTCACCATTTCCATTGATCAATGGCGCACCGCTCATCCCACCACGTGCCGGCAGGCTGGTTTTCGCTGCCATTGCACCGATAGACGAGCCACCGTAAATGGGGGCCACCTCGATAACTTCTCCCGATCCTTCAAAACCACCGTTGCCACTCAGTTGCGCCTGCTGCCAAGAGCCGGTTGCCGCTGCGGCGTAGACTCGCTCGCCCACTTTCGGTGCCTTTTGCCAATCGGTGAACCAGACTTTGGGACGAATGTCGAACTTCACCAACGCCATGTCGCAAGACTCGAAACGTTCGACAACGCGACCACGATGCACGCCAGGCGAACGCCCGAGATCGAGCATGCACGGCACGTCCGTAGCATCGACCACGTGATTTGCCGTCAGATAATAGCCGTCCCGAGTCAGCGCCGCTCCTCGGCCCGCTCCGTGCAGGGGATCCAGGATGAACACACCAGGTTCAGGAAATTGCACGCCGTCGCCGGGGATCAAATACGCCGTGCGGGCACTGGCATACGCCGTCCAATTCTGGCCACGAATTTTGATATTCTCCAAACCCGCCACGCTTTTCGCCAGCTCGCGTCGTGCCGCCGGTGTGTCACTCAGGTGGTGCCGTGTGCACGAGGAGAGTCCCGCCAACACGAGCAGCGAGAGCGTTAGTACCACAACTCGCGCGGTTTCCATTTCCCCCCTTTTGCTCATGAGACTAAAAATCGCGGAGAAGGTGGCTTGGCCTCT
>JBBKXR010000238.1:0-13313 GCA_037969585.1 Verrucomicrobiales bacterium
GGCAAAAAATCTCCGATGTCGTAAGCCGTGTGTTCGGGAGTGACGATGACAAAATCGAGCATGCCGTCAGGCAGCACATTAACAATCGCCGGATCCGTCAGGTGCGCAATCAGCGTGCCATAAACCGTCTCTCCGGCGGCGAGTTTTTGTTTAAGAATTTTTCCGCTCATAGTATTTTGATTTCGTTAGAGATCTCTGCGGCGTTGTCGACGTGGTGCCAAAATGAGGTTTAACCACGGATTACTCGGATTAATACCGATTTTGACGATCCAGAAGTTTGTCCAGTGGACGAGAGAAATCCGTGAAAACCTGTGTAATCCGTGGTCGAAAAAGTTCCCTAGGACAAGTCTCCGGTAAGATCGATCAGAGCAATCCCAACGCGTTCTGCCTCGTCTCAAGCGGAAAGTTCACCGGACCTCCTGTGCGGTGCGAGTCGAATACGGCGTTGATCATTTCTATCACCATTCTCCCCTGCCGAACGTCGCACTCCGGTTGGCGATCGTCGCGAATGGCCTGAATCAAATCCCGGCAGGCGACGACATTTCCCTCAAGGCGATAGTCGCCTTTAAATGGTTCGGGCTTGTCGACGCCGGCACTGGTGATCAGTTGCCACTTCTTACCGCTCAGCGCCGGGCACCACGACGGGTCCTGCAGGATCGCGGTCGGCGGCAGGTAACCGGTTTGAATTTCGATGATGCCTTTCGATCCCATGATCTGCATGGCAAACCGCCACGGACGCCCCTCCCCTGCACCGCGCACCGAGTCGAAGGTAGCGATGCGTCCGTCGTCGAGGCCGAACATGGCATGCACGTTGTCGCCGGCCAGAGGTCCGAGATTTTCGGCGCCGGGCTTTACGTGTTGTTTGGTCACCGGTTGACCGTCTTGCAGCACCTTCGAAAAACACCATTGCGGATCACCACCGAGCACATGAATGAGATTCATCAGGTGACTGCCTAGCACCATGAGATCTTCGCCACCACCACGGCGCGCGTCTTCTTTGCCGCGAGTACGATACTCGAGCACGTCGCCGATCGCACCGTCCATGATCAGACCGGAGACAACATCGAGCAGCGGGCTGTAGCGGGTGACGTAGCCGAGCGCCAGTTTAACGTTGTGCTTTTCAGCTGCGGCGACCATTTCGTCGGCCTCCGCCGGCGTCGCGCACATCGGCTTTTCCATGTAGGCGTGAATGCCACGTTCGGCAGCAGCGAGAAACATCGCCTTGTGCTGATCCGGATGGCGGGTGCAAATCGAAACGATGTCCGGCCTGGCTTCGTCCATCATCTTGCGATAATCCGCAAACGCTTCGGTCGCGCCAGTGCGTTTTTGCGCGGCAACGCGACCGCCCTCATGCGGATCCGCGACGGCAACGATGTCGACATTATCGAGTTCACGCCAACAGACATCAAAGCCGTGACCATAGTCGCCGCGGCCGGTGTGTCCGATGATTCCTACTTTAAATTTGTCAGGCATAACTGAAATGTGAGCTCAATGTAATTCGAGATTTCTAACCGCTGATCGACGCTGAGTTTCGCTAATCCAGATCCAATAGATCTGAATAAACGTTCAGCGACTATCAGCATAAATATGCGGTTCCTAAATCCTTAAGCCAAGCTCGCCCAGTGGCCTTCGCGGTATTCGCGAGTGAGTAGGCGGTTGCCTTCGTCGTCGTTGACGAACTGTTCGGTTTTGGCGTCGAAGAACAATGTTCGTTTCAGCCTGGCGGCGATGTTACCGAGGTGTCCGGCGGTGGCGCTGTGGTGACCAAGTTCGATGTCCGCCTGCGGTCGAGCGCCATTGCCTTCACGAATACATTTGAGGAAATCTTCGTGATGAATCTGCGTGTTACTGCTGTTGGCACCATCAGCGGACATTTCTTCGATGAGTTGATTGCCCGCACCGTAGAGACGGAAGTTGTCGTTTTTTCCGAGTAGCAGAAATCCTTCGGTGCCGTAAAAGGCGTTGCCGTTCTCGTAGCCATCCATCCGGTAGGGAGTCCAGATTCGCATTTCGAAAATCAGCTGCTTGCGTCGCCCACTGTCACCCTTCGGGGCAAAATCGAAGACCACGTTCTGGGTATCGGGAAACTGCTGATCGTCGTCGAAGAACAGCTTGTCGCCGATGGCGCTCACCGACTCCGGATGATGTCCGTCGACGCCGAGCCCCCACAGCGCGAGATCGAGTTCATGCACGCCGTCGTTGCCCATGTCTCCGGTGCCGAAGTCGTAGCGCCAGTGCCAGTTGTAGTGCAGTCGATTGCTGTGATACGGAACTTCCGGTGCCGGTCCAAGCCAGATGTCGTAGTCGAGATTCGCCGGCGGATCACCGGGTTGACCGTGACCGATATCTTTGCGCTTCTGACTGTTCCACGCCTTGGCCACCAGCACGTCACCGATGGCACCTTCGCGGATCAATTGCATTGCCCGACGAACGTGTACTGAGTTGCGAGCCTGGGTTCCGACTTGCACGATGCGGTCATGCTGGCGCGCGGCCTCGACCATGAGTCGCCCTTCGCGAACATTGTGTGAGCACGGCTTTTCCACATAGACGTGCTTTCCGGCCTGGCAGGCGAGAATCGTTGCCGGCCCGTGCCAGTGATCCGGCGTCGCGACGGTAACGGCATCAATCGATGAATCTTCGAGAACACGACGCAAATCCTGAACGATCTTTGGCCGCTTTCCACCGGCCTTTTCGATTTCGTCGGCGGCCTGCTCAGCGCGAGAGAGATCGGCATCACAGACATAAGCAACGTCGACATCTTTCCGGGCGGCCAGATATTTGGCGTGAGCCCGCCCGCGGCCACCGACACCGATGGCGCCGACGATAATTTTTTCGTTCGCACCCTTGGCGAATAACGATGGAGCGCTACCAGCGAAAGCCGCGGCAACCGCGAGCCCCTTGACGGCGTGGCGGCGAGTGATGTTGTTGGAATTTTTCATGGCATGATCGAGTCACGAGATGTCGGGAATTTCAAAACCCTCACGGGACTGGTCACGGCCGAGCAATTTGTTGGCGGCCGCATCATCGAAAGTTTCCGCTTTGGCATCGAAGCGCAGCTTTTTGCCGGTTCGCCAGGCGATATTGCCGGCGTGACACATGGCCGAACTGATGTGACCCGACTCGATTTCTTGATTCAACGTTTCGCCTTTTCGGCTGCGCACTGCGTCGAGAAAATTTCGAACGTGCGCCTGCTGGCCGACGTCGCTCTTGCCTTGTTCGACGACTTTTCCAGCCGCATCGTAAGCCGTCCACGAAGTGTTGTTGAGGAGCACCCAACCGTTCTCACCGTAGATCACCGCACCCTCGCCAGCACCGAACAGTTTCGGCTTCGACCAGAGCCGCATCTCATACTGCAGGATCTTCTTCTGCTCGGGATACTCGTAATCGACGAACATGGTGTCGGGAAACTGCTGATCGTCTTCGAAGAAAAACTTACCGCCGGCGCACGAGATCAACTCCGGCATTGCATCCAACCCCATGACGTAGCGGCAGTAGTCGATGCGATGCACGCCGTCGTTGCCGAGATCACCGGTGCCGTAGTTGAACAACCAGCGCCACGCGCCGCCGACGATGGTGGCGTTGTAGTCGCGCTGAGTCGATGGACCGAGCCATAGATTGTAGTCGATGCCCGCCGGAGCTTCGCTGTTCGCGGCAAGTGTCACTTCGCGGTTGCGAGCGGTTTCCCAGGCTTTACCCGAAATCACCTGTCCCAGAGCCCCACTGTCAACATAGGCGCGGGCCTCTTTCAAAAATGGTGCGCTACGAATCTGCGTTCCCATTTGCACCACGCGATCGTATTTTCGCGCTGCCGCAACCGCCACCCGGCCTTCGTGAATGTTGTGACTGGCAGGCTTCTCGACGTAAACATCTTTGCCGGCGCGACACCCTTCGATGGTCAGCAGGGCATGCCAGTGATCGGGAGTGGCCACCATAAAGGCATCGATGGACGGGTCATCGAGCAATTCTCGGTAGTCGCGCACCAGCTTCGGCATCAGACCAGTCTTGGCCGCCATCTCTTTGCCGCGCTGCTCGCGGACTTCATCGCGCACGTCGCAGATATGTGTGATTGCACAGTCGGCTTCGTTGGCAAAGCTCTGCATCACCGAGTTGCCCCTGCCGCGAACGCCAATGCAGGCCACGTTGATTTTGTCGTTGGCGGCGAATGCTCGACCCGGATCCGCCAGCTGGTAAAGCCCGCCTCCGAAAGCTGCGACGCCCGACCGATAAAGGAACTGCCTACGGGAAAAGTTTGTCTTCATAGGGAAGTTTTTAGAAGAAACTGCACCAAAGGCGCAACCTTTCTCCCAGCGCAATCGCGACCGAACCGCTCAGCCATCGAGTAAACGCAACCGACAGCGATGTCCGGCTCTTCACTGGCAGTGGATTTTGCAGACGGGACGGGCTGGCGTAATTCGTATCCGCAAAGAGTTGCACTCCTTTGCCGAGATACCCACTCTTGGCACGCGAACCACCCTCTCATGATGCGCTCGATCTGCCGCCTATTCACTATCCTCGTTCTCTGCACTTTGCTGCCTCAAGCCGACGGCAACGAGCGTCCCAACGTCGTGCTCATTCTCAGCGACGATCACAACTACAATGCGCTTGGCTGTTCTGGAAATGAGGCCATCCGCACGCCCAACCTCGACCGACTCGCCAGCGAGGGAGTGTATTTTGATCGCTGCTTTACCCCTAACCCGATCTGCTCTCCGGCGCGCGCCTGCATTTACACCGGCCAGGACAGCTGGAACAGCAGCGTAATCTTCAACGGCAAGCCGATTCCCGAGGGCATGCCGACGCTGCCTCATCTGCTTGCTGACGCCGGCTACGAAACCTGTTTCGTCGGCAAATGGCACAACGACGGCAAGCCGTGGACGCGTGGCTACACCACCGGCAAACGCTGCTGGGCGGGTGGAAAATTTGATCACTTCGAATTGGCGCTGACACCGTTCGGCAGCGACGACCCGGAAGATCGCAAGACAGCGGAAGCCTACTCGACGACCGTGTTCACCGACGACGGCGTCGAGTATTTGCTGGAGGATCACGACAAGCCATTCCTCCTGGTGTTGCCTTATACCGTCGGTCACGATGTCTTCAAAGCGCCGCCCGGTTACGAGGGTAAATACGATCCCGCGAAGGTTCCGCTGCCGGCAAACTTCATGCCCGAGCCGCCGTTCCGGCAGTTCACGCCGACGATCCGTGACGAGACGGTGTTGACCTTTCCACGCACCGAAGCCGAACTGCGCGAAGCGACCGCCGAATACTACGCAATGTTCGAACACCTCGATGCCAACGTCGGCCGCCTGTTGAACGCTCTCGAGAAGAACCAACTCGCTGACAACACGCTGGTGATTTTCTGCAGTGCCAAGGGCATGTCGATGGGCTCGCACGGCATCATCGGCAAACAGACGATGTATGAAGAAGGCATCCGCACCTCGCTGATCGTTCGTCACCCTAATTTGAAAGCTGCGACGCATCGAAATTCGAACCTGGTCACCACCACCGACCTGCTGCCGACGATTTGCGAAGCCGCCGGTGTTGAAATCCCCGATGTCGTCGATGGCAAAAGCCTGCTCGGTCTCTACGACGGCAGCCGTGAGGGACGCGAGAAAATTTTCTGCTCCTATCACGATCCGAGGCGATCAACGATCACCCGGGCGATCCGCACCGTGAGCCACAAGTTGATTCAGCATCTGGTCACCGGCGAACGCCAGCTGTTCGATCTGGAGAAAGATCCCTACGAACTCGACAATCTGGTCGATAAACCCGAGTTCGAACCGCTCGCCACCCGGCTGCAACTCGAGTTGCTCGACTGGCGGATGGGCACGCTCGACAAGTGACGGCGCAGCTATAGTAACGCGGGCCTCCCGGCCCGCGAGTGCCACGCAATGGGAGCATCGTTCCCAACACCCTCCGGCTCACGCGCGAGGACGCCCGCGCTACATCTCTCAATCCGAATGTTCCGGCAGGTGCCAGCTCCAGCGCAGTGAGGCCAAACGAAATGTGAGTTTGACGCTCATGCCGGAACGGAGCATCTCACCCCTCCCCGATCCTTAAAAAATAGCGCGTCCCCTTGCGCTCTCCCGTCCGTGTCAGTGCCCCCATTTCAACCAAGTCTCCCAGATCGCGGCGCGCGGTCGCCGCTGAGGTTTTGCTGATGCTCAGGTAATTGCCTGCGCTCAGTCCGCCGGCAAACCCGGTCGGGCCTTCGCGAAACATGCGCCGCAGCATTTTCGCCTGGCGCTCGTTCAAGCGAGCGCCGAATTTCGCGAAGAAATGCGTTTTCTGAATGACGAACTCGATGCGCCGGAGCGTCGACTCGACCGAAGCCAGCACGATCTCGCCAAACCACGTCACCCATTCCGTCACATCAAGCGTGTAGCGAGTAGCGGCGAGCGCCTCGTAGTAGGCTTTACGCTGCTCCTCGATGGTTTGCGACAGCGCCACCAACAGCGGTTGGCCATGCGCTTGCGACAAGGCCTTTTCAGCAATCGCCCGCCCGATTCGTCCGTTGCCGTCGGCGAAGGGGTGAATGGTTTCAAACCTCAAATGCGCCAGCGCCGACCGGGTTAGTGCGGCCATCGGAACTGCCTTGGTGGTCGGCGCGGTGGCATTAAACCAAGTTACAAAATCTGCCATCTCAGCGGCGACCTGTGCCGAGGGCGGTGCCTCGAAATGAACCTCCGGATCGAATAGATCACCGGATACAATCTGCATCGGTTCTGAATCACTCCGGTAGCAGCCGACCGATCTATCGGACAGTTGAGTTTGCATCAACAAACCGTGCCAACGGCAGAGCATTTCATCAACAAGCGGCTCGGCGTGGCTGTTCCAACTCGCCGTCACCAGGTCCGCGATCCCCTGCTCTTTCACCCCGGCTGTGTGATGCCGATCCTGCTTCAGTCCAAAATTTTTGCGTAGCGACGACTGCACGCTGGCCCGGTCGAGCATCTCACCCTCGATGCGCGAACTTTGCATCGCCTCGTCGGTCAACAACTCGATGCGAAACGATTCCCGGTCGTCCCCGGAAAAATGCGCGGACGCTCCGGCCGCACGGCCGGATACCTGCAAAAATGCCGACTCCAGCGACGCCATCGCAGTGGCGTCACAAGTCAGTTCGGGCCATTTCGGTAACTGCCAATTCCACTTCATGAGCGATAAACCATCCAATTATCGCTCATAAATTACCCGAAATTGGGCGACATACAATTATTTATCGCTCATTATACGGCTGAAACTTGAGCGATAAACCGGGCATTTATCGCTCATCGTCGCCGAATTTCACTCAGCTGCACCGATGCAGATCAGCTCTTTCAAGGTCCTCGCGTAGATCCGCCCGTCCGCAAAGGCCAGGCTCGATAGCGACCACGCCCCGCCTGCGGAGCCGAGATCGCTGATCGAAACCAAGGCATTTTCATCGAGAACCGGCGCGTTCCATTTCAGCACGTAAACCATACCCGCCATAGTCGGCAGGTAGATGTGTTCACCGATCACCGTCGGGCTCGCCGCTGACACATGCCCCCAGCCACTACCGGCGTTGCGCCGATCCTGAGTCGACAGAAAGCCCGCCGAATTGCGCATGTCATTGGGGATCGGATCGCTCCAGCGGACTTCCTCCGGCTGTCCGGCGCGTCGCACCACCTGGACCGGCACCTGCAAGTACTCGACCTTGCCAGTGCGGACATTCACTCGCCCAATCAAAAACTCAGCGTGCGCTCGGAAGTAGTGATAGTCGCCGACCAACAGATTCGACTGGAGCGTCAGCGGCTTCTTAAAATTCGCCAGCGTCTGATTCTGCTCGGTGACGTAGCCACCATCAACCTGACGACAAACCTGAACGCCTTCGGCCAGCGAAACCGTGTCGCGGACCTTCCCCGAATCGATGTCGACCGTTTGGTGATTTTTCCCGGCGAACAACGCGGCAAGTTCGGCACTCCACGCGACATTTTGCGCCGACGGATAGCCGCGCACCTCAAGATCCCAGATCGTCGTCCCGTCATCGGCATCGATGAGCGAAATTCCGTAGGGCTCTTCCGGCGGTTGATGTCCCCCGCCACGTCCGGTCAGAACCGCGAAACTACCATCGCCCCGCTGTCCGAGTAGCGAAGTTGCGTGAATCCCGGTGCCGGTTTCGGTGATCCAGACGAGCTCGCCTGATCTAAAATCGTAGGCATGTAAAAAGGTCCAATACTCGCGATCACGACCGAGCGGTTTCGCGCCCTCCTTGGTGGTCACCGTCGGATCGAGATCTGATGGTCGCACCCGCAACAGGATCACTTTCCCAGCGTGGACAAAAGGCTCGTGCTGGCGCGAATGATGCCGACCGAATGGCACCCATTCGTGTGACCAGAGTTCCTCGCCCTCAAAGTCAAAGCACTTCACCGATCCACCGACATTGACAAAACACACCCGCTCTCCTTCGGCGTCAACTACAGGCGACGCCGCCGTGTTGTCGCTGAACAAACTCGACAGATCCGTCTCACGAGCCCCGGGAAGTTCGCGTCGCCACAGCTCCTTTCCAGTACCGGTATCGAAGCACTGCGCGACAATCAGCGATCCCATTTCGGCATCGCCGTCAGCCGACGCATGCGATGTCACGAATGCGCGCCCACCGGAAACGACGACTGCTCCTTGTCCCGTATTCGGCAGCGGCGTACGCCAGAGAACGCCTTCACCAAGGGCGACACTGAACGCGACGGGTGCGTCACCCTCGACCACGAAGTTGGCATTCGGCCCCGAAGCCTGCGGCCAATCGGAGGCCTTCGCCAGCGGTGCGACCGCCAACAATAGGCAAGCAAGAGCGTAGCTAACGCAATTGGGTGAGATTGGATTCATCCGATGCTGTAGAATTTACTCAAGTGTTCTGTCACTGCACCGCCTTCGCGTTCGCTTTCTTGCCTTTACCGTTCGCGCCCTTACCTTGCTTCTTGCCGCGCTTCTCGCCACCAGACTTCTGATACTCCATCGCCGCAGCTTCGGTAGCTTTCCCCTCGTCGCCCTGCTGCGTCATCCACGTATCTAGTTTGCCGCGCAGTTCCGCCAATGTTTTGGCGTAGGCGGGGTCGGCGGCGAGATTCTTTATCTCCCACGCCTGCCCTGCATCCTCGCCCACTGCGTAGAGTTCCTCAGCTGGCCGATGGTGATAGCGCCGCACCAGATTCGCCGCGCGTTCGTCGCCAGCTTGTGCCGCTGCCTTCCATGACTGGAATACTTCGTCCTGCGAGCAGGCGTTGGTGAACTTGGTATCAGGCGTGAGGTTGCGTATGTATTTGAACTCCCGTGAACGCACCGCGCGAATGCCGAACTCGTCGCTGCCATTGATAATCCCCTTCGTCGTCATGATCGAATAGACGTGCTCTTTGTGCGAATTGGTCTCGCCCTTCAACAGCGGCACCAGACTTTTTCCCTCCAGCACTTCCACTACCTCACCGCCTGCCGCATCGACAAAGGTTGGCAAAATATCGACGTACTCGATCAATGCATCGCTGACGACACCAGCCTCAACGATACCCGGCCAGCGTACGATCGCCCCGCTCTGAATGCCCGGATCGTAAAGCGTCCATTTGGCAAAAGGCATTCCCGAACCCTGCTCACTGACCACCATAACCACGGTATTATCCGCGAGCTGGTGTTTTTCCAAAAGCTCGAGCAACTGGCCGACCTGCCAGTCGTAATAAGTGATCTCAGCGAGATAAGCCTGCATCGCCGAGCGCGTTTCCGGCGTGTCGACGAAGTACGGCGGCAGTTTGATTTTTTCGGGATCATACTGCGACGGATCACCTTTATCCCACGGCGAATGCGGCTCATTGGAACAGGCAAACAAGCAGAATGGTTTTTCCGCCGTCTTCGATTCCGCCATCAGTTTTTCGATGACTTCGAGATCTGGATTATTGCCGTCGCTCGAGTACTCAAATGGGAACACCTCTTTCGGGGCGATGTGCGTTTTTCCACTCAAAGCCACGCGGTAGCCAAGGTCGCCCAGATAGTGGTAGACACTCTTCGTGCCATCCTTGGCAAAGGTGTGATTCGGATACGCCCCGCTCTTCACCGGATAAAGGCCCGTGTAAATATTGTGCCGCGTCGGCGAACACATCGGCGCTGCCTGGAAGCAGTGAGTGAAGCGCATCCCCTGCGTCGCCAGCTTGTCAATATTCGGCGTGATCGCTTGCCCTCCGTAACAACCGAGGTCCGAATAGGTGCAATCATCCGCGATGATGAACAGAAAATTTGGTTTTTCTGCAGCGCCCGCCCTGTCACAGACCCAAGCCAGCAGACAACAGAAAGTAAGTAGCTGAGAAGCGTATCGTCTAGGCATGCGGCCAGTAGATCGCATCTGCCGCCTGCTGGCAATTGCGAACCACAGCCCGAGGCGTTCAAGCCATCACCGAAACTCGCCATTTGCCGCCAACAGCTTTGCGGACTATTTTGGCAAAATCGGGCCTCCCTGATATTTCCTCAAATCCCCGACTCCTGCCCCCCCCCGATATCGATTTCCATGAAAGCAACACCAGCCCATTTCTTTCGAGTCATTGGACTGATCATTGTGTCAGCCTTGCTCGCCGTCGCACCCGCGACCCGCGCCAACGAAGCCAACCCGTTCCCACCTGATTCGCCGGAACACGCCGCGCTCACTGCTGCCTCGTCGTATCTGGAAAACGATGACTTCATGCTTCGCGAAGACTACTGGAAAGGCAACGTCACTGCCCAGACAGGCAAGGCCGTGCGCTTGCAGTTTTTCAAGGGCAATACCTATCGTTTCTTCTTCGCCATCGAAGCGGAAAAAGCCAACGACTCCACGAGTCTGTCGATGCGCATTTACGACGCACAGTCACGCGAAGTGGCAGCAACCAAATCCGAACCTGCACAGATTTCGGCAGCGATGACCTTTCAACCAAATTCGACTGGCCTCTACCTCGTTCTTATGGGCGTCGAACTTGCCGAAGGGACCAATCCCTACCGCGATTACCCCGCCGTGCTGTTCTACGGCTTCGAGTGAAGCATCGGTCCGCGTACACGCCCGCATCGGCGTTTTGTTTCTCTGCTGCGTCTACACGATCAAGTAGATCAGCGCCATCAGGCCCAGCGCCAGCGCTGCCCACAGCTTGAGATTTCCGCTCAGGCTTTTCTCATCGTAGCCTGAGCCGTCTTCCAAAGGCGGCCGCGTCCGCTCTTTGGGTAAACGCAGTACCCACACCAACAGCCCCAGCAACAGGGCGACAAACAGCGCACGCACCGCCCCCATTGGCACTGCGATTACCGCTTGGCGAATCAGATCACCGATCCAGTGCAATGGTGTCATGCCGCGGCGCCTCCTTCTTGTTGTTGTTTTTCATTTAATCGATCTTGCGCCGCCTGAGCGAGCAAGTCCGCTTGCGATTTTGGCGGTGTGCCGAAACAACTCCCGACAGCGATGCCGACCACCGCGACCACAAAAGCCCACACCGAAAAATACAGAAACGGCTCACCGATTTTGAACAAAGGCTGCCAACCGAATGCCTCGTGCCATCGATCGATCGCGAAAAGCCCAACCGCGCAGATCACCCCACTGATGAACCCCACCAGCGCCCCCGTGCCATTGGCGCGTTTCCAGAAAAATCCCGCCAGAATCACCGCCAATGCCGGCCCTTGGAAAAACGACATCAGCGTCTGAAAAATCGCATAGACACCTGACCCCTCCTTCAAGCTGGCGATGTAAAATGCAAAGCCGACCGCCCACACCAGCAGGGCCGCCGTAACGATCCGCCCGACTCTCAGCATCTGCGCCTCGCTGGCATCGCGCCGGATCAAGCGCTTGTAGAAATCGCTGGTCACTATCGTCGCCGCCGCATTCAGATACGAGTCGACACTCGACATCAGCGCCGCCACGAACGCCGCCAGAAACAGCCCGCGTAAACCGACCGGCAACAAGGTCGACGCCAGCATCGGAAATGCCTGATCGCTGTCCTCGAGCCCTGGAAATTTTGCTACCGCAATCAGCCCCGGCACAACGATGATGAACGGGATAATGATTTTCAGCAGTGCGCCCCACACATAGGCCGCCTGCGCGTGAAACTCACTCTTCGCCCCCAGCGAACGCTGCACGATTGCTTGGTTCCCAATCCAGTAAGCCGGCGATAAAATCAGCGCCAGCCCGAACAAAATCCCGGTCCACGGAAACGGCGCTTCGGTATCGGCCGGCAACAGCAACTCCATGTGCTCCGGCTTCGCCGCCAACTGCTCGCGCAGCCCTGCGATTCCGCCCGCATCATACAAGCCGATGCCGAGCACCAGCAGGCAGCCGCCGATCATCACCACACACTGAATCACATCCGTGTAGACCACCGCCTTGAGCCCGCCCGCCATCGTGTAAACACCGACCAACAGCGCACTCATAAAGATGCACAGCGTCGGATCCCAACCGAGCAACACATTGAGCATCTTCGCCGAAGCGAACAACATGATGCCTAGATTGCAGGCCATGAAAATCACCCAGCAGGTCGCCAGTGACACCCGCGCGCCGACATTAAAGCGCCGCTCCAGATATTCCGGAATTGTGTAAACGCCCATGCGCCAGAACAGCGGCACAAACACAAACGCCGCAACGATCATCGCCGGCACACAACCGATCCACTCAAAGTTCGCCACCGACAGCCCGAATTTGTGCGCCGCGCCGCCGACGCCAATGATATCTGTGCCGCCAATATCACTCGCCACCAACGACATGCCGATCGCCCACCACGGCAGCGATCGTCCCGCCAGGAAAAAGTCCTTACCCGTCTTGAATTTCCACCCGATGGCTACGCCCAAAGCCAGCGTACCCGCGAGATAAATCACGAGCACCGCATAATCGATGCCTGACAGACCAACTTCCATGACCCGCCGATCCAACAGAATTGCCGCTCACAACGCAACCCTGAATTGCAACTCAACCGACCGCAGCAAATGAAATGGAAATTGTAGGGCGGTGCGCTCAGCCCGCCACCAGTGGACGAAAACGTGATACCGCCGTCTCGGCGGTCCGCGCTGGACGAAACAAAGAACAACAAACCAAGAACAAAGAACAAAAACCCCATCGCCAAATCCCCGCCACCGTGATACTGTTCATAAAAACACTCAATGGCAAGCCCGACCGACAGCCTCATCCAACTGCGTCAACAGCTTCGCGAGCACTTTCCCGAAGCCCACGCCGCCATTCGGCTCCCGGAAAATATCAGTTCTGGAAATGAAGATCCATCCGAAGACGAGGCCGAAGAGGATAGCCACTCGCCCGAGTTCCCGATCCACCCCACCGGCATCGACGCCCTCGACCGCGTCGGCATTCCTCCCGGAGCCATCAC